>JBEKUO010000776.1:0-3201 GCA_049514955.1 Bryobacteraceae bacterium | reverse complement strand
TCGATGAAAGAAGTCTTTTCTATGATCCGGCAGGTTGCGCCGACGACCGCCTCGGTTCTGATCACTGGCGAAAGCGGAACTGGCAAGGAACTAGTCGCGCGCGCGATTCACCAGCTAAGCCCGCGAAGTGGCGGTCCATTTGTGGCCGTGAATTGCGCCGCGCTGCCGGAGAGCCTTGTGGAGAGCGAGCTATTCGGCCATGAAAAAGGAGCGTTCACCGGCGCGGCGGCGCGCAGTATTGGTTGTTTCGAACAAGCCCAAAATGGGACTCTGTTGCTCGATGAGATCGGGGAGATGCCGATTGGCACGCAAGCCAAGCTGCTGCGCGTGATCGAGGAGTCGAAAGTACGGCGGTTGGGCGGTGCGAATGACATCCCGATCGCAGTGCGAGTTTTGGCAGCGACGAACCGTTCGCCGGATAAGGCGATAGAGGACAAACGGCTGCGCGAGGATCTCTACTATCGCCTGAACGTGTTCCACATTTCGCTTCCGCCTCTCCGCGAGCGCAGGCAGGATATTCCACCCATCGCGGCGGCTTTGATCGACGATCTGAACCAGAAGCACGACTGCCGGGTTACCCATCTGAGTCCCGAGGTGCTGGCCCGCCTCGAAGCGGGTTCCTGGCCCGGGAATGTCCGCGAACTACGAAACGTAATCGAGCGCGCGGTGATCGTGGCGCGCGAGGGTGAAATTCAACCTCGACACCTTCCTGGCGCCTTAGCGCCGGAGGCGCCACCATCCGCACTGCCGCAGACTCCGCAGGATGACGCCGTGCTACCGCTCCGCGCGGGCGCCCGTATGAGCGAAATGGAAGAAGCCTACATCCGGCTGGTTTTGAAACAGACGAACAATAATAAACGCCGGGCGGCGAAGATTCTGGGTATATGTCTGCGGACGCTCCACAGCAAGCTGCGCTCGTACGATGCCCGGAACTCCCACGGCGTCGGCGCCATCGCTTGAGGGCTGGCGATGGGCGGCTAATCCGCGGCAAGTGTAAACAGGAACGCAGCTCCGGCGCCGGCTGGCGGTTCGGCCCAGATCCGCCCGCCATGCCGTTCTACGATTACACGGCAAATCGCCAGACCCAAACCTGGACCGGCGTGACGCTTTCCGTGTAAGCGCACGAATGGCTGGAAGACACTTTCCAGATAGGCCGCCTCCAATCCTGGGCCGTTGTCTCGAACGGCAAACAGCCACTCTTCCGCCCGCCTTTCCGCGGTGATTTCGATGAGAGGAGGGGCTGGACCCCGGTGGCAGAGAGCGTTATGGAGCAGGTTCTCGAAGACCTCCATGAGCCGGTCCGGGTCTGCGGAGACGCACGGCAGCTTGTTGTAGGTTACGGTGGCTTGATTGGCGCGGAGCTCCTTATCCAGCTTCTTCAGGACAGTTCGAAGTAGCACATCCATCGGCGTCGCTTGGAACGATCCCTTCTGGATTTGTAGCGCAATCGAATAACTGGCGAGGCCATCTACGAGCCGATCGATTTTCTGGGCGCCGTCGACGATGAAGCCGAGGCGTTCTTCAAGGCCGGGCACTTGCGCCGCTTCGCAGCCCCGCAGAAGCAGCTCGGTGTTCGTGCGGATAGCGCGAAGAGCCGTCCTCAAGTCGTGGCAGGCATGGAGAAGGAATTCGCTAACCTGCGGCTCGCCGCTTGCCACTTCCTTTCGCCCATGGCCTTCAACGGCGGACGTGCGCCTCTCTGAGGACATAATTAGAGGATAGCGCCGCGCCGGTGAATAGCCCAAGCAAGCCGTAAAAGCTGCTGCCGGGCCAGCCATCCGTACCGATTCGGTATCCATGATCATGACGGCGTTGGGTGAATATCAGTAGGCAAAGCGGCGCGGGGCCGATATCCAGGTTCGCCAACCGGCTCGAGATTCCGCCACAGCCTTCAGGCGATCCAAGATACGCAGCGATACGCAGCGGATGCGAGGAAGGTTGCGCTACGGCAACACGAACGGCCGCCTTGCTCGAAAGCGTGCCACCGGGTGTCACCACCTGGACTGCGCCGCTAGTCGCACGGAAGGGGACGCCGACGGTGATTTCGGAACTCGAAACCACTCCGAAGACCGCCGCGGTGCCGTTGAAGGCCAAGACCTACAGATAGGCTGGACGGGGTGCCGCAGCCATTAACCGGATGAGAGTCGAGCCGACAGAGTCTGCACCTCTCGTACCAGGCCCTGGGTGCGCTTAGCGAGTTGGCGCGCGGTCTTATCGACAGTTTTTGCCATCCGCAACGACGCGCGATTAATGCGTTTAGCCCTATCGCGCATAAGTGCGCGGCGCCTCTTCCCAAGAACCGGGTCGAATAGATACATCAAACTGCTGCCTAAGCCGACACCTGCGATTAATGCTACTTTACCTCTATCTTCCATACGGATTGCCTCCATTCCAGAAAAGTTGTCCGCGTAACGGCCTGCATCTGAATTGCCTCAGCGGGTCTCCGCCGCGTCGATGTGCCGGCCATCGTATAAAACTGCACGCAACAGACGCATCCGTGTGGTTCAGTAGCTCCAGGTAACGCATCCCAATGAAGAAACAATAACATTGAGTATGTGTAACTTAGGTCTATCAGCAAGCATCAGAATAATTGCGAAGGGGATCTATGTCTAGTATCAACGATTCCTCATATGTGTCTTTTTTAGTACGTGGCCGTGCCTGGGTTCTGCTGTTTACCTTAGCTTTGCCTGCGTTTGCCGGAACCTCTGTGCCTGGCATCAGGAATTTTTACCAAGTGAGCCAACTGGTTTATCGCGGCGCCCAGCCGACCGATGCGGGGTTCAAGTACCTGGCGAAAATCGGCGTAAAGACTGTCATTGACCTGCGCGAAGCCGGCGAACGCTCCGATGCGGAACAGGCTGCGGTCACGGCTGACGGAATGAGGTTCATCAACATTCCGATGACTGGAAAGACTCCTCCCACGGAAGCGGAAATCAGCAGCATATTGAATATTCTCGAGGCTGATAATCCGGGCGGCGTGTTCGTGCATTGCAAACGTGGAGCCGACCGTACCGGCGCGGTGATCGCGTCTTACCGCATCGATCATGACGGCTGGGATAACTCTCGTGCGCTACACGAAGCGATGGATCGTGGCATGAGCCACTTCCAGTTTCCTCGTCAGAACTATATCCGGGCCTTCAAGCCTCGTAGGATCACGGTGAAAGCTGACGCCCAGCAGACCTCGGCGTCGCCCGTTTCTGG
>JBEKUO010000775.1:0-5972 GCA_049514955.1 Bryobacteraceae bacterium | reverse complement strand
ATGCTCCGTCCGGGCTGTGTCTATCAAATCACCGGCGATGTCATCCACATTGTCCGAATTCTGCACGGAGCGCAGCAGTGGCCCTGAAGAAACGCGTACTGCTTGGCAGTACAACACGCTAAGCAGACTGTTCTACATCCTCACTGAACAGCTCGCGGGAACCGAGAGAACGCCAGAATGCAAAAACCGCGATGCCCAGCAGCAAAACTAGGGTGGCCAGTCCCGAAGGGGCATACCAGGTCTTCCAATCCGAGCCGAGCGTAATCTTGTTAAAGCTATTAAGGAAGAATATGGCGGCCATCGTCGCTACCAGGCCAAAGCGCAGCAGCACAAAGATCAAAACCGCGAAGATGCCGGCATACATGGCGAACTTCACCGGCCAGTCGGGGGAATCGAATATTCCGCCGTTACTGAAGGTAAACAACAACGCGGCGACGATGGCCGCCAGGATGTTGTTTCGTACCATGCTTCGCAGACCGCAGATCGCAAAGAAAACGATCAGGCCAAAGAACAAAGCACCGGCTAGCGCGTCGGCATGCGAGGCGATCCATTGGCGTGTCCCTAACGAGTCGGAAAGCGCGGATAGGCCACCCAGGGCATCGGTTCTGGCATCGTCGATCCACTCGGCCGCCACCCAAATCGCGGCGCCCACCGCCGCGCCAATCAGGATGTGCGAGCCCACCTGGGCATCCAACCAGCGGCCGGCCAGGAGCCGGTTCCAACTCACGATGGAGTGCGGCCAGCGCGCCCGCACCGCTGGTTCCAGGGCCAGGTAGAGCAGCCAAACCGTCGCCCCCCACATCAGCCATTTTGCGCAGCTCGTAAAGAACATGAAAATCATCGAGCCGTCGGGAATGGCGTGCACGGTTCCGAGCCAGATCACCAGGCCGAGCAGGAATCGCGCGATGCCGA
This sequence comes from Bryobacteraceae bacterium, assembly GCA_049514955.1. GTDB lineage: Bacteria > Acidobacteriota > Terriglobia > Bryobacterales > Bryobacteraceae > Bog-159. Next base: position 5,060 of record JBEKUO010000775.1, on the reverse strand, counting down.
TGCGCATGGCGCCCTTTTGATCGGCCCTCCCCATCTTCCAGTTGCGGCGCGCGAGTAAGACGCCGGCCAGCAATCCCACCATCGTCAACGACAGCACCACGCCACCGAGAAGCTTGGATGCCAGCGACTGCGCCGATGGCGCCGCGCCGCCCGCACGCGGCCAGTGGAGTTGAATACGGGCGTGTGTGATACGTCCTTTCCACGATGCCAGGCCGACGGTGAGTTCCGCGTCCGGGATCTTGGGATGCGGCCCCTTCCACGAGCGCACATGGTCGGACGCCGCCCCGGGCACGAAGCTCGCAGGCGCCTCGGCAAATTTCGCCATATCGAGTCCCGCCGCGCGGAACACGGCTTCGGGCTGCACCGGCGGCGCGAGCTCCGCCCCGTCCGCGTACGGCACCGCCGAAAACTCGCGCAGGCGGCCAGCCCCGTCGAGTTCCACGTGCACCATCCCCGCTTCGGTGGGCGGCGGATTCCCGGTGGTCACGTCACCATAAGGATCGGCGAACAATGCCGAGGGGCTTTCGCGATAGATCGCCATGATGGGCGCTTCCGAGGCCAGCCACTCGTCCCATTTTCGCGGCTCGGGCAGGCGCTTGAGATCGTCCAGCAGCTCGTTGCGGTTCTCCAGCGATAATGCGGAATCGGCGGGCTTCTTCGTATATCCGAAGGATGCGGCGATTTCGCGGGCTTGGTGCGCCAGCACTTCCGGCGGATTGTCGAGCGCCGTATGCATCGCGGCGCAGTAGCGCTGGCGGAGCGCGACCGAGGCAAACAGGCAGATGGCGATCAGAGCCAGACAAGGAATCGAGTACTTGCGCGCCAGACCTTCCAGCTTGCCTGCGGAAGCCACCATCTCCGGCGAAGGCGTCTCACCCGCGGCCAGGGCGGCCGCCAGGGGATCGCCGCCCGGCAACGCCGCCGCGATCGACAGAACATTCGCCGGACGCCGGGCCGGATCCGGCTCGAGGCATCGGCGGATCGCCTTCTCCACCCCCGGATCGATATCGGCGGCGATGGAAGTCATGCTCGTCAGTTGCGCGGATTCCTGCTTGCGGAGCATGTCCTGGACCGTGTGGGCATCGTAAGGCCGCTTGCCCGTGAAGAGCTCGTAGAGCACCAGCCCGAGCGCATAAATGTCGCTCTTGGCCGTGACCTCCGCGCCTCTGAGTTGCTCGGGCGCCATATAGGCAGGCGTGCCGTTGCGGACCTCGGCGCCGGAGAGTTGATCCGCGATGGCGGCCAGGCCGAAGTCCATGATGACCACGTCGCCGCGCTTGTTCATCATGATGTTTTGCGGCTTCAGGTCGCGATGAATGATGCCGCGGTCGTGGGCGGCCGCCAACCCGGCACAAAGCTTGCGCGCTGTTTCGACGGCCTTATCGGCGGGCAGACGCCCGATGCGCAGCAGCAGTGATGCCAGATCTTCGCCATCCACGTACTCCATGGAGATGAATGGCATGCCGTCGGCTTCGCCGATATCGTAGACGCGGCAGACATTGGGATGCGAGACCTGCCGGGCGATGCGCACTTCGCCGTGAAATCGCTCGAGCAGACGTTGATTGTGGGCCGCCTCTTCCGGCAAGAACTTCAGCGCCACGGATTGGCCGAGCGCCAGGTCGGTGGCGCGGTAGACTTCTCCCATGCCGCCGCGCCCCAACAGACCGATGATGCGATAACGGCCGCCCAACAGCGTTCCGGGGACAAAGCGGCCCTCGTCGGCTGCCGACGACGAGGAGATGTGCGAGATGGAGGAACTGGAGGGCACGGATACGGCCAGGCGCTCCACGGCCACGGTTTCGGCAACGGAGGGATCGGGACGTTCCATTGATACGATTCTACTGCGGGATCGAATGCGGATGGGGTGTCTTCGCCTGAGTAGGCGATCCGGCGGCATTTATTGCGCCCTTATGGGTAACAGCCGGATCGAGATCGTCAACATGCAGGCAGTAGCGGTCCACGAAGTCGCCACCCCACTGAAGCGCAGCGCCTGCCGGCAGCGGCACAATCTCTGCGCAGCGTGGCGAGTTCTATGACGACTTCACCAAGACTGCTTCCGTGGCACGGTGGCTTGATGGGTTCGGCTTTCTTGGGAAGCGAGCTCAGTGCGATTGCGACTGGCGCTCCTGGGCCAGCCGCTCCGCCAGGAAGACCTTCAGCAGCGACTGGTAAGGTACGTCACGCCGATTCGCCAGCACCTTGAGAGACTGCCAGTTCACGTACTTCGTCGAATCCGCAGTAGCCCAGAATCGTCTTTCCTCGTCCTCGTTTTTGAAATCAGGAAGTCTCTCTTTCATGCTTGGCATAGATCGCCGTTTCGTTCCGGTTCATGTCACGGACCGATATCACTCGAATCCGGTTCCGCCGAACGGCAAACGCGATGAACAGCAGCCGTTCAGTACTCGTCTTCCCAAGCGCGTAATAGCGCTTCTCGCCCTTGGAATGCCGCACATCGCTACGCACGACAAGAGGCTCTTGAAAGAACGCGTCTTCGGCCTCCTCGGGCGTCACCCGGTGCCGGTCCCAGTTCTTGCCGGTATTGGCTTCGTCCCAGTCAAATCCGCTGCAACCTTCCAACGGGTCCGCTGCCGCCACGATTTTCAGTATACAACCAACGTATACACAATGTCCGCGTCTGTGCCCCGCAGACGGCTTCGGGTTTCGCCGCTTGGCCGCGAAACGTGCGAACAGTACATTGCGGCCGTGCCGCGCTCCGGGCCGGGCAGACGGCTTTTTTCCACGCTAATCGATCCTGGTCCCAAAGGGCGCCATCCCCTTTCCCAGCACAGTCTTTGGAAACTCGCCGGAACCGCAAATTATGAATGAGCCGAAGTTCTTGTACCAGTCACCCGCCGGCGCCCATGGGCCGGCATTCACCCAATCCTGCATTCGGCGAAGATCTTGCAGAGAGATCTGACGCTCCTCTACGCGCGCAAGAATGTGCTCCCAGACCGGCCGCGGAAGACTAGAGAATCGAATCTTCGGCAATGGCGTCCTTCCCGAAGATTGCCCGGATCAGCTCCTTCCCCGCTTCGCCTTTGCGCTCGGGATCGGCCTCGGACAAGAACCGGCGATAGGTCGCATTGAGACGAGCCCGTGCTGCCGCTTCAGCCTCCACTCCGCGCTGCGCCAGGACCACGAGCGCCCGGCTCATCGTCAGATGCCTTTTGCGGGCAACCCGCTCCACTTCAACCGCGAGCTGTGCCGGAATGGTGACGCTCTGGCGGATGGACGATGCCGCGCGAGTACGAGTTTTTGAGCGGCTTTTCATACCCCAATGATAACAAGCGCACCACACTGGTGCACTCAACGGCGCGATCGGCACTGGCGCGGCGTCCAAGCGCTACACTCTCTCCATCGACGAAAGGGACAAACCGCGATGAAACAGCAATTCAGATTTGGGGCCGTCGCCCTGATGGCAGCCCTTACCTTAGCCGCTCCGGTGCACGCTCAAAACCCAAACCCGGATGGCGCCACGATGCAGGCGCTGCTCACCGAGGTCCATCAATTGCGGCTGACGCTGGAGAAATCGATCTTGGTGGGTCCGAAGATGCAGTTGATGATGCAGCGTGCGCAGTTGCAAGACCAAAGGGTGGCCCGGATCTCGCAGCAGCTCGATAGCGTTCGCAAACAGATTGCGGAGAAGGCTGCCCGGCGCACGAAGGTCACGGAAGCAATTGCCCAAATCGATCAGGAGCTTTCGGGCGCGGTGGATGCGGAACAGCGTAAGCAACTGGAAACTACGCGGGCCAATTTGAAAAATGCCGCTGCCAATGGTCCGGATCAGCAGTTAGCGGGGCGTGAAAGCGAGTTCGCCAGCTCGCTCCAAGCCGAGCAGGCTTTGCTGAACGAGTTGAACGAGAAGATGGATGCCATGGTGCGGCAGATCGATGTCTCGCAGCCTGCGCCCGAGTAACCGGGGTGGCGAGCCGCAGGGGAGAATATCGGGCCGGCCAGTCCGTCTGAGCGGCCATGGGCTTGCCAGCAACCGGGCGCAGATCGCGGCCGCGGACCTGCCCTTCGTGAAGAGATCGGTTGGCAGGCGAAAGCGCCTGCCCCACCTGCGATGGGAGGCGGACCAAAGCGCCTGCCCCACCTGGGACACCCACTAAATGCTGCTCAGAGGGGAGGCGTAATGAATTCGGATCTCGTGGTTGTAGTAATCCTAGTTGGCAAACTTTTCCTGGAAGATGCGCTCCCAACGGGCATTCTCCATGCAGGTGCGGCATTGGCCGCAGGTGCACCGGCCAGAGGCTCGCCGGGGTTTGACCAACCGCCTGGGAGCTGGTGGGTCCACACGCTCGGGAACAGGCGCAAGCGCCCTCCTCGGAATCGGGGGCACTTCGTAATCGGCCGCGGCGTCCGGCCCTATGTTGCTCCACGGGAGCATCTCGGTGTCGCCGCGCGACCCCCGCCTGCGTCCGGATGTGGATCGCAGGGAGCTGAATGCGTAGAGGACTTCGCCGAACGTCGCCAACTCCAGAGCATTCTGACCGGCTATGGATTCGTTAACCATGGGAACTATCAACCTCCTCTGGCCAAATGGATAATTAACCGTCAACTGGATAATAATAACCCTAATAAATTCCAAGTTCAATACATAAGATAACCAAAGAGAACTTAATTTTAGTGGAAGCGCAACCCAAGTAAGGCAGCCTACCGTCCCGCGCCCGCCTGCAATGCCCGCTTGCGTGGGAAGGGGCCGCCCCCGGATGGGGGGAGCCTCGCGCGGCCGTTGCCAATGAAAAAGGAGGCTCCCCACCATTAGAATTCGGTGCAACAAAACAATAAGAAATGAGCCTCGATCAAACGACGACTTGGATTTGATTTGGCGGCTCCGCCTGCGGCTGTGCAAACACGCCGCGCGCCGCTCCTCAGAATTCAAATCGCGCTTGAACCGCGATCATGCGGGGCGAGTTGTCGCCGCCCAAGCCCACACCAAGCAGCCCGGTCGGGGGCGATGTGGTAGACGTGATCGCTCCAAATCCGGTCTGGGTCGCCGGCTGGCCGGGAATGCCTGCAATCACCGAAGGCAGGGCGAAATTCGGATGGTTGAGCAC
>JBEKUO010000774.1:0-5810 GCA_049514955.1 Bryobacteraceae bacterium | reverse complement strand
CGGCGGGGCGGCGGTGGCACGCATAGACGACGCAAAACTCGCAAAGAGGAACGTTCGACGGTTAAACGTGCAAGGTCCCATTGTCTAAATTCAGAGGTCACCCGCGAGGAAGCGATCGAGATCCACCGGATCGTCCCATCCCGGCAGGAGGCGAATGCGGCCCCGCAGGCTTCCGAACCGCACCTTGCGCCGTTCGGGCGGCGGAGTGAGTTGCGCGACGGGCTTGCCGTTGCGGGTTATTACTACGGGTTCACCTTCTTCCACCGCGCGCACAAGCTGAGTCAGCCGATTCTTGGCCTCCGCGATACTGACGTCCATCGAAATTCAGCATAGCCATAATAAATGGCCATTTCAACAAAGCGCCGTGAGGATCAGGATTGGGTCGCCTGCATGGACGGGGCCGGGCTCGATGACGCGCGCATAAAAGCCGCCCATTCCCCAGCGCGGCGAAGTGGGATCGCCAGCATTCACCTGGGCGTCGTAAATCTCCTGCTTGATGGCGGGGCCGTACACATCCAAGGCCGCGCAAGGGCCGCGCACCTTGGTGATCTCCAGGATGGCGGCGCCGGCGCGAAGCTGGTGGCCGATGCGCAGTTGGCGGCGGTCCAGACCGCGCGTGGTGAGGTTCTCGCCGAGCGCTCCATAGAAGACCGGATAGCCGCGGGCCTGCAACTCATCGATGGCTTCAGAAGTAATGAGCAGCACCGCCTGCAACGGACCGCCGTGGATCTGCGGATGCGCGCAAGCATCGCTCGCCAGACCCAGCGGCGTGATCATGGCCGATGCGATCAGCCGCTTGGGAATGCCGCCAAGCGAGATGTTGATCTGGATAATCGTGCCAGCCATAAAAGAGGGGCTAGGGGCTGGGGACTGGGGGCTGGGGCCGGCCAGCGCCCAGCACCCAGAACCGGCGGCGAAGCCGCCTACACGTCGTAGTACAACGCGAACTCGTACGGATGCGGCCGCAGCCGGATGGCATCCGCTTCGTTCTTCCGCTTGTAGTCGATGAACGTCTCGATCAATTCCTCGGTGAACACGTCTCCCTTCAGCAGGAATCCATGATCGTCTTCCAGGCAGCTCAGCGCTTCCTCCAGCGAGGCCGGCATCGACGGCACGTTGCGCATCTCCTCCGGCGACAGATCGTAAATGTCCTTGTCCAGCGGCTCGCCCGGATCCATCTTGTTGGCCACGCCGTCCAACCCCGCCATCAGCATCGCGCCGAACGCCAGGTACGGATTTGCCGCCGGGTCCGGCGGACGGAACTCCACCCGCTTGGCCTTCGGGCTCGCCGAGTACATCGGAATCCGGCACGCCGCCGAACGGTTCCGCCGCGAGTACGCCAGGTTCACCGGCGCTTCATACCCCGGCACCAGCCGCTTGTAGCTGTTCGTGGTCGGCGCAATGATCGCCGATAGCGCCCGCGCGTGCTTCAACAATCCCCCGATGTACCACAGCCCCAACTGGCTCAGCCCCGCGTAGCAGTCCCCCGCAAACAGCGGCTTACCCTCTTTCCAGATGCTCTGATGTGTGTGCATCCCGCTGCCGTTATCTCCAAACAACGGCTTCGGCATGAACGTTACCGTCTTCCCATACTGGTTGGCCGTGTTGCGGATGATGTATTTGTACAGCATCATGTTGTCCGCCGACTTCACCAGCGTGTCGAACCGCTGGTCGATCTCGCACTGCCCGCCGGTGGCCACTTCGTGATGATGGCATTCGATGTGCAATCCGCACTGGATCATGGTTTGCACCATCTCACTGCGCAGGTCCTGATAGTGATCCGTGGGCGGCACCGGGAAATAGCCTTCCTTGTAGCGCGGCCGGTACCCCAGATTGTCCTTCTCCCGCCCCGAATTCCAGCGGCCCTCTTCGGCGTCGATGAAATAGAAGCCGCAGTGCTGGTTCTGGTCGAAGCGGATATTGTCGAAGATGAAGAACTCGGCCTCGGCACCGAAATAGGCGGTATCGCCCACCCCGCTGTTCTTCAGGTACAACTCGGCTTTCTTGGCGATCCAGCGCGGATCGCGCTCGTAATGCTGCTTGGTGATGGGGTCGATCACATCGCCGTACATCACCAGCGTGGCCGTTTCGGCGAACGAATCCATGAACGCCGTCGTGGCATCCGGCACCAGCAGCATGTCGCTCTCGTGGATGGCGGCCCAGCCGCGAATGCTGGAGCCGTCCATGCCGAAGCCTTCTTCGAAGCTGCCGGCGCTCAACTCGCCGATGGGGTAGGAAACGTGGTGTTGCAGGCTCGGGATGTCGGTAAACCGGAGATCCAACTGCCGAGCCTCGTTCTTCTTTGCATAATCCAACACTTCTTGCGGATTCATACATCCTCCTGACTAGTATTAATGGCGGACCAACCATTATAGACGGCCACACCGGCGTCGCACTCACCACAATCTTGGCGCCGGACCCTCTCCAACCACCGTGGCTCCAGGCTTTGCTATAACTTTTTTATAAAATCCGCAGCAACAGATCCAAATCGCTGCATGGCGTGGTAATCCAAGGCGTGACTGACGGATGGCGATATAAATCCGTTATCTCCGCGATAGAAATTTCCGTTTCGTCCGAGTAAAGCTTTCCGTCTATGATACGAAGATCCAGGAGATTGAATTGTGAAGGTACAGAAGCGAACGGGAAGATCGCGCCGCCAGCCTCTCGGGAAGGCGTTTCGCAGAGGCCTGGCTCTTGCCGCCGGCATCCTCGCGGTCTGGCTGATGCCCTGCATGGGCCAGGAAGGACCGAAGCCGGATCCCGCAGGCATCGCGACAGGCGACAAGACGACCGCGGTTGACGCCGGAGGCAATGCCTTTGTCGTTACTGAACCGACCGACAAGACTGCTCCAGATTATGCTCAGAAGAAAAAAGACTTCGATGACTACCAGAGCCAGGCGACCAAAGAGCCGCTGGCCATCAAGCTCGCCGATTCCGTAGGGCACGTTCGACTGGCCACTAACTTCGCCTGGACCTTGAACACAGGATATCTGGTTTTGTTCATGCAGGCCGGCTTCGCGCTTCTCACTTGCGGCCTGGTCAGAAAGAAGAACGCGGGGCATCTGATGATGCTGAATTTCGCGGCCTACGTCTTCGCCTTTATCGCATATTACGCGGTTGGATACGCGTTCCAGTTCGGCGCCGTGGCCGTCAATGCCGCGCCTACGAACTTAGGTGGGACTCCGACGCTGAATCACTTCCTTTTGGGACACGGCCTGTGGGGGTTTCTGGGAGGCAAAGCCTTCTTTATGGCCGGGCCGGGTTACGACGCCGGCAGCAACGTTCTGGCGCTCTTTGAAGTTGTGTTCATGGAGACCGCGGGATACATCATCGTCGGTTCTATATGCGAGCGGATCACCTTCTGGTCCTTTCTGCTCTGTGAATTGTTCATAGGCGCGATACTTTACCCGGTCTTCGGCTGCTGGGTGTGGGGCGGGGGCTGGATGTCGCAGCTTGGCAACACGCTGGGACTCGGGCATGGATACGTCGATTTCGCGGGATCGACGGTAGTTCATGCGGTCGGTGGTTTCTGCGCGATGGCGCTCTCGGTGGTGTTGGGGCCTCGGCTTGGGAAGTTCGGGCCGAACGGGAAACCGCGCGCGTTTCCGGCCCACAACTTGGTTTACGTCGTCATCGGAACCTTCGTCCTGCTATATGGCTGGATGGGTTTCAATCCTGGTTCGACACTGGGCGCCACAGATCTTCGTATTTCGGTCGTCGCGATCAACACCAATCTGGCCGCGATTGCGGGTTCGGCAACCGCGATGCTGTTCTGGTACTGGAAATTTGGCAAGCCGGATATCACCATGGCCTGCAATGGTATGCTCGCGGGCCTGGTGGCGATAACCGCGCCCTGCGCATTCGTGGGGCCAACTTCGGCGTTCGTCATCGGCATTCTCGCAGGCCTGGTAGTTTGCCTGGGGGTTCTGTTCAATGACCACGTGACCAAGATCGACGATCCCTGCGGCGCCATTTCCGTCCACGGTTTCTGTGGCTTGCTCGGCGGCATTTCTCTCGGACTGTTTGCCGATGGCACGTATGGCGCAGGGTGGAACGGCGTCGGCGCTACCAGCTATCTGGGGCAAGCGGGCAGGGGAGTGACCGGGCTGCTGTACGGCGATACCAAGCAGTTTCTGGTCCAGCTCATGGGTGCGGCGATCTGCGCCACGTGGGCCTTCGGAGCCACTTTCATTGTGTTCAAAGCGGTGAACGCGGTGAAGTCGATGCGGGTGTCGAAGGAAGTCGAGCAAGAAGGCTTGGATGTTCCTGAGTTCGGACTACTGGGCTATCCGGAGGATGCCATACACGCAACGGAGGCGTAAGGTTGGCAGGCGAAAGCGCCTGCCCCACCACGGCAAACCAGCAGCTTGAGGCCTTTGGTGGAGAAGCATGCTGCCTGGCGGGACTTCTACCACGGGCTGCAAGCGGTCGACAATGGATACCATATGAAAAAGATTGAGGCGATTATCCAGCCACACAAACTGGCGGAAGTAAAAGAGGCACTCATCGGAATCGGCGTGGAGGGCATGACCATCTCCGAGGTGCGGGGCCACGGCCGTCAGAAGGGCCATACCGAGATGTATCGTGGGGCGGAGTATACTGTCGATCTGCTGCCGAAGGTAAAGATCGAAATGTTCGTGGCGGACTCCCGCGCGGAACAGATTGTAGAAGTCCTGAGCGCCGCCGCCCGGTCCGGAAAGATTGGCGACGGCAAGATCTTTGTCTCCTCCGTTGAAGTAGCCGTTCGTATCCGCAACGGCGACCGCGGAGAGAACGCGCTCTAATCGCGTGCCGGACAACCCGGTTCCGACGCGCCGATCCCGGCAGTGATTTTCGGGCTGCGGCTACGGGTGGGGCGGCACGCGTGATGGGTGAAAGGTCCGCAACCATGAATCTGAGCGTCACACTGCTGCTGTTGTTACTCGCTGCTTTTCTGGAAGCTGGCGGCGATGCGTTCGTGCGTTTGGGCTTGCGCTCTCCCGCTGCGGCTCCCAGACTTCTCTTCTTTCTCGCCGGCGCCGCGGTTCTGTTCCTCTATAGCTGGACCGTGAATACGCCGCCATGGGATTTCGGCCGGCTGCTGGGCGTCTATGTAGTGTTCTTCTTCCTGGTTGCGCAGGCGATTTCCTGGCTGGTCTTTCATCAGAAGCCCAGCGTCGCCGTGCTGGTCGGGGGCGGGTTCATCGCCGCCGGAGGGCTTATCATCTCACTGGCGGCTTAAGGAGGGGGCTAGGGGCTGGGGCCGACCAGCACCCGGCACCGGGTGCTGGCACAATCACCAGCCACCAGCGACTAACCACCAGCACCGGTGGCGAAGCCGCCTACACGTCGTAGTACAACGCGAACTCGTACGGATGCGGCCGCAGCCGGATGGCATCCGCCTCGTTCTTCCGCTTGTAGTCGATAAACGTCTCGATCAATTCCTCCGTGAACACGTCCCCCTTCAGCAGGAACCCGTGATCGTCTTCCAGACAGATCAGCGCTTCCTCCAGCGAGGCCGGCATCGACGGCACGTTGCGCATCTCCTCCGGCGACAGGTCGTATATGTCCTTGTCCAGCGGCTCGCCCGGATCCATCTTGTTGGCCACCCCGTCCAACCCCGCCATCAGCATGGCGCCAAACGCCAGGTACGGATTTGCTGCCGGGTCCGGCGGACGGAACTCCACACGCTTGGCCTTCGGGCTGGCCGAGTACATCGGAATCCGGCACGCCGCCGAACGGTTCCGCCGCGAGTATGCCAGATTCACCGGCGCTTCATACCCCGGCACCAGCCGCTTGTAGCTGTTCGTGGTCGGCGCAATGATCGCCGA
>JBEKUO010000773.1:0-3210 GCA_049514955.1 Bryobacteraceae bacterium | reverse complement strand
GATTAACGAAGGCCGCCGATTCTCCGCCTGCGCTTCTTGAATGGCCCTGGCGATTTCGTCTGTGTCGTTGCCGTCCGACACGCTGCGCGTGTGCCATCCGTAGGCTTCGAACCGCTTTGCCACATCCTCGGTAAAATCGAGACTAGTGGCGCCGGCGAGCGATATATGATTCTGGTCGTACAGGTAGATCAGTTTGCCTAGCCGCAAATGCCCGGCGAGCGAAGCGGCTTCCTGAGTGACTCCTTCCATCAAGTCGCCGTCGCCGCAAATCGCGTACGTATAGTGGTCGACGATGTTGTGCCCCGGCCGGTTGTAGCGCGCGGCAAGCCAGGCTTCCGCGATCGCCATGCCGACACCATTACCGAAGCCCTGTCCGAGCGGCCCCGTGGAAACCTCCACGCCGGCGGTATGCCCCCGCTCCGGGTGTCCAGGCGTCTGGCTGCCCCACTTCCGGAAATGCTGGATCTCCTCCATCGAAAGGTCGTAGCCGGTCAGGTGCAACAGGCTGTACAGAAGCATCGACCCGTGTCCGGCGGACAACACAAAACGGTCGCGGTCGAACCAATGCGGATTATGGGGATTGTGCTTGAGAAACTTCGTCCACAGAGTGTAGCCCATGGCGGCGGCGCCCATGGGCATGCCGGGGTGGCCCGAGTTGGCATGCTGCACCGCGTCCGCCGATAGCATGCGGATCGTGTTGATGCATAGGTTATCGAGTTCGTGTTTGGAAATCGTATTCATAAAGTCCTCCAGGCGCGCCTACGTATACCTTACACGATGCGCCCGGCTGGCCGGGCGTCGCGATGGGATACGCCAAAGCTCACTTTGTTGTTGCCGCCGACTACCGCGATCAGGCGCGTGCCTTGCAGTCCCACGACGCGTTGCCGGGATCAGCGGGGCGCCGGGCTGAACCCTGCCAACGCGTACCCTCGCGGCGCCTGACTGTTCGCGAACCCGGAAATGTACCAGAGATTGGAAGCACTGGCAAGAATGTTTTGGAATGCAGCGGACCGGCTCGCCGCCCCCTTGACGGGGTTGAGAATAAAGGCTCGTCGGCGGAATTCGTGGGTGACTCGGTGGCAGTAGACTCTCCTGGACGCGCTTTTCCCCTGTGACCCTCTGAAAACCAAAACAAAAAACCTTTCTAAGAAGAAAGAACAAGAAGTGCGCTTTCCCGGTGGTCGGAAATCGAGCAGGAGGCGTGAGAAGGAGACAGAACCTGCTGGAACCGGCACGGCTTCGTCGGCTGAGTCGAGGTGATTACCGAAGGGAACATCGGTCGGCTGCCAACCGCCACCCGCAAAATGGCCTTCGGAACGAGGAGCTGCGCAGACCTTGAAATCCAGGCCGGTTCCGCCGGGCTCCAAAATGCGGGTTTAACATGTTACGAGCAACCTGGAATCCGTTGAAACAGTGTGGCTTACCGACATTTCTAATGCCAGTTCCATGATTCCACAAAAACCGGCGTCGCCCACAGATTCTCCAGACGAGCTAGAATAAATGACTTAGATTTGGCTCCCAAATGCGACCTTTTTCATTACCGGGAGCAGAGAATTTCGGAGCCGAGATTCCCCTTCGCCGGATAAGCGTCCATCAGAGTCCCGGCGAGGCGATTACACGTGTAGGACTTCCAGCGAGCGGATGCAATAACCTTAAGTAGTGCTGACAGGGCCGCCCGATTCTGTTGGCTTCGAGACGGTGACGGGATTCGTTCTGACTGGTCTTCCACGGTGGACGTCGCGGCGACTCGAAAGGCTCGTCGCTGCGGGCCAAATAGTTGAGACAGTTGGGCCAGGAATCCGCGTTTACGCTCTGGCTGCCCGGCGGATTGCTGCCGGGCGAAGAAGACGCGGCGCTCGTGGCGCGCCGCGACCTGCCTCAAGAAGCAACGGCCACGCAAGCGTAGATACGCTCGCGAGTTGAGGTAGGAGAATAAGATGTTTCCACAATTTCAACGCATCCTCACTCTTGGGGTGATGAGCATACTGGTCGGCCTTTCACCTGAATCTACCTGCGCGACCGCCAACCGCGCGCCCGCCTGTGGATGATCGGCTGGGCCTGCATTATCGCGCATTTCGCCGGCATGCTGCTGTTCAGTTTCAGCCTGATCCCATCGCGGCTGGCGGATTGGTCGGCCTACTCCACCCTCGTCTTCGCCGCCTCCGCTTTCTTTCTGTCTGCAAGACCCGCGGCACACGTCTGGGCCGTGTCCTGTTTTGGGCCGCCATCGTCGCACCCGCATTGGCTTATTGGACCTGCATGGTATTCGAGGTGCAAAACCCGGAGGTTTACCGCGCGCTGCTGGCGGTGGTGCTGGGCGCTCTCGCCTGGCTCGCTGTGCGCCGGACGCAACAGTCGGCGGGTGCTCTGGCAGCCTGGTTTGCGCTGGTCATTGCACCTGGGCTGTGGGCCGTCTGGCGCGCCTCCACCAACGTGGAGACTGGGATGGATTTCCTCCTTTTGAGGGTTTTGCCATTACAGGCTGGACCTACTGGAGATACTTCCGCCGCTTGACTCCGGGCGTCCTGCTGACGTCGCCTCTTTTCTGGCCTGGGGACTGGTCTTCCCGGTGGCGGAAATCTGCGGGGCGCTGCACATCGATATTCCGGGCGATCACGTGGTTTGGGATCTCCCCAAGTACTTCGTGGCTTTCGGCATGATCATGACGCTGTTCGAGAACCAGACCGAAATCCTGCAGGTCGAAATCGCCGTGTGCAAACGCGCGGAGGAGACGGCCCAGACCGCTAACGAAGCCAAAGGTATACCGCGATCCGATTCGCGAAGGCGCTGGACAACGAGCGTCCAAGGACGATTGCAAAGAGACGGGCAGCGCCGCCGACCCCGGTACCCATGGCACCTCTGGTACCCATGGTACCCCTGGTGCCGCCGTCGATTGCAATCGGCCGATACGTCTGCTATACAAATGTCATACGATTGTCAGAAGAGAGAGGGAGGGTTTGTATGTCGGCGTCAGCAGCACCATCGACATCGCACACCTTGCCCGTCGGGATCGCCGTCGTGAACCCGGATTGCAGGTACCTGTACGTGAACAATGCACTGGCACAATACCATGGCTGTAACTTCTTGACCATCGAAACTGCGAAGTAACTGCGTGCCTCACTGGGGGCGTTGCGCGAATAGTTTTGCCGCTATACAGGCACGTGCTTTCCACCCGGTTGCCCATACAACACTGTGATTTCTATGCGCCTT
>JBEKUO010000772.1:0-3210 GCA_049514955.1 Bryobacteraceae bacterium | reverse complement strand
GCTACGGCCGCTGGCTAGCGTCCATCTCAGCCACGCTCTGCGCGACGGATGCAGGGAACAGGGCCTTCACCCACCGCGGATTGCGCCACTCGGGGGCGGTCTTGATGACCGACTCGAAATCTTTGAGGGCATCGGCGGTTTGGTGCGCTTGCCAGCGAGCTACGGCGCGACCCATGATGGGCGAGTTCCACGAGGTGACGGCGGCAGCGGCGGACGTGAAGCGGCGACTGGCATCATCGAAGCGACGCTCGTTCAACTCGTTCCACGCCACAGAGGTTTGCAGGCTCAGATTCCCTGGGCGATTCGCCGCCGCCTGGCGGAGCACGGCACGGGACATATCGTAATTCGCGGCGCGATAGCACCACCATCCCAGGCGTCCCAGGGCCTCGTGAGCGATGCTGTTACGATTCTGTCCCTGGGCTTCCGCGACGATGGTGTTGGCAGGCGCCGCGTTTCCAATCATGAGCATCAGACCCGCCAATTCAACGCGCGACTCGGTTGCCAGCGCGGGGCTGGTAGGCCTGGCGATATTCAGCCAAGCCGCGAAATCGGTGGGCATGTTCGGAGATAAGTTGGTTGCCGACAAGGAATCGGCGTAGCCGCGCACCAGGTCGATATCAAAGACGTTCCGTTCGAGCAGCTTCCGATAGGCAGCCGCCGCGTCGGAAAAATTCGCAAGGGCGAACTGCGCTCGGGCCAAAGTGGTCAACGGCCCGCGCTGGTCTGGCTGCAACTCCAGCGATTGGGTAGCCAGGTTCGCAGCTTGCCGATATTGATGCTTGGCCAAGGCCCCGGCGGCGAGGCGGTCCGCGAGAATGCGCACCTCGTCCGCGGCCTGCGGATACATGTCCTTGAGCTTGCGACAGGTGTCGGCGGCGCCGGCGAAGTCCGATGTCTGGAACTGCGCTTCCGCGAGGATCTTCAAGGAGTCGGCCTGGTTGGGCTGAAGATCCAGGGATGCGTTTGCCAGCTTGATCGCTTTATCGTACTGCTCGGTGCGGAGAGCCTGCTGCGCCAGCGAATCGGCATACAAGCGGATGCCATCGGCGAAGGCTGGAGAGTCCGGGAGCAATTTGCGGTAGGTCGCGGTGGCGGCCGCATAATCGCCCAGCGCGAACTTAGCTATCGCGAGAACTTCCAGGGCGCGCGGTTGATCGGGCTTCAGATCCAGGGACTGGGTGGCCAGCTTGGCGGCCTCCTCGTATTGCTTGATTCGCTCGGCTTCCCGCTTGCGTTTTTCCTTTACCGGAAGAGATGGATAGGGCGCTGCCAGGGCGGCTTGAAGAGAACGCCAGCCGCGCTCGGCGAGAAAGATGTAAGCCAGCGGGAAAGGCGTAGTGCGGGTCCACCGCGGCAACTGATCGGCCGCGATCATCTTACGGATCTGGTCGATGCGCTCGGAATTCGACGGGTGCGAGCGAAAGTAGCCTTCGAGAGTTTGGCGCGCGACGTCCGATAGTTCTTCCTGCGGCGTGGCGGCGCGGTCGTTCTTGGCTGGGTATAGGCGGGCGAAAGCTTCGAACATTTGGATGGCGCCTTGCGGGGAGTAGGAAGCGGCGGCGGCCAGTTTGGTTCCCTCGCGATCCGCCTCGAGCTCCTGATTCTTGCTGTAGCCCGCCACGAAGATTTCGACTGGCAGCGCGACCAATCCGCCTAAGGGCGCACGGCGCAGGGCCGCCTGCACCTGGATGCGCTCGGCGCAGTGGTAGTGATCGATATGCTCGATTTCGTGCCCGAGGACGGCGGCGAGCTCGTCTTCGGTATCCATCAGCGCCATCAAACCGCCACCGATGAACACGGGACCGCCGGGCAGCGCGAAGGCGTTGACAAAATCCAGACCCGGAATGTAGTGGAAGCGGTACGGCAGCTTGCGATGGGCCTGCGCGGCTACGCGCGCGCCAACCTGGCTGACATAATCCTCAATCGCGCGGTTCTGGTCTTCTTGCTCCGGTTGGCGCCACCGTGGAACGTACTCCTTTTCGAGCTGCTTGCCGATTTTGATTTCTTCGGCATCCGGCAGCGGCACAAATGCTACGGGCAGGCGCGTGAGCTCGCGCTCGCTATCGGCGATGAGATTCAGGACCGGCTGCGGGCCGACGGGCGCATCGAACTTGCGTATTTCGCTCCATACGAGCGCGCCGCCGAGCACGGTGATGATGGCCGCAAGGGCTGCCCAGTGCCTCATAAGTATTGCCGCAAGACATCGCGGTAGCGGGTGTAGAGATACGAAACCGCCAGCAACGCCGATCCTAAAACAATGAACGTCAGATAGCGATCACGCGGGGCCAAACCCCACACGTCGCGGAAGACGATTTTGGCGACACAAAGAAGGAGCAGTCCGAGACCGGCGAGACGGAAGCTGCGCTCCTGGACGCGGATCGCGACCAAGAACACGGCAACCGCCTCGACGCCCCAGGCGAGAGTCACCATTCCGCTGCGCATCTCGACGCCCAGCAGACTGGTGAGAAGGACAAACGGGATGAAGAAGAAGACCTGATCCGGGCGGTGGTCCAGTGTTTTGGCCAGACGTACGAACCAGTAGCGACCCGCTGGGACCTCCTTCGTCCGCCGCAACGAGAAGGCAAAAGGCAGGGCCAGGAACAGCAGCGCGACGGTAGTGCCCATGGACGCCATGCGGCCGTGTCCGAAAGGCGCGGGGAAGTAGCTGCGTTCGTAGAGATTGTGGAAGATGCCGCGAAACAGGACTCCGAAGGCCAGCAGCAGGGCTTGATCGAGAAAGATTCTGCGTCCGGCTTTCCAGGCGATGGCGACCAGCGCCAGAACCAGCGCCGCCCAGGCCACCGCTACCAGGTCCATATCGAGGTCGAATCGCAGCAGCGCAGCCAGAGTGACGGTGCCGAGGAAGCAGTGCAGGTCGGCGATCCAGTTGCGGCGTTCCGCGCTGAGCCGGCCGTACGCATAGTAGAAAGCCAAGGCGAGTGGCGCGGTGATAATGATGCGCGGGCTGATTTCACCGAGCGGGCCGCTGGCGTTGAGGTTCACGAAGAACAGGCGCAGAAAGCTGGCGGCGAATCCGGCATAGGCTTGCACGCGCAGGTGCACGGATTGGCGCCGCAAACCGAACTCCAGCAGGATGACGGCGCCGAGAGTCCAGGCCAGGGCGACGGACGCGGGGCGCAACTCGTACCACGCGAGCAACCCGCCCAATATGGAAGCAGCCCAAGTGTAGACAGGAGCGATTCGCGCGGC
>JBEKUO010000771.1:0-3213 GCA_049514955.1 Bryobacteraceae bacterium | reverse complement strand
GTACACCAAGGAGCAGGGCCTGTTCCGGACCGACCAGACGCCCGATCCGCAGTATGCGGAAACCGTGGATCTGGATCTCGCCACGATCACGCCATCTATGGCGGGGCCCAAGCGCCCGCAGGATCGCGTAAATCTACCCGACGTCAAGAAGAATTTTCAGGACGCATTCGGCGGCGCGCACAAGCCGGTGGAGATCGCCATGAACGGCCACGGAGCCACGCTCGACAACGGCTCGGTGGTGATTGCCGCGATCACGAGTTGCACCAACACATCGAATCCTTCGGTGATGCTGGGCGCCGGACTGCTCGCCAAGAAGGCTGTCGAGCGCGGGCTCAAGCCCAAGCCGTGGGTGAAGACCAGCCTGGCGCCGGGCTCCAAGGTGGTGTCCGATTATTATCGCGAGGCGGGGCTGATACCGTACCTGGAAGCGCTGAACTTCCACCTGGTGGGCTACGGCTGCACCACGTGTATCGGCAACAGCGGTCCGCTGCCCGAAGCGGTGGCTGCGGCGGTGCAGAAGGAGAACCTCACGGTGGCGGCGGTGCTGAGCGGCAACCGCAATTTCGAAGGCCGCATCAACGCGCAGGTGAAAGCGAACTACCTGGCCTCGCCGCCGCTGGTGGTGGCGTATGCGCTGGCCGGACGCATCGATATCGATCTGACCACGGAGCCGCTGGGAGAGGATCAGGAGGGCCATCCGGTTTATTTGCGGGACATCTGGCCGACGGATGAAGAAGTGCGCTCCACAGTGCGCGCGTCGATCCGCCACGACATGTTCCGGCATGAATACGAGAAGGCTTTCGAGGGGGATGCCAACTGGAACGGCATGCCCGTGCCTACGGGCGATATCTATGTCTGGGACCCGCTGTCCACTTACATCAAGCGGCCGCCGTATTTCGACAACATGGTCGATCCGGAGACGTCGATTCGGGATTTGCGCGGCATGCGGGCGCTGGCGCTGCTAGGCGATTCCATCACTACGGATCACATTTCGCCGGCTGGGTCGATCGGGAAAGACAGCCCCGCCGGCCGCTATCTGATCGCGCAGGGCGTGGCGCCGAGGGACTTCAATTCGTACGGCGCGCGGCGCGGCAACCATGAAGTGATGGTGCGGGGCACGCTCGCCAACGTTCGGCTGCGGAACCAGCTTGCGCCGGGGACCGAGGGCGGCTGGACCGTGCATCTGCCGGACGGCGAGCAGATGTTCATCTACGACGCAGCGATGCGCTATCAGCAGGAAGGCGTGCCGTTGTTGATCGTGGCCGGCAAGGAGTACGGCTCCGGCTCGTCGCGCGACTGGGCGGCTAAGGGCGTGCTGCTGCTGGGCGTGAAGGCGGTGATCGCCGAGAGCTTCGAACGCATACACCGCACCAATTTGGTGGGGATGGGGGTGCTGCCGCTGCAATTCCTCGACGGAGAAAATGCGGCGAGCCTCAAGCTGACCGGGCGCGAACTGTACAGTGTCGCCGGCGTGAAGGACGCGCTGGGCGGGGCGGGGAGGCGCGCCGTTGTGAGCGCGGTGGACGATGCGGGCGGCGAAAAGACCTTTGCAGTGAATGTGCGGGTGGACACGCCGCAAGAGATTGAATACTACCGCTATGGCGGCATCTTGCCATATGTGCTGCGGCAGATCGCGGGCGCGCCGGTGACGGCATAAGTCAAGGTTTTCCGGATAGAGTGAGACGCAGCGGGGGCGATGCCATTGTTGGGTAGGAACGGCTGGGCTCCGCTCGCCTTGGCACGCTTCGCTCGCATAAGACGGCGAACTGAAGTTCGCCGCGGCACGCTGAAGCGTGCGCCACGCCCAGGGGCGTGATTGTAAGTGTGAAAGTGCGTGGCGGCGATCTGGAAGCCCGCGCCAAACGCCATCACCAGGTGGCCATGCAGCTTAAACCTGCCGAATATCGGGCCAGGTGTCAGGAACGTTTGCTTCTTGCCATTCTGCGTGCCGTCATTCGAGAAGGTGTTGTTGACCTCGAACTCCGGCCGTAGCTTCTGGAAGATGTGATATTGGGCGGCATGCGTGGCCCTCAACTCGGCGGCATCTGTATGGATGAACGCCTGGAATATACGGTCAATGGGCGCGTATGGCGGCGCGGCCGGCTGCGCGATCCTCCCCGGTGGGGGTACCGGAACCTGGCATGGTCACCATTAAGGCGAGCAACTCAAAGCGTTCAGAGGTCATCTGCCAAGCTTCGCTTTTCGTCGCCGCTTCCCATGTGGGCTCTCGACTGAGCCCGCCGCGGAAACGATCAGAAGCTGAAACGGCCACCGACTGTCGGAGCAAGGTTGTTGTCGTAGTTATAGGGGACGCCGGGTTTATGAGGAATGGCGATGGCCAGACCGCCGCTCACGTAGGAATACGCAACTCCGGCAAAAGCGTCGAAACGCTTGGTAAAGTGATGATCCGCATAGAGCGACCACTCGTTGAGGGTGCCCGCGCAGGAACTGCGGAAACCAGCTTCGGGCGAGCAGGCCGTCGGAACACGGAAGTCGTTCTGCAATTGATGATACCAGGACAAAGTGATGTCGGTTTTGCTGTCGAAGGCGTATTTCAAGCCCGTCCACCAGATCTGCACGTGCTTGGGAGAATCAAGATTGTTGTCTTCGACGCCGCTCATGAGATAACCGCCTTGGTCCAAGGCGCCAACGCCCAACGGGTTCGACGGGTTAGCCTGCCGAATGTATTCGTAGCCGGCAAACAACTTGAACGGGTCCCACGTATACTTGGCAGCGAACATAATGGCGCGGTTGTCGGTCACGATGCCATATACGGTGTTGGTCGTCCCGATCAGATTGGCCCCGGTGATGGTGTTCGTATTGATGCTGTTGACGGTCGACTGGTATGACTGCGTGGGACTCTGAGGCCCCAGCAAGGGGTTCAATACGCTGATCGCCTGGTTGTAACGCTGGTAGACAACGTCGGCGGAGAACTTACCGAAGTTCCCGCCGAGGTCGAATCCATAGGCGTTGTTATGCGCCGATTCCGGCGTACAGGTGGTAGCAGTCCAGGTTGCGGAGGCCGAGTAGCAGCCGCCAGAACCATCGGCGAATTTATACATCGCGCCGAAATGGACCGGGCCATAGGTGAGGCGATACTTCAGGGCGTCGTCCCAACGGGTGTCCTCGGTGTCGCCGCCGCCGGCCATCGTGCCGTTGATCCCTATGTACGAAAAGGCATAGCTTCCGCCAGCCGGATCGTAAACGAGCATC
>JBEKUO010000770.1:0-3215 GCA_049514955.1 Bryobacteraceae bacterium | reverse complement strand
ATCTTCATCGGGCGATACCGAAAGCAAGGTCTGCGGCTATTCGTCGGATCGCCAGTAGCTCTCTTCTGGCCGCTATGGATCTTCATGGTGGCGTGGTCGTGCACAACAGGCCGGGGATGTCTTTAGCGCGGCAGCAAATTAACCTCCCAAGAGACCCGCTACGTTGAATGATCCGCGCAAGCCTTTGGCCGGGATTCGTTGTTCGGTGCCTGAATCATTGAGCCCACTTCGCTCAAGGGCGTGCTCCACTCAAATGAAATTGCCATCCACCTGAGCATCGCCCCCTAACGTCCAGCTTCGCTGCCGGAGCAGTCGCGCCGATACCGACGTTTCCCAGACCAGACTGGAACAGCGTCGAGTTCCCGAGAGTCGTGCGATTCTTCCGGTACCGGAAACGTTCGGCTCCGCATTGCAAGAGTAAATCCGAATCCCTCCGAACGCCACGGCGCCGAGATGAGGATTGATTCAGGCGGATGGATAATCAGACAGTGAACCGGACAACAGCTTTGGCAGTTCTGCTTGCGACAGCAGCGTGTCAGTTGACCGCCGCCCAGACGAAGCGCGAGACGATGGACCGCAGGGTTAGCGCCGCCATTGCGGCGTTTCAGGGTACAGTCCGCCTGTATGCCAAAAACCTCGATACGGGCGAGACGTACGGCATCGGCGAAAACGAAAAGGTCCGCACCGCTAGCACCATCAAGCTGCCCATCATGGCGGCTGTCTTCCGCGCGGTCACCGCCGGCCGTGCGAGTTGGGAGGAGACAATCACGCTGCGCGAAGAGGATAAGGTTACCGGCTCGGGCGTGCTGCGGGAATTCTCCGACGGACTAAAGCTCCCCTTGCGCGATGTGGTCGACATGATGATTGTCGTCAGCGACAACACGGCGACAAACATGGTGATCGAACGGATCACAGCCGACGCTGTCAACGCGGAGATGGACCGTTACGGTCTTGCGGCCACGCGTTGCATGCGAAAGGTTCTGGGCGACGGCAAGGTATTGAAGGACCCCAGCGGCTTCAGCACCGCGGGTAGACTTCCGGAAAACAAGCGTTATGGGCTGGGCTCCACAACGCCGAAGGAGATGGTGATGCTGCTTGAGAAACTGGAGCGCGGCGAAGTGGTAAGTGCAGCGGCATCCAGGGAGATGATCGCGATTCTGAAGCGCCAGCAGTTCAAGGAGGGCATTGGCCGGCATCTGGAGGACGAGTGGGTGGCGAGCAAGTCCGGCGCCCTGGACGCATTGCGGAGCGACGTTGCCCTGGTATATGCGCCGAAGGGACGCGTGGCCATGGCCGTTACGGTCGACGACATGCCCCGCGTCGACTATTCCCCAGACAATGCGGGGAACATCCTCATCAGCAACCTGGCAAAGATGCTGCTGGAGGGTCTCGGCGCAATGGACTGAATCCGAGCGAATCGCGCACCGATGCCGGCGCTGGTTGTGGAGTACACTTGAAGGGACGCGAGTTCATCCCATATGGCAGAGAAACCCGAGAAGAAGGATAAGAAAGATAAGAAGGATAAAGCGACGGCCGCCAGCGAAGCACCGGTAGCCGCCGCGCCGGTCGAGAAGAAAAACACGCCGCCCAGACCGAAAACTCCCCAATTGGCGAAAAAGAATAAGTCCCGGCTGCCGCGGCGCCAGAAGAAGGCCCTTCAGAAGGCCGCTGACAAGTAAGAGCCGCACCGCCTAAACCTCGGCATGACTGAACTGGCACAGGAACCGTCCGTGACGGGTACCGGCGCTCGGGGATGAATTATCAACAACAGATGAATCATCAACGATTGCGAAGCATTGTCAAGCCAGCTACGATTCGTCGCATCGGCGCTCCGCGAGTTTAGTGCGCCGCACTGCGCAGGTTGCCTTTACCATCCGGGAAGTAAATGTAGGCGTGTCCGTGCGCTTTGACTTTCTGGTCTGTCGAGGCGTGGCCGAGCCGAGCAGTATGGATTCGCGGCTGGAAGTCTTCGGAGATGAAGCGCTGCACATGTGCCCGGTAGTCGCCGTTGGTGACATCGGCGGCAAGGGCGTGCCCCACCTGCCGCCGGGGCGGGCATCCCCCAACATCTCTGCGATCAGGGTAGTTGGCGTTCGCCTACATATTCGTTTGCGCGATCCACTCCGTGATGCGAACATTAGGCGATTGCGGCGGTGCGTGCTCTCGGCCTGTTAGCAAGCGCGGACCCGTCCTAAATTATCTGGATGTGCCTGGCCCAGACCACAGCTCATTTAGGGCTCAAAGAAAGTGAACCGGCCATTCGATCCGAGCGCGCTCGGCAAACCAGGCGGGAATCACATTGACTATCAGTCGCGCGGCTCGTAATAGCCGTGGCGCCACGAGACGTATACTCGGCCCGTCCCGGGCGGAGGGGATACCTTCAAATTGACCCGGTGATACTTGCCGGGTCTGGCGAGAGTGGAAGGCTGATAACTTAAAATGTATTGGCTTCGGATCTCCCGCGCCACTTGCTCGATCACGCCGGCAAGATTGGTGGACTGCTGGATCTGAACGGATTCGCCGCCTCCGGCCCAACAAATGCCTGCGAGCAGCAGCGGGCCGTCAGCCGTCCAAGTTGGCTGCGGAAAATCGTTCATGATGTTGACCGCATAAACCTCAACGCCGGCCTCCAATAGGTATCTCCGCACTTCGGCAACGCCGTGGCGGCTGTGGTTATCGCCCCCGTCGGAAATTACCACCAGGACCCTGCGCACGCTATGGGCATGGCGTGCTACCGAGCCACCCAATACGATGGCATCGAGCAGCGCTGTAGTTCCGTGCGGCTCCGTGTGACTCAGGTAATCGTGAACTTGGCTCAGATCGCCGGTCCAGTTTAGGGCCAGGGATGGACGATCGGAGAAGTCGACGAGCGCAAACTCATCCTCCGGGTTCCCGGCTTTCAAGAGAAGCGATACGGCTTCGCGGCTTCGGCCGAGCAGCCGTTTCATGCTGTTGCTGGTATCGAACACCAATACAATCGAGACTGGCACGTCTCCCTGGTTGAATGCGACAAGTTTCTGCTCCACTCCGTCTTCGAACAGGTGGAACTGGCCCGCCTCCAGACCTGCGAGTGGATGGCCCCGGCCATCCAGAACTCTGGCGTTAATCAAGACCAGGTCCGAGGACGTGCGAAAAGCGTTCTCTGGTTCGATCGGTTGATGGCGGGATTTCGCGAGGGCTGGCAGAATGATCACCGAAGTGGCAAGCAGCCCGCA
>JBEKUO010000769.1:0-3252 GCA_049514955.1 Bryobacteraceae bacterium | reverse complement strand
CGGTTCCGTCCATCCGTTTGGATAACGATCATCGCCCGTGCCTTCGCAGTCTGGCCTTATGGCTGGCTGACGCCGCTGCTTTTGGCACTGCAGTCGCCGGCATTCCCGCAAGCCACGCCGGATCAGGTAGTGATTCAAACGGGGACCCATATCGTCCTGGTGAATGTGGTCGCGAAGGGCAAGCACGGGAAGCCGGTTGACGACCTCAGCCGCGACGATTTCGTGCTGCGGGACAATGGCCTGGAACAAAAGATCGCTCTCTTTGCAGTGGAAGAGACCAGCGCGGCGGCGGCATCCGCGGTATCGAGTTCGCCGGCCGGGTTGACCTTCACCAACAGGCCGGCCCCGAATATCGCGGCCGTGACCGTGTTTCTATTCGACGAATTGAATACGAAGCTCACCGACCAGGAGCTTGCCAAGAAAGACTTCCTGCGTTATTTGCGGGAGTTGCCAACGGACAGCCGGGTCGCCGTTTTCGTGCTGGGTGACTCGCTCGCGCTGCTTCACGATTTTTCGGAGGATATGGCTTCGCTTCTGGCGGCTCTCGGGAAGCACACCCATCGCATAAATCCCGAAGTGGACGCCGCCACGGCGCCGCCCGCCTCGGCCCATTCTCTCACGGGCGACCAGACGACCACCGCGCAGTGGGATAACTTCATGAAGTCCAGCAACCAGCCCTACGTCGATTACACCGAGACGGTGCGCGCGACTCGCACTGCGGCGGCGCTCGAAACCATCGCCGGACACTTGCAAGGCATTCCCGGACGGAAGACGTTAATCTGGATTTCGGGTGGCTTCCCGATTCAACTGGGCTTGCACAACACGGTGGACAGCATTCCGCAAAGCAACTCCGGTGCGCGGCAGTCCGGTGGCTCGGCCGGGCGGAGCGGGAAAGGCGGCGGCGGATCGGGCGCGGGCGGCAAAGGAGGCGGGAGATCGGGCGGCAACACTCAACCGGGTTCGGCTTCGAGTTCATCGGCCGCGAGCCTCACCACAACGGAGTTGCCGGGTACAGGCCAATCGTTTGAGAGCGACGTAGCGCGCGCCATTCGCGCTTTGAATGAGGCCGATGTGGCGGTATATCCGGTAGACGCGCGAGGCGTCGCCGTGGCGGCGGCCTTCCAGGCGGACCGGAGCTCGATCGGGAAGAGGAATAAGCCGCCCAAAGCAGGCTCTCCGCCCGATTTCAACTACGAAACGCTCGAAACCCTCGCCGTGGAAACCGGCGGAAGAGCGTTCCACCACATCAACGATCTGAGCGCGGCAATTCAGGAAGCCGCCGGCGACGCGCGGGTGAGTTACTCGCTGGCGTTCTCGCCCACGGCCGATAGCCTCGATGGCTCGTATCACCGGCTGGAGGTGACCGTGGAGCGGCCGGACGTGAAGCTGCGCTACCGGCCCGGATATGTAGCGGCGCCGGACAAAGCCGTAGCTCCGTCGCTTGCCGAGGCGATCGAGAATCCGGTCGCGCTGACAGGCATCGGCTTCACCGTGCATCTCGAACCGGTGGAGGGCGGCTACAAGGCGTCTATGACCATCGATTCGCGCAACATCACGCTGGAACCCAAGGACGGCAAGTGGACCGGCTCGCTGCAGTTTCTGGTCGTGGTGGGGAAGGTCGAGCAGCTCACCACCATTCCGCTGAATTTCAGCGAAGCTACGTTTCACCAAGTTCAGGACAAGGGTCTCGTGTTGGGCGCGCGTGTGAAGACGCCGCCGGGGACCACCGGTTTCAGCCTGGGATTCCGCGACATTCCATCCGGGATGGTCGGAACCCTGCACGTGCCGCTATAAATTGGTGGGCAGGCGCTTTCGCCTGCCAAAGTTCGCCCGGCCAGCGGGCGTCCTGCGCTAAACCGCGCGCCACCCTATCTCGTCCGCCCTGTTTCGAAGAGGAACCAGATGCGCCGTTCCGTTTCGTCGATCCAAACCTCCAACAGGCTCGTAGTGGCTACATCGTTCTCTTCACTGCACAAGTCATGAGCTTCGCGCATGCTGGCAAGCAACGTCTGATTGTCATCGCGCAATTCGGCCAGCATATCGAGCGGATCGACATAGTCCGCGTCGTTATCGGCGAGGCGTTTTAGGCGGGCAACGTGCCCAATTGACCGGATCGTAGTGCCGCCGATCTTGCGCACGCGCTCAGCGATGTCGTCGGTCATCGCAAAGATCTGGCCGGCGTGCTCATCGAGCAAAAGATGGTAGTCGCGAAAGTGCGGTCCGCTCACGTGCCAATGAAAGTTCTTGGTCTTTACATAAAGAGCGAACACATCGGCCAGCAGCGCATTGAGAGCGCCGGTGATGTTCTTGACGGCTTCGGCGCCCAGTGCGCTGGGTGTTTTCAGGGCTTCCCGGCGGCGCGTTCCAAGTTTTTCTTCAGTTGTGGGCATTTTAGAAACTCCTTTGAACATTTTAGAACTCGTCTGCGCGGAAGATCCCCTAGGTCGTGGATTTACTGTGATGGGGAGCACACTTTCAGGGAACCGTCCGCTGAAACGGAAGAGGCAATCGCCAGTCCATCCGGCTTCCCTATGCAAATCAAGTCGATGGGCCCGAAATGAGGGACCTGCCGCGCCGAAAAGTGGGCACCGGTGTCAACTGGCGGTCGCCGAAAGTCGATTTCGTCTGAAAGGATCTGCGCCCGCGCGGCATTTCCCAGCTTCGAAGCCCCGATTTGGAGATTGGAAATGCAGACTATGACGAAGGCCACGTTGTTCTTTCTACTGCTGCCCGCCGCGCACGTCGTTTCCGCGGCGCCAGCCCGCATCACGGAAGGCGCGCTGATCGCCGCGGACGGCCAGACGGCCTGTCCTCTCAAACACACGGACGTCAAAGCCGAAATCAGCGGCGCTTTGGGCCGGGTCACCGTCACGCAGGAATTCACGAACCCGTTTCAGGAGAAGATAGAAGCGGTCTACACCTTTCCGCTGCCGCCCGATTCCGCCGTGGACGACATGACCCTGCTGATCGGCGACCGCACCATACGCGGCGAAATCAAACGGCGCGAGGAGGCGCGCGCGATCTATGATGCCGCCCGCAAAGCCGGGCACATCGCGGGCCTGCTCGACCAGGAGCGGCCTAACATCTTCACCCAATCGGTGGCTAACATCATGCCCGGCGCGAACGTGAAGATTACCATCAGCTACGTGGAGATGCTGCCCTATGAAGGCGGCGAATACCGTTTCGAGTTCCCCATGGTCGTGGGGCCGCGCTATATTCCGGGGCAGCCGGCCGGAAGCCAGGGAGGCGGCT
>JBEKUO010000768.1:0-3253 GCA_049514955.1 Bryobacteraceae bacterium | reverse complement strand
GGCACCGAAGAGCAGAAGAAGCACTACCTTCCACGATTGGCCAAGATGGAAATGCTGGGGGCCTACTGCCTGACCGAGCCGCACGCCGGTTCCGACGCGCTGGCCGCCCGCACCCGCGCCGATCTCAGCGCGGATGGCAAGCACTACATCCTGAACGGCCAGAAGATGTGGATCACCAACGGCGGCGCGGCCGATCTGTTCACCGTCTTCGCCAAGGTCGGCGGCGAGAAGTTCACCGCTTTCCTGGTCGAGCGCAAATTCCCGGGTGTCTCGACCGGCGCTGAAGAAAAGAAGATGGGCATCAAGGGCAGCTCCACAGTGGCCGTATATCTGGACAACGTGCCGGTCCCCGTCGAGAACGTACTGGGCGAGATCGGCCGCGGCCATATCATCGCCTTCAACATCCTCAACGTCGGCCGGCTGAAGCTCGGACCCGGCACGGTGGGGGGTTCCAAGAACGTGCTGGCGGTCTGCCTCAAGTACGCCAAGGAACGCAAGGCGTTCGGGCAGTCCATCGCCGAATTCGGCGTGATCCAGCACAAGCTCGCCGAGATGGCGATTCGCACGTATGCGGCCGAGTCCATGACCTACCGCGTCGTGGGGATGATCGAGTCGCAGCTCGAAGACTTCTCCTGGTCGCAGCCCAACGCCCCGCAAACCATGCTGAAGGCGGTTGAAGAGTACGCCGCCGAGTGCTCCATCATCAAGGTCTACGCTTCCGAAGTGCTGGATTACGTCGTCGATGAAGGCGTGCAAATCCACGGCGGCTACGGCTACCATCAGGATTACGCGGTGGAGCGCGCCTATCGCGATTCGCGCATCAACCGTATTTTCGAAGGCACCAACGAGATCAACCGTCTGCTCACGACCGGCATGCTGCTGAAGCGCGCAGCGCGCGGCCAACTCGCGCTGGTGCAGGCGGCCACCGGTGTGCTCCAGGAAGTTCTGGGCGGCCCGCGCGGCTCCGACGGCGACTTCAGCGGCCCGTTCGGCGAAGAAACCAAGATCCTGCTCAACGCCAAGAAGATTGCCCTGATGCTGATGGGCGTCGCCTATCAGAAGTACATGCTGGAGATGGAAAAGCAGCAGGAGATCCTGGCCAACATCAGCGACGTGATCATGGATATTTTCGCCATGGAATCGGCGCTGTTGCGCGCTCAGAAACTCGCCGAAGTGAGTAAGGGCGTCAATGCCGCGGACATGACCGCCGTGCTGGTGCGCGATGCCATGGCGCACATCGACGTGGTCGCGCGCATCGTGCTGGCCGCCTGTTCGGAAGGCGACTCGCTACGCACCAATCTGGTGGTGCTGCGCCGCTTCTCGAAGTACGAGCCGGTGGACTCCATCGCGCTGCGGCGCAAGATCGCGCACCGGCTGCTGGACGCCGAGCGCTACACGGTAGCGTAGAAAGATGCACTGCCTGGTGACACTTTATATCAGTGGGGCAGGCGCTTTCGCCTGCCAACAGATTTTCAAAATTTCTCGCAGTCCTAGCTCTGCCGCCGATAACTCGAACGACGTATCGCAAAAGCCTTCTTTGAGAAGGTCGCCGCAGACAATTGTAAGCACTCCTTCCACGAACCACTCGTCACCGGGATTGTTGGCGATGGAATTCAACGAACTCACCGGCCCCGGAATTCGCAGGACGTTGTCGACGATTATGCATCACGTCGAGAGGGGCGCCGGGCGGGTCTTAAGCAGCACTTTCAAAGCAAGCATGGAGCCGATGATTGTAGACGTGTTGAAGCGGGTTGACATGGCCTGATATGCCGTGGGCGTCGCCTTCTTACGGCTCCGTCCGCCCAGGCGGCGCACACGTGTCGAGATCTTGGTAACATCGGACATAGGGAGTTTTGCTTGAATCGGCGATATATTCTGACGGAATACGTTCAAGAAGCCTTAGAACGGGCCGTTTACGACAAATTGGAGGATCAGACTTTTGCCGCCAGTATCCCTCCCTGCCCAGGTGTGGTCGCGTTCGCCCCAACGCTGCATCGTTGTGAACGGGAGCTGCAATCGACTCTTGAGGAGTGGATCCTCCTCGGCCTCAAGCTCGGCCACGCGCTACCAGTTATAGGCGACAACCTCAACATGGGACCGACGCTAGCATAGAAAGAGAGCTGGCTACCGCGAACTGAAGTTGGCCGTTGGCAGGCGAAAGCGCCTGCCCCACCCCACTGTTCAACATTGTCATCAACGCACTCCTTCTCTTTCAGGATTTAGTAACTCAAGCCGTGGGCTTCAGCCCACGGCCAAAATCCGGCGAACTGAAGTTCACCGCGGCACGCTGAAGCGTGCGCCACGGGCTCTTTCCAGCGCTTCCAGGAAAAAGTACTCACCCCACATCACGGATTCGTTCACGCCCAGGTTCTTGTGGATATGGTAGACGCCGCCTTTGAGGATGCCTTCCCACGTTCCGTCGGATTCGGCCAGCCAGTCGCGGCAGAGGGTGGCAAGAATATGCCGGGCGGTTTCGCGATAGAAATGACCTCTGGCTGCGTCCGCCAGCAAATCGCTCAACTGCAACAGGCCGGAGGCCGCGATGGCGGCGGCGGATGTATCCAGCAGCTTGCGGCTTTCCGCGGGCGCATCGTAGTCCCAGGGAGGCATTCCATCGGGCCGCGTGTGCCGGATGTAGAAATCGGCGCAGGCCTCCGCGGTTTGAAGGAACACCGGATCGCGCGTGTAGGTATAAGCCGTGCCGAAGCCGTAGAGCGACCAAGCCAGTCCGCGCGACCAGCAGGAATCGCCGCGATATCCCTGATGCGTAGTCTGCCTGAGGAACTCGCCGGTTTCCAGATCGAAAAGGCCCTCGTGCGCCGTGGAGCCGTCGCCGCGCACCAGAACCCGCCGCGTCGTGTGGCAGTGCTGTAAGGCGATCTCCAGCATCGCGCGGTCGCCGGTTTCGAGCGCCGCACAAAAAACGATGCCCACGTTCATCATGATGTCGATGAACAGGGAATCCGGCGAGACAAAGGAATGTAGGTAGCGGCCTTTCTCCTGAAAGCGCAAGGACATGGTGCGGCCCGCTTCGATCAGCACCGCTTTCAGGCTGGGATCGCGCGTTACAGCGTACCAGCGGTAATAACTGGGCATGAACAGGAAGCCCAGGTCATGGACGGCGCGGTCGAATTTACGCGGCTCGAGCGGCCGGGAGTAGCGTATGGCCTGCTCGCGCCACCAGTGTGACTCCGGACTGCCGGCGGGTTGGCGGGCGTAAACAATCCACAGCATGCCGGGCAGAAAGCCGTCG
>JBEKUO010000767.1:0-3260 GCA_049514955.1 Bryobacteraceae bacterium | reverse complement strand
AAGTCAGTCGGAGTGGTGGAGGCGGCGGGAGTTGAACCCGCGTCCGAGAAAGCTCGCCATGAAGAGAACTACGTGCGTAGCCAGTTCAACAACTTCAGCTTCCGCCTCCGAACCGGCAAGAGCAGCGGCCGCCTAGCCCGATTGATCTCGGCCTTATGCTCCGGACCGAAGCCGTCAGCCTATCCCGCAAAATGACGCTCACTCACCGCCGCGCGGGCTCAACGGCTGGAGCGGCTACCTAGTTAGGCAGCGTATGCAAACTGCGAATTGGCAGTTCTGTTTTTCCGATCGTTTTACGGGAGCTCGGAACCCGGCACGCCTCCCCATCACGATACAATCCCGTCGAATCCGTTGCGCCCCCTTCCAGTGGAAAGATAAGCGCTCAATCCGGTGAGTCCGCGATTGGGCCTAACTTGATTTTAGCATGGCCGCCGATGGGCGCGGGCGTTAACTTTTTCGGCCGTCGCTCGTCTCTTTTAGAGGGCTGCGGAAAAAGAGGGTTGGCAGGCGAAAGCGCCTGCCCCACCTTTAGGAGTGCATCTCCAGGAACAAAGCGCCCACCGCCGCCGTCTCCATAGAGAGGCCCATTGAGCCACACGCGAAAGTTCCGCCCCAGCGCTTCCTTTTGGGAGGCCATCCGCATCGCCCTCGGCTCCCTACACAAAAACAAGCTGCGCAGCTTCCTGACGCTGCTCGGGATCATCCTGGCTACCACCACCTTGATCGCCGTCACCGCGCTCATCCACGGTATGAATGTGTACATCTCCGACAAAGTGTCGAACATGGGTGCGGACGGATTCCGTATCGTACGCATGGCCTGGTTCGGCCCCTGGGATCCCAAGAAATTCTACGAGATGATGAAGAGGAATCCCGAGATCAAGCGCGACGAATACGAATTCGTCAAGAGCCAGGCCAGGCTGCTGAAAGATGTCGGAATGATGGTGTCGAAGCGGACGCGCGTCTCCTACAAAGGCAACTCCCTGGAGGATGTGGACGTCGAGGGCGTCACCGAGAATATTCCAGCCATCAACAATGTGCAGGTCGGAATCGGCCGCGGGATCACTGCGGAGGAAGCCCGCCGCCACGCTCCGGTTGCTTTCATTGGCAACGATCTTCTGAAGAGTTTCTTCCCGGGCGTGGACCCCATCAACAAGAGCATCGAGATCGAAGGCACGCCCTACGAGGTCGTCGGCGTGGCCAAGGAACTGGGCAGCGTCTTCGGCAACTCGCAGGACAACTTCGTGATGATTCCGGTGGAGAGCTATTTCAAAACCTATGGCGCGCACACCGGCATAAGGCTGATCGCCAAAGCCACCGGCCAGGAGCAGCTTGCGGAAGCTGAGGACGAGGTCCGCGTGCTCATGCGGGCCTACCGCCATCTGGGGCCGGCGCAGGACGACAACTTCTCTATCTTCGCCTCCGAGGCTTTCGTCACGCTCTGGCAAAGCCTGACTTCCGCGATTGCCGCCATGGCCGTGGGCATCGTTTCGGTCTTCATGATCGTGGGCGGCATCGTGATCATGAACATCATGCTGGCGGTGGTTACCGAGCGTACTCACGAGATCGGCATACGCAAGTCTCTGGGGGCGCGGCGGCGCGATATTTTGAATCAGTTCCTGGTGGAATCCTCGTGTCTGGCAGCCACTGGCGGTCTCGCCGGCGTGATGATCGCCTGGCTGTTGGCGGTCCTGGTGCGGAATGCGACATCCGTGCCGATGGCTTTGCCCTGGTCGTCGGTGTTCCTGGGCGTCGGCCTTTCGGGCATGGTAGGGCTGTTCTTCGGGATCTATCCGGCGCGCCGGGCCGCCCGGCTCGATCCGATCGAGGCGCTGCGCGTGGAGAAATAACGATGACCCGACTGGCATTCGTAAACGGCCTGATGCTGGCCCTCGAAACCATCCGCTCGCACAAGCTGCGGGCGTTTCTCACCGTGTTGGGCGTCATTATAGGTACCGGCACGATCATTGGCGTGGGAGCCATCATGACGGGTTTTGACACCGCCATGACCTCGATTCTGCGCAGCTTCGGCCCCAACTCGATCATCGTGTTCAAATTCCCGGTAGGATTCCGGACGCATCGATTGTCACCCGAGGAACGCACGCGCAAGAATCTGACGTGGCAAAATGCCGTAGACATACGGGAGCGCTGTCCGTCCGTACAGGATGTCTCGCCGATGCTGTTTCCCAACGAGGATTTCATCAACGCCCACTACAAAGGGAATGACATGTACGGCGTCGATCTCTTTGGCGTCGAGGAGGCGTACGCGCGCGGCGGCCAAGCGGACCTGCACCTTGGCCGCTTCTTTACAGACGAAGAAAGCCGGCGCCGTATGCCCGTGGCGGTGATTGGCGCCGACATTGAGAAGGGCCTGTTCGCCAGCGTCGATCCCATCGGCAAAACAATCAACGTGGATGGCCACCAGTTGGAAGTGATCGGCACAATGGTACGCCCGGCCGCCTCGTTCTTCGGCGATCAGGACACGCGCATCCTGATCCCATACTGGATGGCGCAGAAGATGTACCCGAACGCGCGGGAAAACGCCATCGTAGTTACCGCCAAGGAGGGCCAGCTTCCCAAGGCTTTGGATCAAGTGAGGACCATCTTGCGCATAGACCGCCGCGTACCTTACGACAAGCCGGATAACTTCGCTCTCTCCACCGCCGACCAGATGGTGTCGGATTTCCGGCAAATCACGGCGATCACGTTTTTAGTGATGGCAGTACTGAGCTCCATCGGATTGTTAGTGGGCGGCATAGGGGTTATGAATATCATGCTGGTGTCGGTGACGGAGCGTACGCAGGAGATCGGCGTGCGCAAGGCTATCGGCGCCCGGCGCCGCGACATCATCCTGCAATTCCTGCTGGAAGCATCTGTGCTGACGAGCCTGGGCGGGATCGCCGGCATCCTCTTCGGGTGGATGATTTCGTTGATCAGCCGCATGGTGTTCAAGTCTCTACCGGCGGAGGTGCCTATGTGGGCGGCGGTGTTGGGCATCGTCGTCTCTGTGAGTGTAGGATTGTTCTTCGGCATCTGGCCCGCTTACAAAGCCGCACAGCTCGACCCGGTGGAGGCGCTCCGGTACGAATAATAAGTTAGCGGGAAAAGTCGCGCTGGTCACCGGAGGCAGCGGGGGTATTGGACGGGCCATCGTCGAGTTACTGGCGCGCGAACAGTCCCAAGTCGTTTCTACCTGGCTCTATAACGAAGCGCCTGCGGATCCTGCTCATCGGGCGATTCGCGCAGACGTATCTAACGCCGCG
>JBEKUO010000766.1:0-5432 GCA_049514955.1 Bryobacteraceae bacterium | reverse complement strand
AAGGCAGTGGTGGTCACCGGCGCTGGCGGCAACGGAGCGGGGCGCGCGATTGCCCGCCGCTTCGCACGCGATGCCGCCGCCGTGGCGATTTGCGATGTCAACGAAGCTGGCGCGCGCGAAACAGTCCGCCAGATCGAAGCCGCGGGCGGACGCGCCGCATTCTATCCGGCCGACGTGCGGGTTGAAGAGCATGTCCGTAAGCTCGTGGACTTCGCCGAGGATACCTTCGGCGCATTGGCGGTGCTGGTGAATAACGCGTCGGCGCCGTTCCATGCCGACGAGCCGTTGGAGTATTGGTCCGAAACCGTGCAGACGGACTTTCTCGGAACGATGTACGCGACTCGTTGGGCGATCGAAGCCATGCGCCGCGGCGGTGGGGGCGCTATCGTGAACATCAGCTCCATCTCGGCGCTCTGGCACGGACGCAAAAGATCGGCGCCCGCTTATGATGCCGCCAAGGCGGGCGTCCTTCGGCTCACGACCGGGCTGGCGTGGCTGCGAGACGAGGCGAACATCCGGGTGAACTGCCTTGCTCCCGGATGGATCGCTTCGGAACAGGTTCGGACCTATTGGGAGCCTCTCACCGCGGAAGAGCGCAAACAACGCGGCGCGCCCTCGAGGCTGCTGGAGCTTGACCAGGTGGCGGATGCCGTGGTGCGCCTGGCGGCCGACGAATCCCTGTATGGCCGTGTGCTGGTTTGGTGGTCGGAAGACGTGCCTCGTTTGATTCCGTGGGCCGACCCTGGATACGCCGCTCTGGTCTCCACCGCGGTGTAGCGCCATTGCAGTTGTACCGCCTGGCAGATAGGTAACAGTGGGTTCTGTCCTAAAGTCGCGACTTTAGGACACTACCTAACAGTGGTGGGGCAGGCGTTTCCGCCTGCCAACCAATCTCAGCGAGCGGTTCTTGGAAGGAGCGAACTGTCACCCTCTTAAGAGAAACGCTAAGACCCGCGTCCAGCGGCTTCCACCGCGAGAGTAGGGTCCGCGCCCGACCAAGTGACATCCGCGGTTGGACCGTAAGTGGGTAGTACCGGCTTGTCGAGCAATCGTAGATAAACGGTGAGTTGGGTACGGTGGTGAGCGGTGTGCAGGATGCGCCGCCAGAAGACCCAAATACGCTCTCGCTCCACATCGAAAAACTGGACGCGTGCGAGCCAGTCCTCCGCGCGCCGTTCCGCAATCCACATGAGACGCGGAAGAGCCAGTTGCGCCAGGCGGCCGGCGAAGGCCTGCACGGTTCGTTCGGAAGGCAGCACCTCACCGCCGGGCGGCTCCGGACAACCCAGGAATTCGGCAAAGAAGCGGCGCTCGGAAAGTAACTGGTGCCGCATGATCTCCACCACCCCGCTCGATTTCGGGTGAGGGCGCCAATCCAGGTCGTTATCGCTGAACGCGCGCCAGATCGAAGCTGTCTTGTTGGTCTCGCTTGCGTAGATATCCACCAGGTGCTGAAAAGCGGGCTCAGTGGCGCCGGGCACGGCGCCGGCGGGAATCTCCACTCGATCGTAGGTCATGGCAGTGTCTCCTCGATCCATGCGCGCTCAGCGTGATATGCTCAAGAAAAACCACGCTTGATGCCCGCAACCGATCCGAACCAGAAGCAACTTCAGGATCTCGAACGCCTGGGTTGGTATCACTCCATGGAACTGCCGGACGGCCGCGTGATTCCAGGCTATCAGAGCCTCGATTGCCTGCGCACGCGAATCGCGCAGTTTCCGATCCCCGGCAGCCTGCACGGCAAACGGGTGCTCGACATCGGCGCCTGGGACGGTTGGTTCAGTTTCGAGATGGAGCGCCGCGGAGCACAGGTCGTGGCGGTCGATTCGACCTCGTTCGAGCGTTTCTGGGTCGCGCACGAATTGCTGGAATCGAAAGTCGAATACCGCATCGACGATGTCTGCCGCCTGTCGCCCGAGAAGCTCGGATATTTCGACATTGTGCTGTTCCTGGGTGTCCTCTACCACTTGAAGCACCCCATGCTGGCGCTGGAGAAAGTATGCGAGCTCGCGACCGAAATAGTCTGCGTCGAATCCTTCGTCACCGACGATGGCAGCGATCCTTCCGCCAAGCCGGTGATGGAGTTCTACGAAACTACGGAGCTGTGCGGGCAGTTCGATAACTGGGTGGGGCCGAACGTGGCCTGCCTGCTGGCGATGTGCCGCACCGCGGGGTTTGCCAGCGTACATCTCGAAAGCGTGCTGGACCATCGCGCGCACGTGACTTGTTATCGCCGGTGGCCGGAGATCGAGAATCCGCAAGAGCCGGGGCCTTATCTGACCTCAGTGGAGAACGCCGCCACGCGCGACCGCGAATTCTCCAGCGCGAACGACGATTACGTGGAGATGTGGTTCAAGAGTCCGCGCACGGATCTGACACCTGCCGACGTGTTCCCGCGCATAGGACCCTACGGATCGCATCCCGTCTTCTTGCAAAGCACCGGCGGCGATGGCTGGCACGTGAACTGCAAGCTGCCGCCTGGCCTCTCTCCAGGCTGGCATGCGGCCACCTTGCGCGTGGCGGACAGCGCGTGGGGAAACCAGGTGCGAATCGGCGTGGACCTTTCCCCTGAAGACCGGCAGCCACGGGCCGGCCGCACAGAGGCTTCGAACATCCGCATTGCCATCGTGACGGACGGTAAGACCTGGGAGCGCAACTTGGTCCACACCGGGCTCAATTGTTGGATCTCACTCTGGGTTTCAGGATTGCCGGAAGGCGCCGCTAAGGCGGATATCAAGGTGCGGCTCGGCAGCGAGGATCTGCCCGTCGTGTTCCTCTCGGAAGCCGATCCGGAGGGGCTTCGGCAGGTCAACGCCACGCTGCCCTCGGGCGCGCAGCCGGGTGCCTACTCGCTCTCGGTGGGACTCGGCGAGACAGTTTCGGCCCCCTTTCCAGTGAGGCTGGTCTGAATGCCCGCGGAGCGCGCGGCGGGTAATCCAAATTTCTACGTCACGTGCTACAGCAGGTGGCGCTGCTCTTCCTCGGGGGCTGGCACCACAAACGTCGAGTTGCCGGATTGCCACGTGATCCAGGGCATGATCGGCATCCTCGACGTGGGGTGTGGGGACCGGCCGGTGCAGTTTCGAGACGGAAGGGATCGGCGCCCAGGGGCTGGCGACACGGGCGCGAAACGGCCGGGTGAAAGACCCTCCGAGCGGTCGGTAAATTCTCCGGGCGGTTGCATAGATTCTGCGGGTCGCTTGCCCCGCGTAAGCAGCCGGGGGACCAGGCTACCGGTGGCGCACAAGCCGATTCGCCGGCGCGGACCAGCGAGAGTGTGCTTCTCTGTCTCGCCCTCTTCGCGCTGAGCGCTTTAATCTGCTGGCCCCTGTTCCAAATCGAATATCTCGACGATCTGCTCTCGAACGAAGGTACGTTTATCACGTTTGGAAGGTTTCTGCTGGATCACTGGCCGCATTGCAGTTGGTTTCCGTGGTTCAACGCAGGGATGCCGTTCGAGAATACCTATCTGCCGCTGGTCCCGGCGCTAACCGCAATCCTGGCTTTTCTGGGCCGCTGCTCTCCGGCGCAAGCCTTCCATTTCCTGGCGGCACTGACATACTCACTCGCGCCGGCGTTCTGGTTCCTTTTCGCGCGAAAGGTGTCGGGCCGCCTGGCGCCCAGCTTTTGGGCGGCATTGCTGTGGTCGCTGTTTTCACCTTCCTTATTCATCCCGGCTATCCGGGAGGACACAGGGCCCTGGTTGAGCATACGCCGCCTGAACAACATGGTCTACTGGGGCGAGACGCCGCATAACGTGGCTTTGTGTCTGCTGCCGCTGGCGCTGCTGTTACTGGCGCGCTATTTGGAACGTCAGACCGCGCGCCGATTCGCGGTCTCGGTTCTGGCAGTTGCCGCCGTGATGCTCAGCAATGCATTTGGCGCTGTAGTGATTGGTATTTGCTCTTTGATGCTGTTCGCAGTGCGGCAGGAACGGCGCTGGAGGGAACTGGTATCAACTTGCGCCATCCTGGCAGCCGCTTACCTGCTGATCTGCCGGCTGGTGCCGCCTTCTTTAGTGCGCCTCATCCGAACCAACACCCAGCCCGTGGCGGGAGACCACAGCGTCATCCTTAGCCCAAGCCTGCTGGCCGCATTGTTCATTCTGATGCTGGCGCTGGTGTGGTTCGCCACCCGGCGCCTTCCCAATCCGATGCTCCGATTCGCCGTGCTCTTTTCCGCTTGCTTCGGCGGCATCACGGTGTTGTGGTATTCGGCCAATCTGGGCTTCTTGCCGCAGCCCCAGCGGTATCACCTGGAAATGGAGATTGGACTCTGCCTGTTGGCGGCCTTTGCCCTGGCTCCCCTGCTCGGGCGGATGCCGCGAAAAAACGTCGTGGTTGCGGCCGCGCTTTGCGCGATCCCGCTAGGATGGATTGCGGTGCAGGATTGCCTGTTTGCGCGACGCTTGATCCATCCGATCGATGCCACGCAAGCGATGCCCTTCCGGGAGGCGCGGTGGCTTGCCAGGCATCTGCCGGGACAGCGCATCATGGTGTCCGGGGAAGCCGGTTTCTGGTTCAATCTTGTTGCCGATAACCCGCAATTGAGTGCGGGGCACGAGCCCTCGGCGCCGAACTGGATGCAACGCGTGGCCGTGTACGCAATTTATTCGGGCGAAAACGCGGGCGATCAAGACGGCCCCATCTCGATCTTCTGGCTGAAGGTCTTTGGGTGCGGCGCGATTACCGTTCCGGGACCTGGAAGCAAGGACCACTACCACCCCATCCGCCACCCCAGGAAATTCGATGGATTGCTTCCTCTGATTTGGCGGGAGGGAGACGACTCGATCTACCAGGTTCCGCTGCGGTCGGCATCGTTGGCGCACGTGATTCCCGCGGCAGCGGCGGTCACCCGGCGGCCGCTTCACGGCTTGGACATCGAGCCGGCACGCCGCTATGTCGCGGCTTTGGAAGATCCCCAATTTCCGGCGGCCGATCTCGCGTGGGAGAACCCCGGCCGCGGGCGAATCTCCACGAGAATCGATCCGGGACAAGTGGTGTCTGTGCAAATCACCTACGATCCGGGATGGCGGGCCCGCACTCGCGGCCAGAACCTTCGAGTCTATCCGGATCAGCTCGGCATGATCGTCATTGAGCCGCATTGCTCCGGAGAATGCGCAATCGATCTGGAATTTGCGGGTGGTCTGGAGCGGACAATTTGTGTTGTCGTGAGCTCGATGACAGCTATACTGCTCCTCGGGATGCTGCTCTGGCCGGCACGCTTCCGTCCGGCTACCTGAGCTTTGCCGCCGCCATTTTCTCCCGCTTCGGCGGCGTGATATGCTCAAAAAAACAACCGCACCCACGATCGCTATGCAAGCCGGAAGCGCGTCCGTAACAGCAGTGCGTTATCACAACACCTGCCCAATCGTGCGAGTTTCGGAAGGGCCTTCTGGTTCGCATCCGACAACGAGGCTGACCTGAATGCCC
>JBEKUO010000765.1:0-3270 GCA_049514955.1 Bryobacteraceae bacterium | reverse complement strand
CCGCAGCGTACGCACCGCGTAGCAAGCATCCTGCCAGAGCGTTTCGACGAAAGCAAAGGTCCACATTTCGCGGGTATTCTCCTTTAACAGGGTGGCGTTTCCGAAACGGCGGCGCGCGGCGTACCGTGCGTCGTCGGCACTGAGGCCCAGCTTTTGCTGCTTGCGCTCGCGCATGGCCAGATGGAAGGCGATTTCATCTTCCAGGTCGCGGTCAAACTCGCGGCGGTGGATCAGAGCCTTGAGCCGCAACCAGGTATGCGTGCGCCACTCGGACATATCAGGCCTCCATAATGCGAGCGATGGCCGACGTCATGCGGCCCCAGCGCGCCGACTCCTCACCGAGCTGCTTCCGTCCGCCGGCGGTCAGCCGGTAGTATTTGGCCCGGCGGTTATTTTCGGAGAGCCCCCACTCGGCAGCCACCAGCCCGCGCAGCTCAAGCCGGTGCAACGCCGGATAGAGGGCTCCCTCTTCCACGCGCAGCACGTCGTCGGTAGCTTCCTCGATGAACTCCGCGATGGCATAGCCATGCATGGCGCCTCGCGTCAGCGTTTTGAGGACTAGCATGTCGAGCGTGTCGCGCAGGAGCTCGCCGGTGTTTGTCTCTTTATCTTTCATAACGATCTTCGTCGCTTGAACAGCCCAACGCTAGCGCCCGGTTCTTGTAGTCCAAAGTAATGGAATCCCACTCGTTGAGGACGTCGTTGCCGAGTATGCCATCGACCTCTCGCCCGAGCGCCGCTTCGAGCTCTCCGAGGCCCTTTGCCAGAGCAGTACGCTTCCTGATCTCCGTGCCCCCAATGGTGAATCGCCCTATGCGCACCAAATTCCACTCGACCGGCGCCGCGCCCGATGTCGTAACCGTGTTCGCCGTCAAGGTGTGCAGCACAAAGAGCTGCAGCCGGTCTGAATTTATGATCGTGTCGCTGGCGGTATCGATCACGAACGTCGCGGGGGCGCCGTTCACGGACACCCGAACGGAACCGATACGTCCACTGAAGGAAACGGGAACTGTAACTCCTATGCACGAACCGCCATCGTTCGCCGGCGGTGCCCCGCGGCTCGCCGTCCCTACAACCAGCATCAAAGCCAGTATTTCCAAGACCAGCTCTGATCGAAACGCGCGCGCCTCTCGCAGCCGATAGTACTTGGCTCGTTGGTGGTCCTCGCCGATACCCCATTCGGAGATCAGATCGCCATGGAATTCCAGACGGTGCAAAGCGGCGTAGAGATCCGCTTCGGGGATCGGGAGCAACCCTTCTGAAAACTCGCCGATCGATTCAGAGATGGCGTAGCCGTGCATGGGCCCGCTCGCGAGTGCGTTGCAGATCAGCGCAGCGATTAGCGTATCGCCCGCATTGCACAAGCGCTCATGGGTGCCAGCCCCTCGCCCCATAATAATCTTAGGGAAGTATGCCACAAAAGATCGATAGCCGTCAAGACCAGCGCCATGCCGACAGACCAGCGCCATGCCAGTGCCATGCCGCCAACAGACCCGTGCCCTGCCGCAGCTCCGGCCAGCAGGATTGGCCATCTCCCCCAAATTCCCTACCTGAAAGCGAACGACGCCGTGGGCCGTATCACTATATATGACCGTCACCGTCAAAAACAGAACCAAAAACCCGCTGGTGGTGCCACCGTCCGTCCGCCGGCAGGCTGGCCACAAGAACGGCCAAGACCTGGAATTCAGAGTGTCCGGCGGAGTAATCACCATCCTTCCCAAACTTCCGGCCGCGGAAGGCGACTACACGCCTGAGCAACGTCGCATCGTCGATGCCCGGCTCGCCGAAGGCCTGGCCGACATCAAAGCGGGGCGCACCTTCGGCCCGTTTGACAGCGCCGATGAGATGATCGCCCATATGAAGGCGCAGCTTAGGAAGAGAGCAACCGCCCCAAAAGCCAAATGTTCTCGATGAAGGCCGACTACTCCGAACGGGCCGGTAGGTCCCTGCAAAGTCTTCCTCCCAGTGTGCGGAAGGCTGTTTTCAAGCAGGTAAAATTCCTGGAGCAGAATCTAAGGCACCCGCGGACGACATCTATTACATCGTGGACGTCATCCCGCACCCGAAGTAACACCCAAACGGGCAAAAGGGAAACGACGATCTCGCGACCTCTCGACACTCACAGAGAGGGATGGACAATCGCTGGACACCGCAAAGCGTCGCCCTGCTTCAACAGGCCGAACGCGACCTCAAAGAAATCCAGGCCGCCATGGCCGAGGCCGACGACACCCTACCCCCGGCACAACTCCCCTTGGAAGAGTGGTGCATCGTGCGGCCTCGGGCGCTCACGCGGCCTCCCGTTCCGGCGGGGCGGAGATTTCGACACCAACATGTTGATTCCAGAACGCCCGCATTGACATATACTGTCTGGTGCGGAGGCCTGACATGCAGAAGCGGAAAAAGATCCTGATCTGGTTGTTTTGCGGCGCGCTAGTGTGGCTGGCGGGGTGCGGCGGTTCCCCGCATGCCTCGACCGAGAAGTATTACCTGGTGGCCACCAACATCAAGATCCCCTATTGGCAGAACGCCAATACGGGGCTGATGCGGGCGGCCGGACAAATGGGAGTGAAGGCCGAGATGGTGGGGCCGGAAACGTTCGATCCCAAGGCGGAGCACGAATTCTTCCAACAGGTGCTGGCTCAGAAGATCAAGCCCGCTGGCATCATGGTTTCGGCGGCGGACCCCGCGGTGATCGGGCCGGATATCGATGCGGCGGTGAGCCAGGGCATCCCGGTGGTCACCATCGATTCGGATGCGCCTGCTAGCAAGCGCCTCACCTTCATCGGAACCGACAACTACAAAGCCGGCTTGATGGGCGCGGAGCTGGCGGTGAAGCAGTTGCAAGGCAAAGGCAACGTGGTGCTGTTCACCATGCCTGAACAGGCCAATCTGAAGGACCGCCTGCACGGCTATCACGACGGCTTCGAAACCCACTTCGGAATCAAAATCGTGGAAACCGTCGATGTTAAGGGCGACCCGCGCATCGCTTTCGATCACACGCAGGAGTTGGTGGACAAAAAGATCATCGACAAGATCGATGGGTTCATTTGCCTGGAAGCCATCGCGTGTCCGGAAGTGGCCGATGTGCTCGACCGCAACAAGGTCGGCGCGAAAGTGATCGTGGCTATGGACACCGACCCGCGCACGCTGGATGGAATCAAAAAGGGCCGCGTTGCCGGCACCATCGCGCAAAAGCCCTTCACCATGGGCTTCGTGGGAGTGCCGGCGCTGGACACCATGCACCACTATCCGCCGAATCCGTTGGATAAG
>JBEKUO010000764.1:0-3285 GCA_049514955.1 Bryobacteraceae bacterium | reverse complement strand
TGCGCGGCGATTCACGGCGTGCTCGCGTTCGGGCTGGATTCCGCGCTGCACCAGGACCCGCGGTATTTTCGGCTCGGCAGGGAGGGGTTCTGGCGCCGCACGGGGCATGCCGTCCGGGGAACCTTCCTCACCCATACCGACACAGGCGGCGAAACCTTCGCCACGTGGCGCTTCGGCAGCGCGTACGGCGCGGCTTTCCTTTCCAACACGTGGTATCCGGACCGGCTCGATACTGTGCGCCTCGGATTCTTGCAGGGATCCGTGCGCATTG
This sequence comes from Bryobacteraceae bacterium, assembly GCA_049514955.1. Taxonomy (GTDB): domain Bacteria; phylum Acidobacteriota; class Terriglobia; order Bryobacterales; family Bryobacteraceae; genus Bog-159. The sequence continues at coordinate 3,014 of JBEKUO010000764.1, read as the reverse complement.
GGTTCGACCTGATCGCCAATGTCTCGTCGGAGTTCTGGCCGAGCATCAAGAAGAAAGTGTTCCACCGCGGCTGACGATCGCCACGACCGCGGCTCTCCCCCCGGCGCCAGCCCGGAAAAATGAAACCGGCTTGCCAACCCGCAACCACATAGCGCGTCTAAGGGACAAGGAGCAAGCTATGAAAAGGACTCTGGTTCTACTGTTGTGCCTGGCCCCGGCCGCGCTACCGCAGGAAAAAACGATGACCTGCGACGAGGACGGAAGCCGCTGGGATCGCGGCCACTATTGTGAAATACGGGAAGTCACGGTTCCGGCTGCCGGGCGTCTCGACATCGACGGCGGGACGAATGGCGGAATATCCGTGAAAGGCGCCGACCGCAGCGACATTCTGGTACGCAGCAAGGTGCAGACGTATCGGGATGACGAGGCGGACTCCCGGCGGGTGGCGGCCGAGGTCCACGTGGAGACGTCCGGCGGCCGCATTCGCGCGACCGGACCTTCGATGGAACATCACGGTTGGAGCGTCAGCTACGAGATCTTCGTGCCGGTGAAAACCGACCTGGAGCTCCGGACGCATAACGGTGGCATTAGCCTCTTGGGCGTCCAAGGCCATTTGCAGTTCGAGGCGGTGAATGGCGGCGTGCACCTGGAACGGCTGGCCGGTACTGTCGAGGGTCACACCACCAACGGCGGCCTGCACCTGGAACTTGCGCAGGATCACTGGGACGGGGACAGATGCGACGTCTCCACCACCAACGGTGGCGTCACCATCCGGATCCCCTCCAACTATTCGGCGCACCTGGAGACCAGCACGGTGAATGGCGGGGTGCGCGTGGATTTCCCCGTCACTGTGCAGGGTGAGATCAACAAGAACATTGCCGTCGACCTGGGCTCGGGTGGAAGATTGGTGCGCGCGACCACCACCAATGGTGGCGTGAGAGTCGAGCGGACGTCCGGCGCGACGTAGCAGCCACCCTGCTATACTCGCGGGGATGAAATTCGCCAAGATCGTGTTTTGGATCGCCGGCGTGTTCGGCGTCCTGGCACTTGCGCCGCTGTACTTCATTTTCGACTTGGCCGGCCGCCTGGATCCGCCGCCCATCACGCATCCGCAGTTCTACTACGGCTTCGCGGGTGTGGCGCTGGCGTTCCAGTTCGTATATTTTGTGATCGCGACCGACCCTGTGCGGTTCCGGCCCATCATGATCCCCGGGGCGCTAGGGAAAGCCAGCTTCGCGGGCGCCCTGCTCGTGCTTTGTCAGCAGGGCCGCGTTGCCCCGCAAGTGGCGATGACGGGCGTCCCGGACGCCCTGTTGGCCGCGCTCTTCCTGATTTCTTTTTTCAAGACAAAGGCCCTCAGGCCGTGACCGCCCGTGACGGAGCACTGACCCTCGCGAGCGCGCTGTTCCTTTTGTGCGGAACGGCGGCGGGCGGCAGCCGGGAAGTTGCCATCACTATCGATGATCTTCCCCGGGGCGGAGACGGCGGCGGCCGGACTTTCAAAGAAGTCCGGGGCATGACCGTCCGCTTGCTGGCGCCACTCCGTGAGCAAAAAATCCCCGTCACCGGGTTTGTCAATCCTGGCCGAACCGAACTCGCGCCACTTGAGCTACGCAGCATCCTCGATCTGTGGCTGGAGGCCGGCGCCGAACTGGGAAATCACACGTATTCGCATGCAGACTTGAATACGGTGTCTGTAGCGGAATATGAACAGGAAATCCTCAAGGCAGAACCCGCCCTTCTTTCGGCGCTTCAGGCACGCGGAAAGAAACTGGAGTTTTTCCGGTATCCGATGCTGCACGCCGGGCCGACGCCAGAGACCAAGCTCGCCATCGAGCAGTTTCTCGCCGATCGCCATTATCGGAACGCGCCGGTTACTCTCGACGATTCCGATTACATGTTCGCGGTAGCGTACCTGAATCCGAAGCTCGCCGCCAGAGTGAAGCGGGAATACGTGCCATATTTGGAATCCGTAGTGGCGTTTTTCGAGCGGCGATCCGTGGAGATTGCGGGACGGGAATTTCCGCAAATCATGCTGCTGCATGCCAATGAGCTGAACTCCCGAATGATGCCTGAGATCCTGGAAATGTTCCGCCGACGAAGCTATCGGTTTATCGCGCTCGAAGAGGCTCTGAAAGATGTCGCCTACCGGCTGCCTGAGAACTACGTGGGCCGCGGCGGGTTCTCCTGGATACACCGCTGGTCGATGACTAAGGGCATGCCAAACAAGGGAGAGCCGGATGAACCGGAGTGGGTGCGGAAGGCGTTCGCGGAAAGCCGGCGACCGTAGCCGCCTCGTTTCGGCCCAGCCAATCCGTACGCCCGGCAACCAGCCTGCGAGGCTCATCGCAGCAGGTCTTCGATGCTACTGGCTTCCAGGATGCGCACGCTCAGTTCTTCGATCTCGGCGGTCGACCGGCCGACAAGCCGTTCCTCCGCCCAGGCTGGTATGGCGCCGAAACGCTTCTCGATTAACCGGCGAAGGACCGTGAGTTCGCCTTCCTGCCGACCTTCCTGCCGGCCTTCCTGCAGGCCTCTCTTGAACTCCCGTCCCAGGACTTTGTTTGCCAGGATGTCGATATGAACCGGCACTTTTCGAGCCTCCCGCTCCACGGTTTCTTCCAACTGCCTCAATCCGGCCAGGATCAACAACTGGGCCAGCGCAGTCTCCCGGCCGGCCGCGGCCAATCCAGCGATCCTGCCCACAATCTTCCGGATCGCTTCTCTTTGGTCCCGCAATCGTGCCAGGATCGCAATTACATTATCTCCTACCTCTTCGCTTTCGAGTAACCGGTCGCCATCCAGATCGCGAATGTCTATCAGGCGGTACCGGAAAGACACGTCCGGGCCGCGGAGTTCGCTATCCATGCGCATGGGCGCTTCGCCTACGTAAAGCAGTACTTGGCGGGGAAATCTCCCGAAGAGCCGAAACACTCCGAGGCAGTACTCGGCCATGCGTAGCGGCATAACTGCTTCGTTGCCGCTCTGCAGTTCCAAGTGGACGAGTTCCCCGC
>JBEKUO010000763.1:0-3294 GCA_049514955.1 Bryobacteraceae bacterium | reverse complement strand
TCCTTGGCCTCCTCGCTCATGGTGTTGCTGCCCTTACGAAGCTGGTCCTGTAGTTGCGCGACCAAGCTATTCTTCTTCTCCAGGTCCGCCTTCTTGGGGGCGAATTTGGACGTCAGGTCCGCCGCCGCCTTCTGCCCGTCCTTGGTGCTGATGATGGCGTTCTGGATGTGGATGATTCCGACCTTAGTCTGGGCCGGGGCGCCTGTTTGGGCGTGGGCGAGCATGGCTGCTCCCAGGACCAGGGCGGGAAATACGACATGGTTCTTTGTCAAGCTGAAACTCCTTGGATTTGTTTCGATACTACCATATTGCCACCGGTTGTCGCGGCTTCAGAAGGTGCGTCCGACCGTGAACCGGAACGTCGACCGCTGCTCGAAGAACGGGAGCGCCGCGCCGAACGTAGCGATGGCATTGTAATACGTAGCATAGTTCGGGAAAATCGACCGGTCCGCCACGATGGGCGGCTGCAAGTATTCGCGTACCGTGAGCGGATTGTAGGCCCAGTAAACGCGGAAAGGCGCCTGGACCACCGGCAAGAGCACCTGTATCTCCAAGCCGGTGGACATGCGCGGCTTCTCCGTACCCGGAGCGATCACCGCGGTGGGGGAAAACCCGGCGCTCGGGTATTCGGCATTCAGGTAGTCAATGCGCTGGGGCGCGATGTTGAGCTCGCTGGGCCGCAAGATCCGGTTGACGCCAGCATCCGTGAAAAGCGCCAGTACGACGGGGCCGAAGATCGGGATGCGGTACTCAAAATTGCCGACCGCGTGCGCGTCGCCGCCGGGGAAGACGAGCTGGTAGATCGGCATGGCCATGGTGATGGGCGTTGACACGCCGTTGATGAGCTGCATGCGCTGCGAACCATCATTGTTCAGGACGTTGGTGGTGGCTTCGCTGGGTATGAAGGCGATGGGGCTGATGCCCCAGATCTGGAATCCGCGAATGTCCTGCTCGCCGCCGATGTAGGTCCGCGAGAAGGGCGGAATCTGTTTGCCGCCGTAGCTGGTAATCATCGAGCCCAAGGCATGAAATGCCAGGATGTGCTTCTTGTGCCAGGGCGCTTGCTTGAAGTACTTGCCCTCGATGACGGGCTGGATCGTATTGACGTTGCCGCCCAGGACGCTGCCGGCGACCGCTGTGGAGATGAACAGGCTCTTGCCACCCGTGGGGGTAATGGGATGGTTGACGGTGTTATACGTAAACGAGGGTACAATGCGGCTGGTGCGGATGCCCGCCAGGGCGTTGGGCCCGGAGATTCCGCTGAAGTTGATGTAGTCGAAATAGGCCTGCGCCGCGGTGGTTTCGACCTTGATGTCGGAGATGTCGTATCCGTAGGTGATGCCGACGCGCGAGAAACCGCGCCGCAGGGGATAACTCATGGAAACCGAGAAACCATGTCCCGTCTGAATGTAGTTGAGCAAGTTGTTGGTCCCTAGCGCGTTGAAAAGCGGGATCAGATTTTCGCCGGCCAGGATCGAGGCTTCGCGGCCCTGGTTGAAATCGAACCGGGTCAGGTGGACTTCGAAGCCGACCTGCAGCGGCCTATCCAGAAAATATGGCTCCGTGAAACCGGCCGAGACGCTGCTCATGCGCGTGCCGAGCGACCCATTGAGGGATAGCGTCTCGCCTAATCCCAAAAAATTGTTGGTGGAATAGTTCAATCCCACGAAGCTGCCGGCGATTCCCGAAACGCCGCCATTGAGTCCGATCGAGTTCTTGCCGCGCTCTCTAACCTTGAGCGTAATGTCCACGGTGTTGTTCTGCGTATTGCGCTTGATATCGCCCGCTTCTTCCGCCTTCAACTGTTCGAAGTAACCGAGCTGATTGAGGCGCAGGATGCTCAGCTCCCAAAGTCGGTTATTGAAGATGTCGCCTTCATCCAGCAGGATCTCGCGGCGGATGACCTTATCGCGCGTGGTGACGTTGCCCGAGAAATCGATGCGGCGCACGAAGAACTGCTTGCCTTCGTCGGCGGTCAACGTGAGGTCGACTTTGTCGGTGTTAGGGATGATATCGAACGTCGGTTCCGGCACGAAATCGATGTAGCCGAACTCGCCGTAGAGCTTGCGCATATTTTCCAGGCCCTTGCGCAGCTTGCCGGTGGAAAACACGTCGCCCTCGGTCATGCCGAACAGCGGCCGCATCAGGGTTTCCGGGGTGCGGAACAGTTTAATGCCGACGAAGTTGATTTTGTTCAGGTGGTAGAGGCGGCCTTCTTCGACCGGGATGGTGATATCCATGGCCTTGCCGGGCCGGTGCTCCAGAATCAACGGAAGCCTGAAGCCGGACCCGCCGGTGTCCACCATCTGGGTTTTCTGGTCGAGAACCTTGGCCGTGAAGTAGCCCTTCTCCTGATACGCCACGCGGATGCGGTCCTTATCCTCTTCGAGCTTGGAGGAATCGTAAGTCCTGGCGAAGAGATTTTCAAATAGGATGGAGTAGGGGACCCCATAGGGATGCAGGTTCTTCATGGCGCGAATCACTTCGCGCTGGCTGACCGCCTGATTTCCCGTGATCGTGATCTTGCCCACCTTGACCTTGGGACCTTCCTTGGCGTTGAAGACGATTTCGAGCGATGCCGGCGGGATCTGGTGTACGTCGGCTTCGACAGTGGCGAACTGCCGGCCGCGCTCGGACAGGAATTCCTCGAGCACCACTTTGGCGCGCTGGACCTTATTCGGATCGTACTGCGACTCCACCGAAAGCCCTACCTTGCGCTCTTTGAAGCGATCCAGAATTTCGGAGACCGTGAGCGATTTGAACCCTTCGTACTTGATGGAGCGCACCACGCGGCGCTCCGTGATCACGAACCGCACGATCAGGCCGCCGTTGGTGCCAGGCTCGGTTTCCAGGCGGATATCGTCGAAGCGCCCGCTATTCCACAGCGACATAAAGTCGCGGTGCAGGTCGTCTTCGTTGAAGATATCGCCTTTCTTCGAGCTGATGAGAGCGCGCAGAGTATCCTGCGGGACGCGGCGCGCGCCGCGGAAGTCGATAGCCTCAATCACCTGCCCGGCCGGCTGCGCTTTGGGCGCTTCGGGCTTGGGAGCTTCCAACGCGGGTTGCTGGGCAGGCTTGGCCTGCTCCGGTTGAGTTTCCGGAACGGTCTCGAAGGGGTTCTGCGGCGGCTTCTTTTCTTGCGCGGGAGCGGGTTGCTGCGGCGCCGGAGCGGGCGGCGGCTGCGCGGGCGGAGTCTGAGACCACGCCGTGGAGACGATAGCTGCGCAGAGGCAAAAGCAAGCACTCAACAGGCAGGCGCGCCTGTAATGAATCATGAAAACATACCTTTCCACT
>JBEKUO010000762.1:0-3303 GCA_049514955.1 Bryobacteraceae bacterium | reverse complement strand
TGCATCCGAAGACCTTGCCTGGATGCCGGTGTGACATTCGGCGACGGCGCTGACACTCGGCGGCGGTCATTTTTGTCACCGCATGGTCCGATCAAGGTCGTGAGAGTCGTTGAAGCCCAATACGAGGATGGTGTGCTCCGTCCCGCGCAGCGGTTGGGCCTTCGTCCGGGTGAGCACGTGAGCTTGATCGTGGTGCGACGTCCCGACCCTAGTCGCTGGGATTTGGCGAGGTTAGTGAAGGCAGCGAATGGGGAAGACCTTGCTCTTGCGGAGCAGGGACTTACTGAGTGGGCCGGCGAACTCGACGCAACGGAGCGCACTTGATGCGAGGGGAGGTCTGGTGGGCAGACCTCGGAGCGTATCGGCCAAGGGAGCAGACCGGTCGAAGGCCGGTCGTGATTTGGCAGAGTGATACCTTAACGCGGGCGCTCCAATCGGTTCTGGTAGTTCCGCTCCCACGAACCTCGACCGCGCAAACCTGGCCGGAACCGCAATGATTAGCTCCTCGCCGGGCAGCGGGCCACCCGAGGACTCCGTTGCTCTGGCTTTCCAAATGCGCGCGATTCCCAAATCTGCGTTGCAGACCAAGATTCGGGATCTCGACGAGAGTGAGATGGAAGAGATGAAGTTGGCAACCGATGAACCCTTGGACGGGTTGAGCCGAAGTAACAGCGCCCATCTGGACAACGCCTTTTGGAGCCAACCGCACCACAGCAGCGATCGCTAGGTTCACCAGCGCCTACGCAGAGTTGATCCACAACTGCACCTGTATCCAGCCTCGGACTATTGCGAGAGGACAGAGTTCGAATCCTACCCGGAGAATTGGAATGTGGCTCCCCAGTCTGGACACGTTTCGAACTTTTGCGGCTCAGGTGGCCATTTGATCGAACCAGCAGGCGCCCATTGTCTTCAGAGCGATTCGAGCGCACTGTCGACGCTGGCCCAGACTGGGCACCCAGCTTGGACACGTCTCGAACTGCCATGTTCTAAACTATGCTCATGAGCTGGAAACATGGCATCCTCGGCCTGATCGTACTCGCGCTCCTGGCGGCGTTTCCGTGGGGGCCCCTGTTCGCTTGGTCGCCGGTGCATCCGGGTTATCGGGACGTGCAGTTTTCGCGTGGAGATGTGTTGTATCCGGACTCCCTGGCGTTGGACCCGGCGTATCCAGAGGTCGACCGATATGTAGCGGTGGCGGAGAATTTCCACGAGCTGAAGTGCTCGAAGAAGATCAAGGTTGTGGTCTGTCGGAATTGGAACGATTGTCTCAGGTTCGCGGCGCCATTTTTGATGGGACAGCGTCCCCTCGCAGTGACCGTACCAACGGGCACGGTGATCTTCGTTACGCCGAGGGCGGCTGGATGGGCGGATATCGGCGGATTGTTGCGGCACGAACTATCGCACGCCGTGCAGAATCAGAACCGGTCATTGCTGAGCGTTCTGCGCATGTTACGACAGCCTTGGGTTTCGGAGGGCGTGGCCGGGGTCGTCGCCGCAATGGGTCCGACGGCGCCAGGACGGCATTTGGTGAGCATGCCGGACGTGGAATTTCTGGCGCGTGCGAAAGCGGAGGACCTATGGCCGTCCTTTTCTGGTGCACCGCTGAAGGATTGGCCATTCAGCTATACAGCTTGGATCTACTTCTGGGACAGGCAAATCGAGCGACACGGCAAGGCAGCATTTCTAAGATTCGAGCGGGCGTGCTTCTCCGAACCTGGGAGTTGTCGGAGCACATTCGCCGACTTGTACCGCACGGACCTTCGGAGGGCGGTGGACGAGTTCCAAGCCGAGGTGCGGTCCGGACGGCTAGCGCCTCCAGAGCGAGCTCCGCTCTGATCCCCACCAATTGAAGCTCCGGTAGACGTGCGTCACGGAGCCAGTGAACCGAGGCCCCAGGTAGGATTCGAACCAGAAAACAAAGGGGTTAATCCTTGCGGCTTCCTCGCAGTCCAATGCTTTCAATGGATTGAAATCTGGCTCCCCAGGTAGGACTCGAACTTAACTTCGCTAGCGGCCCAGAGCCTTCAAAATCGCATCCGGATCATACACACAGCCGCCCCACGTGCCGCCGCTCACCTGTTGCAGAGCAGCCCAGAGCCGGGTATCGGCAGGCAACGCCGGGTCGGGCGCGAGGTCGGGACGCATGGGACGCGCGGCAAGCACACGGTCGCCTGCAGCCGCGCCGAATAACGAGCCATTGCGGCCGACGAGGTTTACGGAGCCCTCCAGGTTCACGGGATCCACCACGATCTCGATATCGTCCCCGTCCAGAACCTTGCCGATGGGGCCGCCGGCTAGCGCCTCGGGCGTGATGTGCCCGATGCAGGCGCCGGTGGAAACTCCGCTGAAGCGCGCGTCCGTCAGCACCGCCACGTGCTTGCCGAAATCCAGATACTTCAGCGCCGAAGTGATCTGGTAAGTCTCCTCCATGCCGGAACCCAGTGGACCACGGCAGATGAGCACGATGACTTCGCCGGGATGCACGCGGTCGGCACCCTGGCTCTTAATGGCGGCAATGGCCGCGGCTTCGGTACGGAACACGCGCGCGCGGCCGGTCTTGCGGTAGACGCCGTCGGGATCGAGGACGCTCGGGTCGATCGCCGTGCTCTTGATGACCGAGCCTTCCGGCGCCAGGTTGCCGTGGGGGAAGGTGACGGTGGAGGTGAGGCCGGCGCGGCGCGCGCGCGCGGGGTCCATGATCACGTCGTCCGGATCGACGCCGTCGCGTTCCTGCAAGATCCGGCGCAACTCCGCGCGGCGCGGGGAAGCTTCCCACCAGTCGAGCGTGTCGCCGAGCGTCTGGCCGCTGACTGTGAGGACGCCGGTATCGAGCAGGCCCGCGCGGCGCAGGTGCAGCATCACCTCCGGGACGCCTCCGGCCAGGAAAACTTGCACCGTCGGAAACGAGCGCGGACCGTTGGGGAGCGCATCCACCAGGCGCGGCACGCGGCGGTTGATGTCGGTCCAATCGGCGGCGGTGGGGCGGCGGAGAGCGGCGGCGTGCGCCACGGCGGGCAGGTGGAGGATCAGGTTGGTGGAACCGCCGAAAGCGGCATGCACCACCATGGCGTTGCGCACGGAGGCATCCGTGAGGATGTCGCGCATCCTCAGCCCGCGCGATTCGAGCGCCAGCACAGCGCGCGCCGACCTGCGCGCCATGTCCAGCCAGATGGCGTGCCCGGAGGGCGAGAGCGCCGCATGCGGCAGCGACATGCCCAGCGCCTCCGCCACCACCTGCGAAGTAGCGGCCGTGCCCAGGAACTGGCAGCCTCCGCCGGGAGAGGCGCAGGCGCGGCAAAGATT
>JBEKUO010000761.1:0-3336 GCA_049514955.1 Bryobacteraceae bacterium | reverse complement strand
CGACGGACCGCCGCGGCGCCTTGATCGTTCAAAAGCAGTGCCCCCATCTCCGGCGAGTCAAGCTCGGCATCGCCAGTCAAACGCCGGTGGCAGCCTGCCCCAAACCCCTACCTCCTCATCCGGAACGAAAAACGATCGAACTCGTAGACCACCCATCCCGTCCGCCTAACCGCCTTGACCTTGCCCGCCCTCACCTGCCGGAACGCACCCAACACCCGCGCCAGCATCTCCGGATCCGCTACCGGCACATTATGCGACGGGAGCACCAGGCGCACCTGCGCGGCGAGTCCAGCCAGCCTCTGCATCGACCGTTCGTAAGCGTCCAAATCAGTCTCGGGGCGATAAAGATAGATCTCGGCGGGATAGAACGTGTCGCCGCTAAAGAGCAGGCCGTTCTCGCGATCCAGCAGCGCGATCGAATCGGGTGTGTGGCCCGGCGTTGCGAGGACCTCGACCGCGCGCCCACCGAGATCGATCCTGTCGCCATCCCGAATCCAGCTCGTGATGCGCCACGGCTTGGTCGCGTAGCTCTTCGAGTCGAATCCCTGCGGAAGCGCGCCGCACACTTCGCCCGGCGCGAGTTCGGCCTGCGCGTCGGCGGCCGATCCCTTGGCGTTCTCGCGCGTGAAGGCCGTGTCCATATCGCGCACGTCGTCGAACTGCCAGTTGCCGCCCACGTGATCGTTGTGCGTGTGCGAGTTCAGCACGATCACCGGCAGCCGCGTCAGCCCGCTGACGGCCAGTCGCATATCGCCGATGCCCATGCCGGTGTCGAACAGGATGGCCCGTGCGCTGCCTGTAATGAGGTACGAAATCACCTCTTCAGACTGGCGGGGCTCGTAAATGGCGAAGACGCCCGGGCGCACTTCATAGATTTCGAACCACGCGTCGCGGGACGTCAAGCGTTTTAGCGCGCTGTACTCCGGTCGCGGGAGCTTCTTGCACCAGTCGGGAATGTCGTCCGCGAACACAGCCAGGGGCGCCGCGAAAAGGAGCGCGCAAAGAATCAGGCGCATACAGACAGCCGCGCCCTCTTCAGATATACGCGATCACATCCATCTCCACCAGCGAATTGCCCGGAATCCCGCCAGCCGCGGCGATGGTCGTGCGCACCGGCGGTTCCTCGCCGAACCGGCCCTGAAATACTTCGTTCATCGCCGGCCAATCCTTCAGATCGTTGAGGTAGACGTTGCACTTCAGCACCTTTTCCATCGAGGAGCCCGCATTCTCCAGCTCTTTCTGAATATCGTCGAGCACGCGGGCCGTGTGCGCCTTGATATCGCCCTCGAAATGCGCCCCCTTGCCCGCGATGAACAGCAGATTGCCGTAAGAAACCGCGCTGCTGAACAGCGGCGTCTTCTTGGGTTTCTCCCCCATGTGATGGACCTTCTTTTGCGGTCCGGTTTGCGCTTTGGCTGCCCCGCCCGCGGCCGCTGCCAGGGCGCCTCCACGAATGAATGCCCGCCGGTTTGTGTGGCTCATGTTTTCTCCATTCACAACTCAAGAAATTTCCTTGCGGAATAAGCAAGGCTTGCGTTGAGTATAACTTAGCGCGCAGGGCCAGCGGCAGGCGGGGCTGCGGCGCGAGGCGCCTGCGATACACTGAAGCCGGGTAAACGGTTCGCGTTTCCTTGTTGTTTTTCTGACCCCGGGTTCCAGTCTGGAGCCCGGGGTTTTTTTCGGAGGTAGAATGTTCGCGCAAAAACTGGGGTTCGCCGCTCTCGCCGTGTGTTCGACGTTTTCGCTGTTGGCCGGTCCGACTTTGACCACCATCCAGGACACAATCTATAACGCCGACGGCACTCCCTATAATGGTCTGGCGATCGTCACCTGGACTCCCTTCGTAGCCGGGGACACTTCCCAGATAGCCACCCAGTCGGTGACCCTGAACATCACTGGCGGCAATTTGATGGTGGAGCTTGTGCCCACCACCAACGCAACTCCGGCTGGGTATTACTCCGTTACGTTTGTCGGCTCCGGCAACAACCAGTTCACCCAGACCTGGGCCGTCCCGCCGAGCACGAGGCCGCTGCGCGTGCAGGACGTTCTCACTTCGCCGTCTCCATCGTCCTCCTCGCTCATAACTGGATCGCAGCCCATCCCGGAGTCGAACGTCATCGGTCTGTTAGCGGACCTGGCCGCGCGCCCCGTAGCGGGTCCGTCCTATGCCCCCGGAGCGGCGTACATCGATTCGAGCGGCTTTCTGGAGGCGGTCTCCGGCAGCGTTTCCGATTGCGTGCACGTGGATGGCTCGTCCGGCCCTTGCGGCGCTGGCGGCGGAGCGCCCGGCCCCAGCTTCTCGGATGGAGAAGTGCCCGCCGGCGCGGTCAACGGCGCCAACCTCGCCTTCACCATTAGCGCGGTCCCTATGCCTGCGTCCAGTCTGGCGCTATTCCGCAACGGCGTCTTGCAGAAGGTGGGACAGGACTACAGCGTTTCCGGCAACGCCATTCAGTTCGTCTCGGCGTCGATCCCGCAGCCCGGCGACACGCTGCTGGCGTCCTACCGCGTGACGCCCGCGGGCGCTCCACAAGGTCCGCCCTCGCCGCAGGTGCTTTGTTCCGGCACCGGCTCGGCGACATCTTCGACGACCATCTCCAGCCTGGGCACGTGCACCATCCCCGCCGGCGCCCTGCAGCCGGGCGACCGCGTCAGGATCAGCTTCGATTATTCGCACGAAGGCGCCCTCACCGGCTTCACTTTCGCCGTCCACTGGGGCAACACGCTGCTGGTCCAGCGTAATGGAGCCGTGTCCGACGCGTTCATTTCCGGATGGGCCGAGGCAGGCGCCGGCTCATCCGCTTGCCAGTTGTCCGTACAGAGCTGGGGCACGGTGATGGGCTTCGCCACCGGCGTGCTGAACGGGTATGACTCGCTCTCCTATCCCATCGTGCTGGCTTTCCAGGGCAATATGGCGGCGATCACTACCGATACCGTCACCCTGCGCAACTTCAGCGTCGTGCGGTATCCGATGACTCCTTAGGGAGCGGGCTGGGTAAGTGGGCCATAGGGTAAATATTGCAGATTGCTATGGATTGGGTTCGTGTGTGTACCGTTACTGGTTTCTGTGCGATACCCCTATTTGGGGGTGCTCTGTTCGTGCAATAATTAAAGTGTCCTGACAACTTGCGCGCCGCCGCTGGCGTCTGATATACGTATCGGATAGTTTATGGCTGAGTCCGAGCATCCGCTTCCTGGTCTGAGCCGACTAGCCCGCAGAAGCGAAATGGGAGTGCGTTAATCTGCACTAAAGACCCAGAAGGTTTCGTTATCACCTTGGATGTCCACCGATGGGAGGACCACATCATAAAACGGCATCCAGAAATGCGCCAGCAT
>JBEKUO010000760.1:0-6039 GCA_049514955.1 Bryobacteraceae bacterium | reverse complement strand
GACCTCGTCTAACTCGCGCGACACCGGCCAACCGCGGCCGGCGCCGGCCAGCAGAAGCTCGCCGAGCATCTGGAGAACCTGGTGCAAATCGTGGAACTCGCCGGCCACTTGCCCGGCCATCGTGCGCAATGCGTCCATGCGCGCGGCGAGCCGCGCCTCTTCCCGCCCGGTGGCATCCTGCACTTCCAACTGGATCACGCCGTCCGCCGGCGAGCTGCCGCTCACCTCCAGCAGCAGCCAGCGCCCGTCGCCAGTCTGGAGCGGCAATTCCGCGCCCTCCACCATGTGACCCGCGCGCAGGTGCGCAGACACCTCGGCGCCGGCCTCCGCGTCCGCGATCAGCGGCGGTTCCCAGAAATTATGCCCCACGACTTCGCCGCGCCCGCGCGCCGCCATCCGCAGGAATGCCGCATTGACTTCCGTCGCGCGGCCCGTGGTCCCGTCGAGCAGCAGCAGCCCGCAGCGCGCGTTTTGGAACACTCTGGCGTACACGTCGCTGGTATACATCAGCCTGCCCCGTCAGTGTTCCAGAGTTCGTCGTGAGCCCTGGCGGCGCACGCGCGGACGAGTCCTATCTGCTCTATGCGATAGCCGGTACCCGGCCAAAGGCTGCCCGTAAGCCACGGAAAAGCATGCATCTTAGCTAAAGTAGCACCAAAAAACTCCTAGGACCGTGGCTCGCTTGATCAAATTGACATGAATATTACCCCCATCAATAATTGAGATGGGTCGTGACACAGCAGTCCAGTAACTATCGGATCAAGTGAATCACGCGTTCAATAAGTCGGGGACTGAGCGCGGCCGGCCTGACTTACGCGGATAGCTTGCGCAACTTAGCGCGCGTTACGTGGGCCCGGCAAAAAGGCGCTTCATGACCACAGTCTTACAGGAAGCAGTGGACCGTTTCGCTGGGCGCCGGACGGTCCAGGGATACGGTCCGCGGCAACGCTTTGCGGTATTGCCCTCGCGCCGGGAGCCGCGTTGCTTGCTTCCCGTGGGCGACAGCCGCGCTACGCTCGAAGGCTTTCAGTTTTACACCCCTTATGCTTTCGGAGCACGCCTGCTCAAGGGCTTGCTGAAGCAGATTGTCAAGACCGGGTGGAACGGCTGGGCACTCGACTCGCTCTACGTGGGAGAGCCGCTGGGTCTTAAAGCCCTGGTCGCCAGCGTGACCGGCGAGCGCAGTCCCGTGTTCGCGATGCTGCTGGGTGCGCCCGGCAGGTATCGCAAGCTTACTATCCAGGTGATGCGCCCCGGCGGCGAGACTCTGGGCTACGTCAAGCTGGGGCTGACAAAGCCGGCGGGCAGCCGCGTGCGACATGAGGCCAAATTTCTGGAGGGCCTCTCGTCGCTGCGTCCATATGTGCCACGCGTGCTCTACTCGGGCGAATGGCAGGACAGCCACCTTCTGTTCCAATCGCCCGTGGAAGGCCGGCCCGGTCCGGCGAAGTTGTCCAGCATGCATGTGGAGTTTCTCGAAAGACTGGCCGCCATCTACCGCGTTCACAAGCCAGGTATTCAGTTGGTTGAAGAGGTTGGCATGCGCTGGAACGAGGTGGCCTGGCGCTGCCACTGGCGCTGGCAGGCGTTGGGCGCGGCAACCCTGGCCGAAGCGCGCGGCGAACTGGAGCATCTCACGATCCCCTGCGGGTTTGCGCATGGCGACTTCGCGCCTTGGAACACGCGGGTGCAGGATGGCCGGCTCTCGGTTTTCGATTGGGAGTCCGGCGAATGGGAAGCGCCGCTGGGGTGGGACACTTTCCACTTCAGCGTGCAGGTGGCCAGCCTGCTGAAGAAAAGCTGGAGAGCCAAGTTCGACGTGGCTGCGTCTCCCGGCGCGCGTGGACTATTCCTGCTGTATCTGCTGTCGAGCCTGGCCAAGACGCTGGACGAGCAGCCGGATTCCTACGAAGGCATCGAATATCGCCGCCAGGCTCTGGAGACCGAACTCGCCCTGAATCGTTAGCCCACCATGGCTCGACCTCCCGATTCGGGACCAGTAGACCAGACCAACGTTTTTCAATCGCTTCCAGCTTCCCGTGGACTGCAACGTTCTGGGTCGGATGATGTTGTAGGCTTCGTCGCGCGGAGAATCTAGGCGGGAATCGACCTTTACTTTGCGGCTCCAGCGAACTCTCGAATCATTCTCGCCTCCAGCAGGCTTAGAGATTCGGGCCGGCAGCCGCTGCCCTGGCTCGGAAATGCTACCCCGGGTCTGAGCTGCTCTCGGCGAGAGATCAAGAGTGGGAGGAACGCTAGAGGCCAGCATTGGCATCATCGGGTCCCCGCAGGCCCTTAATCTTGACCGCTCACGTGCTCAGTTCGGATGACGCGCTTGGACGCAGCTCAAATGTCCTATACTAACGACAAGCGCACATGGACCCAGCTAAATCGCCAGATACGGTCATCTTCGACAGGCGGCAGATATACCGGCCGTTTCTGGAACGACTCAATCCGATCGCGTTGAGCGGTTCCGCCATCCAGCGAGATCTTATCGTCACCCCCAAGTTCGACCCACGCGATCCAGAAGAACCGCCCATACACGAGGCTTTCGCGAGTGCTGCCGAACTGCAGACTGGAGCTCAGATGGCCCTAGTCGGCGGAATCGGATCCGGTAAAACCACTGCGCTGTTGCTAACACATGATCGTCTGAAGCGCTATAAAGATGCCGTGAACTTGTTTATTGATGCTGTCGAGTTCACAGACTTTTCGGAAACGAACCCCGGTGCCATGCTCGCAGCCATAGGGCTACGACTATTCGCTCGTCATCGAAGGTTGCTTGGAGAGCCCCTAGCACCGATTGAGGAGGCACATAAGAAGCTCCACGAATTAGGTCTTGGAAAGACTGTCTGGTATCATGATGAGCCTGACGATTACGGTGGGGACGATGGCTATCGTGTTGATATTCCTGGTCGGATGAAACCTAGGTACCCACAACTAGAGGAAAGGGTTTCGGAGGTGAAGGATCTCTTGGGAACGATTCTGCTGCCGTTCCTGGAAAATGATAGGCAAGTGACGGTCATTGTGGACGGTTTGGATCGGTTGATCGAGCCGGCCCGGTTCCGCGAGTTCGCCGAGCAGGACTTGCGTGCAGTTCGTGGATTGAAGTTGACCGTGATCGTCGCCGCCCCATTGTTATTGTGGTACGACAAAACCCGATTTCTCCAAGACTACTTCGACGTCGTCAAGCACATTCCCGCCGCACCGCATCACTCGCAAACATGTGCAGGCGGCAGTCCATCAACTGGGCAACCGCTATCTCGCCGGTCTCGGGACTCCTCAGCAGCGACTAATTCAACGTCTTCAGAAAGACAAACGATTCTCTATTCTTGATTCAACCTCCAGAGAGTTGCTGGTCAATCGGCAAGTGCTTGAGTACTCTAAGGGCGGCCGGGACTACTTCAAGGTTCATCCCGCTTTGGCGGAGGTTCTACCAAATCCGGCATGAGCGACTTTGATCATATTACGCCGTTCCGTCTGGTAAGAACTATTGCCGCTGCAGGGCGTGGGCACCCTGCTATATATCTTTTGATATGCGAGGCAGCGGTCGCCAAACTTGTCGAAGCCGACTTGCGAGTTGAGATCGACGTCCAATTAGATGCTCCAGCCACGACGGAAGCGATTTCTGAATTACGAGACAAGGGTCTGCCACCATCGGGCGACGGATCTGTACGGCTGGTTCATATCGATCAATGGCTTCCGAAGTTGGTGGACGCTTTGGACCGCCACTCGCCTTTCTTGGTCCAGGACGGCAGCCAATTGCTATTGCTCGCAGGAGACGAAATGGCAAAGCGAATCATCCGGAGAGCACCCAATCTGCGGAATCGTCTGACCGACGTCTTTGAGATCGAGCCAGAGTACCTTTCCGGAGGATAGGTGGCTTGAACATCGAAGCAGAATTAGATCGACTAGCCCACGAGCGAGATGACGCCTACGGAGTTGCTCTAGCGGCGATGGACTTGGACGCTGCTAGCCAATTGCGGCAGTTGCGGGCCTACTTGGCGCGACAGCAGGATCATAGACGAATCAAAGGAACGATGGACAAGATTATCCAACTGCGCCAGTTGCCGGATGGGCTAAATGAGTTGGATTGCGCAAGAGCGGAGTTTGTTTCAGAATCCCGTCTCGAGTTCACGATACGGATGGAGCAACGGCAGCCCGGATGGCGAATTAGCCAGTTTAGGTTTCATCTGCACCTGCCAAGCCCGCGGGAGGTGACGATGGTGCGCATACATTTGAATGCTCAGCAGGGGCGCGATTGCTTAGGTGTTCCCAGGTGTCACATGCACATAGGACGAGGCCGCAAACATGGTAAGGCACATATACCGTTTCCCGTCCTTAGCCCCCTTCTTGTGTTGCACCTGATTTGCGAAGTGATTGAACCTGATTTCGGGGAATGAACACCCGACCTAGGGGGGCATGCCGGTGCGGATCGGCTCATGGGATTTAGCCAGCGGCTGCAGACGAATTCGTGGCGGCGAGAGCATCAAGGCTCAGCGCGCTGTAGCAGGTCTCAATAAAACAACACAACCCGTACAAAACAAAGAGCTGGGAAGGATCAGTGTTTTCACCGACACCCGGACCACGCTGAAATCAGGTTCGGTTCAGTTCGGTTTCCCTTCCCTGGCACCTGAATTGCTAACTCAGCCCTACCGCAGCGAAATCTGACCGCGAAGCGGCTTCGCTAGCGGCTTATCACTCTATGGTGGGGCATTTGACCCGAGAACAGATTCTTCGAGATCACGCTTTCACCCAAGGCCTGGCTGAAACGCAGATTGCCAGTCTGGCGCCTCTGGCTACCGAAGTCGCCTTTGCGGACGGCGAGGTGATCCTGGTCGAAGGCCACCGTTCTCAATATTTCTACCTTCTGCTGACCGGCAGCGTCGCGGTGGAATTACATACCCCCAGCTTCACTGTGTCCGTGCAGGCGCTCGGCCCCGGCGAGGTATTTGGCTGGTCCGCGCTATTGGACCATCAAGACACGCTTTTCCAAGTACGCGCACGGGAGCGTACCACCGCGTTGCGCGTGGCTGGCCCGGACCTTGCGGAACTCTGCCGCAGCGACACCGGGCTGGGCAACCAGATCCTGCTGCGAACGCTGCAGGTGGTCGCCGGACGCGTCAGAGCGACCGAGGCGATGTTCGCCGAGATGTGTGGCGTGCGGGTCTCAGGGCACCAGGCGCAAAAACGTTTCGCGAATTGAAAGGAGCATTCACTCTACATGAACGAGCAATTCGATGTGGCAATTCTGGGCGCGGGTTTCGAAGGCAGCATGCTGGGAATCATTCTGGCTTGCAACGGCGCTAAAGTGGTGATCGTAGACGCGGGCACACACCCGCGCTTCGCCCTGGGCGAATCCACGGTACGGCATACCTTCCGCATGATCAAAATCATGGCGGAGCGGTTTGGAGTACCGGAATTCAAGACGGAATTCAACTCGGGCGAACTCATCCATAAGCATGTGTCGTCCGGTTTCGGGGTGAAGACAAATTTCGGCTTCATGATCCACCACGAAGGCCAGCACCAGCGGCCGGAGGAAGCCACGCAGTTGGTGATCCCGCCCTATCGCGAAGGCTATGAAGCCCACCTGTTCCGCCAGGACACGGATCAGTACCTGACTTATACGGCCATTCACCACGGCGCGACGGTTAAGTACATGACCCGAGTCAAAGAGGTCGAGACCGATAAGCAAGGCGTGACACTCAAGACCGACAAAGGCGAGACTATCCGCGCCCGGTTCATTGCCGATGCGTCCGGTGGCGGCCACGTGCTCTCGCGCATGTGGAACCTGCGCGACGATCCCATCCGGTGTAAGACCAATACGCGCTGCCTGTTCACCCACATGATCGACGTCAAGCCGTACGACGATTTGAAGCTTCCCTATGGCGTGCCGCGAGCGCCGCGCCGGTGGTATCAGGGCACCTGCCACCATCTCTTCGATGGCGGTTGGGTGTGGGTCATCCCGTTCGACAATCGCGAGGGATCCACCAATAAGTGCGTCAGCGTCGGCTTGAGCTTCGACATACGTAAGTTCCCCAA
>JBEKUO010000759.1:0-3344 GCA_049514955.1 Bryobacteraceae bacterium | reverse complement strand
AACCGAGTGGCTCCTCCGGGTTCGGGTGTGAAGAATCAAGCTCGCAAGGTTCTCGGTGTGAGCGATCTCGCGACCGAATCCGAAATCTCCGCTGCGTACAGGCGTCTAGCGCAGATGTATCATCCCGACAAGGTTGTTGGCTTGGCCACTGAATTTCAAGCGCTCGCTGACACCCGAATGAAGGAAATAAATGCTGCGTTTGAAATTCTCGTGCCACGACCGCAAAGTGGAACACCTTCCGATCAGTGATAAGGCGGAGCCATCTACCGGGCCAGACCACATCGCCGCGAACTGGGAGTGGCGCCAAGAGAGCCGGAAAACCAGGCTTTTGCCCTCCCTACACGCCCACAGCCGCATTTGCGGCGCAGTCGCTTGGCTGGGCGAGCAGCGTCTTGCCCGGAGTTGGCCTGATGGCGGCAGGCATAATAAACGCCGGAGAGTTGGCGAAACCCGGCAAGAAAGAGCCCATATTTATATCAAAGGGCTGGCTCGGACGTTGCGCCTGAGGTGGCGGCATCCGGCTACCCGAGACGACAGTAGCATGGCGGCGGGGTTGTTTCGCGGAACCCAACGGCGCGGAGTTCTTGTTTTCAATTGGATGGAGGGAGTTGGAGGTGCGTCATCGGCGGAGCCTGTTGCGCAGTCCGCAGCGTGACGAGTGTCCGCATGGGTCCGTCATACGCTAAGCTGAGTCATCGCAATGCTCCTCTCAGCCGGCGAAAAACTCGGGCGGTGTGAGCTTCTGTCGCGCCTTGCCGAAGGCGGAATGAGCGAAGTGTGACCGTCCCCAACAAAAGGATAGCTGTGCTGTCGCCGATAGCTTGGCGAACGCCTCCCCGGCAATACGGCGCGTGGGAGACGGTCGCCAGCAACATCACCGAAGGACTGGCCGTCCGCGGCTGGGATGTGACATTATTCGCGACCAAGGATTCTACGACGCGTGCGCAACTGCATGCTGTGGTGGATCGAGGTTATGAGGAAGATCCCACGGTCGATCCCAAAGTAGCCGAGTACCTTCACATCTCCGAAGCGTTCGAGCACGCTGCCGAGTTTGACCTCATACACAGCCATTACGACTTCATGGCGCTGTCTTACAGCCGGCTGATCAAGACACCGGTCCTGACGACCATCCACGGATTCTCGTCGCCCAGAATCATGCCCGTTTATGAGAAATATCGCGACGGATATTTTGTCTCCATCAGCAACGCCGATCGGGCGCCGGGCCTGAATTACCTGGCGACGGTCTATAACGGAATCGACCTCTCGTTGTACCCGTTCCAGAAACTTGGCGGCGATCACCTGATTTTCCTCGGGCGGATTCATCCCGACAAGGGTGTCCATCTGGCGATGGAGGTGGCTCGCATGAGCGGGTTGCCGCTGCTGATCGCGGGCATTATCCAAGATCGGACGTACTTCCGGGAGCGGGTGGAACCGCAGCTCGATCAGACGATCCAATACATCGGGCCCGTGGACGTGGCGGGCAAGAATGCATTGTTCGCGCGTGCGAGAGCGCTGCTGCACCTGAACACGATCCCGGAGCGATTCGGACTGGTCCTGGCAGAGGCCAATGCCGCCGGCGTGCCCGTGATCGCCATGGACCTGGGCTCCTGCCGTGAGGTGATCGAAGACGGGGGGACCGGATTTCTGGTCAACGATGTCCATGAGGCGGTGCGGGCGTTGGGGCGCGTTGATGAAATCGATCGCAGCGCATGCCGGCAACGAGTGCAGCAACGCTTTTCTATCGAGACGATGGTGGAGGCTTACGAACGAGTTTACCAGACGATTTTTGAACTGGAAGCCATCGTGAAAAAATGAGGCGATCATGAAGCCGGACATAGTTAGAAGATACGCTCACAATCCTATCCTTACCAAGGCCGAGATCCCCTACCCGGTGGAAACCGTTCACAACGCCGCGGTGGTGAAGAACGGGGACGAATACATCATGCTCTTCCGCTCTCACCTGCGCACGGGACGGTCCATCATTGGTTTGGCGCGCAGCCCCGACGGATTCCGTTTCACCGCCGATGCGCGACCCTTCCTGACTCCTGCACGGGAGGAGCCTTTTGCGGCCTATGAAGAATTCGGCGTCGAGGATCCGCGCGTGACCCGGTTAGAAGGGCAGTACCTCATCACCTACAGCGCTTACTCGCGAAACGGCGTCCGGATCGCGCTCGCTAAGACCAGGGACTTCGGTCAGGTGGAAAGGGTCGCGCTGATCACGGAAGCGGACTATCGGAATGTAGTGATTTTTCCCGAGAAGTTTGACGGGCTCTATGCGCGGCTGGACCGTCCCCATTCGGAGATCGCGCCTTGGTCCATCTGGATTTCGTATTCTCCGGACCTACTTTTTTGGGGCCAATCACAGCTCATCATGCGGCCTGTACCATATCATTGGGACGAAATGAAGATCGGTCCGGGCGCGCCGCCGATCAAAACGGACAAGGGATGGCTTTCCATCTATCACGGAGTTTTCCGGACGATGGACGGATCGGTTTATCGATTGGGGGTCGCTCTGCACGATCTACGGGACCCAGCGAAGGTGATCGGAGTGGGCGACTCGTGGATTTTGCAGCCGGAAGCTCCCTGGGAAATCACAGGATATGTCCACAATGTGGTGTTCACTTGTGGCGCCGTTGCGGAGCCGGACGGAACGGTGAAGATTTATTGGGGCGGCGCAGACACGGTCATGTGTGTGGGCGAAGCGGATGTCTCCGAGCTCGTCGCGTTATGCCTGGATAACGGCAGAGCGGCAAAATGAAGTCGAGTGCCGGGGGTGAGTCGTCGTGTGAGCCAAGGGTTCTCCGATTGCGCGCGGCTCCCGCGCTGAGGAGGCGTCGTTATTAGTCGACGTACCGCGAAGCGCTGGAGGCTGGCGGCCTGGTATTGTCAGGCTTCTCGGAGAACGGAGATGTTTGTCGTCGGAGGCAGGCCGCACCATTGACGCCTTCGTGCGGGCGAGCGCCGGCTGGATATAAAGCAATAGTAAGGAAGAAAGGGCACCGCAACCCGCAGCCATCTTTTAAAGATAGTTTCGGCGTCAAGCATGGAGCGTCTTCGGTGACGTTACTGTTCTGTGGCGCTTAAGGTCCCACCGGCGATGGCCAGGGTTGTTGAGTTACCTGTGTACGGCGGGGGACATGCAGGGCAGGCGTAGGTCACCCTGTCGGGCGGGGTGAGCGTTACGGGAGCGGCAAACGGTCTGATCGCCGGTGTGGTGATCGTGCCGGCCGGCATCGCGACAATCGCTCTGATCGTTAGGTTATCGGGGGCAAAAAGATCGAACGGAAACGCGAGGTAAGACCAATCGGGCTTGCCTGGGGGCCCGGCCGCCAGAAACAAACTCA
>JBEKUO010000758.1:0-3350 GCA_049514955.1 Bryobacteraceae bacterium | reverse complement strand
TGGTGGTGCTCGACGACCGCGACTGCATGGTCGATATCGCGCGCTTCTTCCTGAAATTCACGCAGGCCGAATCCTGCGGCAAGTGCACCTTCTGCCGCATCGGCACCAAGCGTATGCTGGAGATCCTCGAGCGGCTCTGCGCGGGAAACGGGCGGCGCGACGATATCGGGAAGCTCGAAACCCTGGCCGATTACGTGGGCCGCGCCAGCCTATGCGGGTTGGGCCAGACCGCGCCCAACCCAGTCCTGACATCGCTCAAATATTTCCGCGAAGAATACGAGGCGCACCTCGACGGGCGTTGTCCAGCCGGCCGCTGCCCGGCCCTGATCCGTTACCGCGTGACCGATAACTGCATCGGGTGCACATTGTGCGCGCAAGCCTGCCCGGTGGGCGCCATCGCCTATCGCCCGTA
Organism: Bryobacteraceae bacterium; assembly: GCA_049514955.1. Taxonomy (GTDB): domain Bacteria; phylum Acidobacteriota; class Terriglobia; order Bryobacterales; family Bryobacteraceae; genus Bog-159. The sequence continues at coordinate 2,938 of JBEKUO010000758.1, read as the reverse complement.
CGAGAAGCACGCAGTCGACGAACAGCTCTGCACGCGCTGCGACATGTGCCGCCAGGCGTGCCAGGACGATGCGATAGAGGTCGTATAAGCCATGGTCACCCTCACGATCGACGGCCGGCGGGTGAGCGTGGAGCCGGGAGCCACTGTGCTCGACGCGGCGCGGTGGCTCGGCATACGCATCCCCACCATGTGTCACGTGCCGGGCATCGAGCCGGCGGCCTCGTGCTTCGTGTGCGCCGTTCAAATCGAAGGCCGGCGTACGCTTTCTCCCGCCTGCGCCATGCCTGTTGCCGAAGGCATGGTGGTTGTGACCAACAGCCCGGACGTGCACGCCGCGCGGAAAATGGCGCTGGAGTTGCTCTTGTCGGATCACGCCGGCGAGTGCGTAGCGCCGTGCGCCGCCCGCTGCCCGGCCGGTCTGGATATTCCGGGGTTCGTCTACGGGATCGCCACCGGTGACAATCGCCGCGCCATGCAGGTGATTTCCGAGCGTCTCGCGCTGCCCGGTTCCCTGGGCCGCATTTGCCCGCGTTTATGCGAACAGGAATGCCGGCGCTGCGATCTCGATCAGGGGCTGGCCATCGGTGCGCTGCATCGCCACGCCGCCGATCTGGACCGCGCCGCCACCGCGCCGTACGTGCCGCCGCGCGCGCCGGCCACCGGGAAGTCGGTCGCCATCGTGGGGGCCGGTCCCGCGGGACTGGCTGCCGCCTGGTATCTGCTGCGGCTGGGCCACGACTGCACTTTGTTCGACGCGCATCCGCTGCCGGGCGGCATGCTGCGTTACGGAATCCCCGCCTACCGGCTGCCGAAGGACGCGCTCGATTCCGAGATCGACGCCATCCGGCAACTCGGTGCACGCTTCCGTATGGACACGCGGTGGGGCAGGGAATTCACTGTCACCGAGTTGCGCGCACAGCACGATGCAGTGTTCATCGCGATCGGCGCGCAGCGCACACAGGGGCTACGCTGCGAGGGCGAGGAGAACGCGCTTGCGGGCATCGAGTTCCTGGAACTGGTCGCCAACGGCAATCCGCCATCGCTGGGCCGCGACGTTGTAGTGCTCGGCGGGGGCAACACCGCGATGGACTGCGCCCGCACCGCGGTCCGGCTGGGCGCCCGCCACGTGCGCATCCTCTACCGTCGCGGCCGTCCGGAGATGCCTTGTCCCATGGCGGAGGTGGAGGCCGCCGAAGCCGAAGGCGTGACCGTCGAGTTTCTCCTGGCGCCGGTGCGATTGGAGCGAAACGGGCATGGCCTGTTGCTGACCTGCCAGCGCATGACGTTAGGCGAGCCGGACGCCTCGGGCCGGCGCAGACCGGTGGCCATGCTGGGCTCCAATCTGGTGGTCGAATGTTCCACCGTGATCGCGGCCATCGGGCAGGCCGTCGACCGCACGCTGCCCGAACGCGAAGGCCTGCGGGTCACCGGCTGGGGCATAGCGGTCGACGAAAAGACGCTGGCCACGAATCTGCCCGGAGTCTTCGCCGGCGGAGATGCGGTGCTGGGACCCGATCTGGCAGTGCGCGCGGTGGCCGCGGGAAGGATCGCGGCCGCCTCCATCCACCAGTTCCTGAGCGGCGCGGCGGTTACCGGAGAACCCGCCATGGCAGGCATTGCCATGCGGCCGGTGGATGACGCCGAGCGGGCCGCGATTTTCCGCGCCATCGAGAAGGCTGCGCGCGTGCGTATGCCGGAGATCCCCATCGACCGGCGCCGCGTCAGCTTCGATGAAGTAGAACACGGACTCTCCGACGACGACGCTGCGCGCGAGGCCCGCCGCTGCCTGACCTGCGGGTGCCGCAAGCAGGACTGCTGCCTGGTTCGCTCGCTGGCCACCGAGTATGACGCAGACGTGTACCACTTCGCCGGCGCGCGGCGGCGCTTCTCGCAGGATCTCTCCCACCCGGAGATTATCTACGAGCCGGGCAAGTGCATCAGTTGCGACGCGTGTGCGCGCATCGCCGCCGCGGCTGGCGAACCGTTGGGTCTGGCGCTCGTCGGACGCGGATTCGATGTTGCCGTGGCCGTGCCGTTCGGCCAACCGCTCTCAGAAGGCTTGCGCCGCTCCGCGCAACGCTGCGCCGAAGCTTGCCCCACCGGAGCGCTTGCGCTGCGCACGGCCCGCGCGTGCGACTCCTGCACATTGTCGTGTTCAGGATGAACCGGAAGGCTTGCGCCGCGCCGCGCACCGCTGCGACGAAGCTTGCCCCTCCGGAGCGCTGGCGCTGCGCACGGCCCGCGCGTGCGACTCCTGCACGTTGTCGGGTTCAGGATGAACCATTGCCGGATTCGAAGATCAGGCTCATGCAGGTAACCCCGGCCTCCGCTTTCTGCAATTCGGAAACGTCGACCGGCAGCACGCGCCAGCCGCCCCGCTCCAGAATACGCGCCGCCTCCGGGAAGGATGCCGGCACGATTACGGTGTCGCCGATCGCCAGCACATCCGCCGCTGCCGGTTCGGACGGCGGCACATCGATCACCTGATAATCGGCGAACAGCGCGGCATCCACCCATTCGCGATTGGCCAGCACCGCGCCTTTTCCGAGATACGTGCAGCCCGATTTCAGGTGCAAGCACTGCCGCACGTCCACCGCCCGCACCGCGTACCCGAAGGGCGCGAGCTCCTGCGCCAGTTGGGAAATGCCGGCTTCGTTGGTACGCGCGGATTTGCCCACGAACAACGTCTCGCCGATACGCACGACGTCGCCGCCTTCGAGCGTTCCCGGCTCCCGGATCCAGCGCAACGGACGGTATCGCGCGAGCGCCTGGGCTAAACTCTCCGACTCCCCGCGCCGCGATGCCGCGCCCATGCGGGTCATGATGGCGATCTCATCCAATACCATGGCGGGATCTTCAACGAAGACAGCGTCTGGCAGGCCGGCCTCCGCCGGCAGCGACACCACCGTAATTCCCAGCGATGCCAGGCAGGCTTCGT
>JBEKUO010000757.1:0-3350 GCA_049514955.1 Bryobacteraceae bacterium | reverse complement strand
GCCTTCCGTGCGTGCGACCAGCTCATTGACGCGCGGATTGTACTTCATGGTGCAGGAGCCCAGCGGGTACATGCCGTGGTCGATGGCGTAGTTCCACGTGGAGAGGCGCGTGAAGTGGCGGATCGTTTCCACTTCGCTCACTTCGGGGAAACCGGGGATTTCTTGGCGGACGTTTTGGGGGCCTAGGGCCGCGGTGGGGTCAATGGCCGGGACGTCCAGGGCGGGGAGTTGGTACGCTTTCTTGCCGGGGGAACTGCGTTCGAAGAGGAGAACTTCGTTCGGCGAGATGTGGGAGCGGACCTTTTTGATGGACATTAGGGGTGCTCCTTAGTTTGCGCCGGCAAGAGTGCCGGCGCGGCAGGCAGGAGTGCCTGCGCCACGGCGTCCATATCTTTGCGCTTCGACATTTCGGTGGCGCATAACAGCATCGCGTCGGACAAGTCCGGATAGAAGCGGCCTAGCGGCAGGCCTCCTATGATCTTCTTGTCGAGGAGCGCGGCGTTAATCGCATCGGGCTGACTGGTCGATACTACGAACTCGTTGAAGAACGGGCCGGAGAATCGCGGCTTCAGCTTGCTTGCCAGGTAGTGCGCCTTGGCCAAGTTCTGCTCGGCCAACTCCCGCAGGCCCTGCTTGCCGTAGACGCTCATGAACACGGTGGCCATCAGGGCGATGAGCGCCTGGTTGGTGCAGATATTGGAAGTGGCCTTCTCGCGGCGGATGTGCTGCTCGCGGGTGGCCAGCGTCAGGCAGAAGGCGCGATTGCCGTGCGTATCGGTGGTCTCGCCGACCAGCCGGCCGGGCATCTGGCGCGCGAATTTGTCGCGTGTGGCGATGATGCCGGCGTAGGGGCCTCCGTAACTCGGAGAGATGGCGAACGATTGCAGTTCACCCGCCACGATATCGGCTTCGGCGGGCGGTTCCAGGATGCCGAGCGAGACAGCCTCGGTGAATCCCATCAGCAGCAGCGCTCCGCGCTTGTGAGCAATCGATGCGGCGCGATTCACCTCTTCCACGACGCCGAAGAAATTGGGCGATTGCAGGATCACGGCCGCAGTCAGATCGTTGAGCTTGCGCCCCATATCGTCGAGATCGGCCATGCCGGTGGCGGGATCGTATTCGAATTCCGTAATCGGCATGCCCTGGTTCCGGGCGTAGGTCTGCAGGACCTCTTGATATTCCGGGTGCACGCTGCGCGCCACCAGCAGGCCCCCCTTGCCGGTCAGGCGGGCGGCCATGAGGGCGGCCTCGGCGAGCGCGGTTGAGCCATCGTACATGGAGGCATTGGCCACGTCCATGCCGGTGAGCTGGCAGATCATGGTCTGAAATTCGAAGATGGTGGTGAGGGTGCCCTGCGAGATCTCGGCCTGATAGGGCGTGTACGACGTGAGGAACTCGCCGCGCGAGACCACGGTATCGACCAGTACGGGCCGGTAATGCGCATAGACGCCGGCGCCCAAAAAGCTGGCATAGCCGTTGGCGTTGCGGTCGCCTTGCCGCCGGAAGAAGTCGACGATTTCGTATTCGGAGACGCCGGCTGGAAGCTTCAACGGCCGTTGCAGGCGGACGGCCTCGGGAAGATGGGCGAACAGATCTTCGGGGCTCTCGACGCCGCAGGCTTCCAGCATTTCGCGGCGCTCGGAATCAGACTTCGGAAGATAGCGCAAAGAATTACTTTTCCGCTCCTATATATGTTTGATAATCGGCGGCGGAAAGTAGATTCGCGATCTCGCCGGGGTTGCTGAGGCGGATCTTGAAAAGCCAGGCCTCGCCGTGCGGATCGGCATTCAGTTTCTCGGGCGCGTCGGCCAGGGATTGGTTGACCTCGACGACTTCGCCCGAGACCGGCGAATAGATGTCCGATACGGCTTTGACCGACTCGACCGAGCCGATGGATTTGCCCTGATCCACGTGTTGGCCGGCTTTCAGGGTATCTCTGCCGTACTTGAAGTCCACGTAGACGATGTCGCCCAACTCGTGCTGGGCGTGATCGGTGATGCCGATGGTGCCCGTATCGCCTTCCACGTGCACCCACTCATGTTCCTTGGTGTAGCGGTAGTTTTCGGGATACATTATTTGGCTCGCTTGTAGAATGGCGTTTCCACGGTGACCGCGGCCACCGGCTGGCTGCGCACTACCACCTCGATGGCGCGGCCCACGGTGGCCTGCGCCAGAGGCAAATAACAAAGACCGATGTTCTTGTTGAGGGTGGGCGAGGGCGATCCGCTGGTGACCCAACCGGCGGGCGCGCCATCGGCCAGCACCTCGTAACCATCGCGGCCGATGCCGCGGCCGCACATTTCGAATCCGATCAGCTTGCGGTGCAGGCCTTGTTCCTTTTGCTTGAGCAGCGCGGCGCGTCCCAGAAAATCGCCTTTGTCGAGCTTCACGCTCCAGCCGAGGCCGGCTTCCCAGGGCGTGATGGACGCGTGGATCTCGTGGCCGTAGAGCGCCATCTTGGCTTCCAGGCGCAGGGTGTTGCGCGCGCCCAGGCCGCAGGGCCGGATGCCGAATTCCTTTCCGGCATCGAGGATTTCATGCCACAGCCGCGCGCCTTCCGCGGGATCGATGTAGATCTCGAAGCCGTCTTCGCCGGTGTAGCCCGTGCGCGCGATGCGGGCCGGCGTGCCCGAGACCGCGCCATCCACGAACCAGTAATAGCGGATGGGGGCTAGGTCGACTGTGGTCAGTTTTTGCAGGGTCGCGCGCGCCTGGGGACCCTGGATGGCAAGCTGCGCATAGTTGTCGCTTACCAGGCGGACTTCCGCATCGAAGGTGTTGTGCGTGCGGATATGCTCGAAATCTTTTTCCTGATTGGATGCGTTGACGCAGAGGAAGTAGTGGTCGCCGGCAACCTTGTGGACCAGCACGTCGTCGACGAATCCGCCATGCTCGTAGAGCAGGCCGGCGTATTGAATCTGGCCGGTTTTGAGGCGGGCGGCGGCATTGGTGGTGACGAAATCGGTGAGCTGCAGCGCCTCCGGACCGGCGATGTCGATTTCGCCCATGTGGCTCACGTCGAACACGCCCACGCTCTTGCGCACGGCCTGGTGTTCCTCGACGAGCGAGGCGTATTGGACGGGCATGTCCCAGCCGCCGAAATCCACCATTTTGGCGCTCATCGCGCGATGGACGGCATTGAGGCAAGTGGCTTTCAGGGGAGCGGCGGCGAGCATCAAACTGGTACTGTAGCACGGGTGTGGTGGTGGGTTGTGGGTAATGGGTAGTGGGTAGTGGGTTGTGGGTGATGGGTGATGGGTTGTGGGTGATGGGTTGCGGGCGCGGGTGCTGGCTGCCGGCGGGATTGGGTTCGCTCCGTCATTTTTTGGAGCCGGCGGCGAGACGCGCTC
>JBEKUO010000756.1:0-3391 GCA_049514955.1 Bryobacteraceae bacterium | reverse complement strand
CGAACCCGGTGGTGCCCGCGCAAATGATGGAGCGTTACGCCGCCCGGTCCGCCTGCCAAAAGCTCGGCATCCGCGCAGGCACGGCGGTAGCGCTGTTCGATCCGCCGCGAAACTATGCCAGCGTGTTTGGCGAACTTCCGGCCGGCGCAAGACTCGAGGAGGCAGCCACCGGAGCGTGTCCGGTCACGCTATGGTTCGCCGGCGATGCCGCCGCTTGCCGGGAGGCGCTGCCGCGAATGCGGAAACTCGCAGGCCGAACGAAGCTGTGGATGCTCTGGCAGAAGCGCGGCGGCAAAGAATCCGGCGTTACGCAGCAGTTCCTGCGGGAATCGGCTGCGGCGGTGGGCCTGGTGGATTACAAGATCTGCTCGGTCAACGAGACCTGGAGCGCCATGCTATTCGCGCGCAGGAAGCCGGTTTGATCGGGGCGGCGAAAGGTGGTACGGGTGACTTCATGCGTAACCTACTGCGGTTTGTGGTTCTGCTAGCTCTGCCGGCCTGGGCGCAGGAGCGTCCGCCCATCGTGGGGGTGGCGCACATCGGACTCAAGACGGACAATCTGGCGGCGGCGCGCGAATTCTATGGGAACGCGCTCGGCTTCCAGGAGCCTTTCACGGTGGACAAGCCTTCGGGCGGGCTGATGCTGACTTATTTTAAGGTGAACGATCACCAGTACATCGAAGTGTTTCCGGAACTCAAGAGCGCGACCGAAGACCGCCTCTCTCATATTGCGTTTGAGACCACCAACATTCAACAACTGCGGGATTATCTTGCGAAGCGCGGCGTGAAGGTGCCGGATACTCTTAAACCCGGGCTGGACGGCAACTTGAGCATGATGCTCAAAGATCCGGACGGCCATAACGTGGAGTTCGTGGAGTATCGGCCTGGCTCGCTGCACAGCCGTAATTTCGGCAAGTATCTGCCGGAGACGCGCATTTCGCAGCGGATCATTCATGTGGGAATCACGGTGCAGGATCGCGCGGCGGCCGACCGCTTCTACCGGGACATACTCGGGTTTCACGAAATCTGGCACGGGGGCATGAAGGACGACGTTACGGATTGGGTGGACATGCGGGTACCGGACGGCACGGATTGGCTGGAGTACATGCTGAATGTCCACAACCCTTCGCCGCGCACGCTCGGCGTGATGCATCATCTGGCGCTGGGGGTTCCGAGCGTGGCCGAGGGGTATCGCACGGTGGTGGAACGCGGGCTGAAGCCGGAGAAGCCGCAGATTGGCCGGGATGGCAAGTGGCAGCTCAATCTCTACGATCCGAATGGGACGCGGGCGGAGTTGATGGAGCCGAAGCCGGTGCGGACGCCGTGTTGTTCGCCGATTCTGGATCAGTGATTTGGATGGGGGGGAAATTGGGTTCGTTCTGGGGTGATTCCTGGCATTTCCATTGTAAATAAAGCAGTTATCGGATCGAATTGGGTTCGTTCGGTTTTTTTGGTGTTGGGCAGCGATGCGTCGGCGGCTTCGGGGGCATCCGGTCGAGATTGGGTTCGTTCTGTCTTGGATTTGTTGCAAATACAGGGGTTGTTGGGTTCGTTTTGCACTTTTTGGTGTGCGGAGAGGCTGAACGGCCCCCCGGCGGAGGCTAATTGTCAAAGATCCAGGTGGTTCCCTGACAGAACACTTTTTCGGGCGAATGCGGGGAACCTTTTTCAGTTGTTTCAACGCGAAGGGCGGCACGGAGAGCCGTGGCGGTGACCCTCCACGCGAGATGAGCGTAGCACGCGGGCAGGGGGAGTGCAGTCCATTTTGGTGCATTCTTGTTTTGTTTCAGTTGGTTGTGGAGATCTAGGACGCGTCACCGGGTACGCGCCGGATGGTGTGGTGGAGACCGGATGCCACGGGACGGCGTGTCACGCCTGGACGCGGTCGATTGTCTTGGCAGGCACGATTCGCGCGACGCGTTCCATGATCTTCTTGTCCTTTTCGGCCTTCTTCAGGTCATAGGCTGCCTGCAAGCGCATCCACAACTCCGGCGTGCCGCCAAACAGGCGGGACACCTTCAGGCACATGACGGCGGAAAGGGGCTTGCGACCTGCCAGGATGTCGTGCAGCATCTGGCGCGACACGCCCAAGGATTTCGCGGCCGCAGTTACGGACAGGCCGGTGGACGGAAGGACGTCTTCCTTGATGATCTCGCCCGGATGGACGGGCGGCAGTGCGTTCTTTCTCTGCATGGCTTCTCCCTAATGGTAGTCTTCAAAATCGACGTCCAACGCGTTTTCGCCCGACCAACCGAAGGTGATCCGGCAGTTGCCCGTCACCCTCACCGACCAGCGCTGCGGTTTGCCTTGCAAGCCGTGGAAACGGAATCCTGCGATATTCATGTTCTCGGGCTGCCCCGCTACTTCCAGCAGTTGCAAGATGCGCACGCATTTCCTGTGTCAACTAACGGTTTACATGTGCCGAATTCGGATCGCAGCCCTGCGGCGGGGTCCTCCAGTCCAGTCCGCTCCGAGATTCACGCTGGAAGTTGTCGATCTGGCGGGACTGAACACCCGCTTGCAGGGAACTGAAGTTCGCTGTTGGCAGGCGAAAGCGCCTGCCCCACCTTCTTGTATAACCGTGCCACCAAGGCACTTTGGGAAAATGTAGAAACACCAGGGGGACTGAAGTCCCGCTGCAGGCTCTCCAGAAACCCACGCGGGAAGTTAGGCGAGCAAAGCTCGCCTGCGCCGGCAAGAGTGCCGGCGCGGCAGGCAGGAGTGCCTGCGCCACGAAGCGGCGCAAGGTTCCCGACATTGGTGACGGACCGCCCCGGTCCGTTCGCGCTGAAGCCTGCGCCACGCGAGATGTGGTCAACTGATCCTTATGAAGAGATCGATTTTCGTCCTGCTGTTTTCCGCCGTCGCCTGTTTCGCCGCAGAGAGCGCGGAGCCGTGGTGGAAACACGCCTTGATCTACGAAATCTATCCGCGCAGCTTCCAGGATAGCGATGGCTCGGGCATCGGAAATCTGAAAGGTATCGCGCAGCGCCTCGACTACGTGAAGTCGCTGGGCGTGAATGCGATCTGGCTGAGCCCGGTCTACCCTTCGCCGCAGGTCGATTTCGGATACGACATTTCCGACTATGAGGCCATCGATCCCCAGTACGGGACTATGGGCGACTTCGACCGCCTCCTGCGCGAAGCGCATCAGCGCAACATCCGCGTCATTATGGACCAAGTCCTGAACCATACCTCCGACGAGCACAAGTGGTTCATCGAGTCCAGAAGCTCGCGCACCAATCCCAAGCGCGACTGGTACATCTGGCGCGACGGCAAAGGGCCGGGCCAGCCGCCCAACAACTGGCAATCGGATTTCGGGCATTCCGCATGGAAGTTCGATCCGCAGACCGGCCAGTGGTATTACCACAAGTTCTACGCCGAGCAGCCG
>JBEKUO010000755.1:0-3394 GCA_049514955.1 Bryobacteraceae bacterium | reverse complement strand
CAGGCCCGCCAGGCGCTTCACGCTGTCGCCGATGGCGCCGTCATAGGGCAGCAGCCCGTGCGCGACATTCGCGTCCTTGTACAGTTGGCCGACATCCGGGTTCCAGTGATAGGTGAGGCCCGAGGTGTGCGTCAGCAGGTTGCGAATGGTGATTTCACGGGTGGCGGGAATCGTGTAGGTCTGGCCGTTTGCCGCCTTCACCAGGACCTTCGGATTCTTGAATTCCGGAATGTACCTGGAGACGGGATCGTCGAGGAGGAAGCGCCCGTCTTCGTAAAGCATCATCACGGCCAGGCTGGTGAGGGGCTTGGTCATGGAGCAGATGCGGAAGATCGCGTCGGTTTGCATCGGTTTGGCCGCCTCGCGGTCCGCCATACCTTGGGCTTTGAGCCAGACCACACTGCCGCGGCGCGCCACCAGGGTGACGGCGCCCGCGATTTTCTTGTCCGCGATGCTTTGTTGGACGGCGGCTGCGATGCGCTCCAGCCGCTGGGAAGAGAGACCGACCGATTCCGGACTGGCTACGGGTAGCTCCTGCGCTCGCGCCACAAAGGCGGCTAGCATGCAGGCAGCGACACAATAGGTGGGGATACGCCGTGAGGGTTGATTCATGGGTTGGAGTATACCGCTAAAAAGTCCGGCGCAGATACGCGGAGATCAGGATGACGATCAAACCGGAAATGGCGGCTCCTGCGAATAGCCGGCCGCGATGTTCCGGGTTCTTCGTCACCAGCACGATACCCACCGCGAAGACGTGCGCCACGAGCAGCAGCTTGATGGTCAGCATGAGGTAGTAGAGCGTGTTGTGTCCGGGGTTAGTCAGCAGGTTATAGCCGCCGGAGACCAGCAGCGCGGCGATGGCGCCGAAGACCAGGGGACGGTAGAGCGCGGCGGTCCTATCCGTGAGGGCTTTGCGCGCGTCCGCCGCCAGCGCGCCGGCCGCCGGGACCATCACGAGCCAGCCATAGAGCATGCCGCCGATCAGCGTGGCGACGGACGCGATGTGCAACCAGCGCATGAGAATGCCGAGGGCTTCGAACATGCCTTGAGTATACAATCGACTTTATGGTGCATGAGATTCTGGTGGTGGGCCCGCTGCAGTGCAACTGCTCGATTTTCGGCGATGAGCAATCGGGCGACGCGCTGGTGATCGATCCGGGCGACAACATTCCCGAGATCGAACGCGTGGTGGCGCGGCACGGCCTGCAGGTAAAGGCGATCGTGGTCACGCACGCGCACATCGACCATATCGGCGGAGCGCACAAGCTGCATGCGGCCACCGGCGCGCCGGTCTACATGAACGAGAACGACGACAAGCTGCAGGACATGATGGATCTGCAGGCTTCATGGCTGGGTGTGCGGACGCCGGAGCGGGCGGCGATCGACAGCCCGGCGCGCGATGGCGATATCGTGCGCGCGGCGGGCGCGGAGTTCCACGTGCTGCATACGCCCGGGCACACACCGGGAAGCATCAGCCTGTGGCTGCCGTCGCAGAAGAAGCTGGTGGCCGGCGATACGCTGTTCCGGGACAGTATAGGGCGGACGGATTTGCCGTTCGGCGATGGCGAGCAGATCCTGCGTTCGATTCACGATAAGTATTTCGAACTGCCGGATGAAACGGTGGTGGTGCCCGGACATGGCCCGGTGACTACGCTGGGACGCGAGAAACAGCTCAATTATTTCCTGCAGGGATTGTAGCCGCGGATGGACGCCGATGAAACACGGATAAACTCACGTGGCCGGTTTGGGAGGAGCGCGAGTTCGCGGCTTTGTGCGTTACGGGCACGGCGTGGCCGCGAGAACCCCACGGTCACGTTGGAGATAGGGATTGTAGCCGCGGATGAACGCCGATGAACACGGATAAGCTCAAGTGGCCGGTTTGGGAGGAGCGCGAGTTCGCAGCCTTTGTGCATCGCGCGCACGGCGTGGCGGCGATGAACGGCACGGTCACGTTGGAGATAGGGATTGTAGCCGCGGATGAACGCCGATGAACACGGATAAACTCAAGTGGCCGGTTTGGGAGGAGCGCGAGTTCGCGGCCTTTGTGCGTTACGGGCGCGCGGCGTGGCGGCGATGAACGGCACGGGCATGTTGGAGATAGGGATTGTAGCCGCGGATGAACGCCGATGAACACGGATAGATTCAAGTGGCCGGTTTCGGGGGAGCGCGAGCTGGAGCTGCTGCGCGAGGTGCTGGAGAGCGGGCGCTGGGGCGGGCATAGCGAGTTCGTCGCGCGGCTGGAGCGCGAGTTCGCGGCCTTTGTGCATTGCGCGCACGGCGTGGCGGCGATGAACGGCACGGTCACGTTGGAGATGGCGTTGTGGGCGGCGGGCGTGGGGCCGGGCGATGAAGTGATCATACCGGCGATTTCGTTCGTCTCGACGGCCATGGCGGTTTCGCGCGTAGGGGCCACGCCGGTGTTCGTGGATATCGAGCCGCTGAGCTTCAACATGGATCCGGAGCGCGCCGCGGCGGCCGTGACGGCGCGGACGAGGGCGCTGATCCCCGTGCATTTCGGCGGCGCGATGGCCGATATGGACCGCCTTCTGCCGCTGGCCGCGGAGCATTCGCTCGTGGTGATCGAAGATGCGGCGCATGCGCACGGCTCGGAGTGGAATGGCCGACGGGCAGGCAGCCTGGGCCTGGCGGGATCGTTCAGCTTTCAGAATTCGAAGGTCATGACGGCGGGCGAGGGAGGCATGCTCACCAGCAACGACGCGGGATTCGCCGAGCGCGCGTGGTCGATTATGGACCAGGGGCGGCAGCCGGGCGGCGGCTGGTTTTACCACTACGTGCTGGGCAGCAACTATCGCATGACTGGCCTGCAGGCGGCGGTGCTGCTGGCGCAGCTCGAGCGTCTGCAGGAGCAGATCTGCCGGCGGACGCGCAACGCGGCGCTACTGCGCACGGAGTTGGCGGACGTGCCAGGGCTCGCGCTGCAAGCGGTCCCTAGGCAGCAAAACGCCAACTCGTGGTATCTGCTGCTGGGACGCATCGACGCCGCGCGCGGAGGGCGGACGCGGGACGAATTTCATCGCGAGCTGACAGGGCAGGGCGTGCCGTGCACTCCTTTCTATCCGCATACGCTGTATGGGAATCCGCTATATCGGCAGGGCGGGTGCCGCGTGGACCCGTGCCCGGTGGCGGAGGCCTGTATCGGGGACGCTTTCTGGCTGCCGCACCGCGCGCTGCTGGGCGATGAAGAGACTACGCGGGAGGTAGCGGCGGCGGTGCGGCGTGCGTGCGGAGGGTGAGGGTGGGATAGACGGATGCGACACTTCGGAAAAATTTTCAGAAGTGTTTCATTTGTGTGGAAGTTATTGCATCCGTGGGGGATAGTGTTCGCCGACCCAAGGCACGGGCGTTGCATAACGTTTCATTTTGTTTCATTTTC
>JBEKUO010000754.1:0-3407 GCA_049514955.1 Bryobacteraceae bacterium | reverse complement strand
TCTGTGACCCCATTGTCGCTCAATAAGTTAGCGGCCTCATTCGACACCGGTTTGCGGTGCGGTAACTGCGCTTGCGCGAACAAATGCCAAAGCCTGGCGAACTTCACTCGCCTGCGCCGACAGGAGTGTCGGCGCGGCAGGCGGGAGCACCTGCGCCACGAGGCCAATCACGCGGGGTCATACCCGGGTTCAAACCGACGCAGCCGGAGGCCATGCTAAAGCGTGCGCCACGCGGCTCTTTGGCCCGGGCAAAACCGCTTCTCAATTCGCCGGATCACCGGGCGGCCTGCCCTCAGCTATAATGACTCGGCATGTCTTCTCTGGCCGGCAAGACCATCTTCATTTCAGGCGCGAGCCGCGGCATCGGCCTGGCTATCGCCCTGCGCGCGGCCCGCGATGGCGCCAATATCGTCATCGCCGCTAAGACCGATGCGCCGCATCCCAAGCTGCCGGGCACTATCCACACAGCCGCTGCCGAGATCGAAGCGGCGGGCGGCCATGCGCTCCCGCTGGCAGTGGATATACGGTTCGAGGACCAGGTCTACGGTGCCGTGGAGCAGGCGGTGCAGCATTTCGGCGGCATCGATATTCTGGTCAACAATGCCAGCGCGATCAGTCTGACCGGCACGCTCCAGACGCCCATGAAGCGCTTCGATCTGATGATGGGAGTCAATCTGCGCGGCACCTTCCTTTGCTCGCAGGCGTGTCTGCCGCATCTGGCGAAAGCGTCCAACCCCCACATCCTGACGCTTTCTCCCCCGCTCGACATGCGCGCGAAGTGGTTTGCTCCGTGCGTGGCCTATACCATGGCGAAGTTCGGCATGAGCATGTGCGTGCTCGGGATGTCCGAGGAATTCCGCGCCGAAGGCATCGCCGTCAACGCGCTGTGGCCGCGCACGATCATTGCTACCGTGGAGCTCCAGGTAATTCCGGGCGCCGAGCCCGAACGCGGCCGCAAACCAGAGATCATGGCCGATGCCGCGTGGCACATACTGACTCGCGACAGCCGCAGCACCACGGGAAATTTCTTCATCGACGAAGAGGTGCTTGCGGGGGTGGGCGTTACCGACTTTTCGAGCTATGCCGTGGCACCAGGGACGAAACTCAGGCGCGACTTATTTCTCGACTGAAGCGCTACGCTCTACGTCTTGCCCGCAGCCGCCTTTCGGGCGGCTCCGCGGCGAAAATTCAGTTCGCCAGTTGGCAGGCGAAAGCGCCTGCCAACCGCCAGCAAATGTAGAAACTCCAGCACCGCCTTTCAGGCTGCTCTTGCAGGCCAAGTGCGAGTCTTGGCATTCGGTCGCCGGCTAAAAAGCTGGCGGCAGCCACGATTGGCTGCCCCACTTTCGTAACACACTAGCCAGGCTGCCAACTGATTTATTGACGCAGACTGCCCCCGGCAATCAGCGTTTCGATCGCGGCGATATCGTGGTGCAGCACGCGGTCTCCGTCGAAAGCGGGCGAGACCGCGCGGATGCGCTCGCGAGCTTGCACGATCGGCACACTGCTGCGCAGGGGCCGCAGCATGTCCAGCGCGCGGGCGGCGGTGAGGGCCTCAATCGCCAAAACGGCGCGCGTGTTGCGCACCACGCACTTCCATTTAAGCGCCGAGGTCATGCCCATGCTGACGAAATCTTCCTTGTTGCCGCTGGTGGTGATGGAGCCCGATGACGCCGGATGCGAGAGCACGCGATTTTCCGCCACCAGCGCGGCAGCGGTCACTTGGGCCATCATCAGCCCGGATTCCAGGCCCGCGTGTCCCGCCAGAAACGGAGGCAGTTCCTCGTTGAGCGCGGGATTGACCAGCCGGTCGATGCGGCGCTCGCTGATGCCAGAAAGCGCCGTGAGAGCCACGGCGAGATAATCCAACTGGAACGCCAGCGGCTCGCCGTGAAAATTGCCCCCGGAGACGATCTCGTCGTCGAGCACCAGGGGATTGTCTGTGGCCGCGTTCAGCTCGATGGCGAAGACCCGCCGCGCCTCCGCCAACGAATCGCGGACCGCGCCGTGCACCTGAGGGGCGCAGCGCAGCGAGTAGGCATCCTGCACGCGGCGGCAGGTGATGTGGGACTGCCGTATTTCGCTGCCTTCCAAAAGTTGGCGCAACCGCGCGGCGCTCTCCGCTTGGCCGGGATGCGGCCGCGCGGCATGCAGCCGCGGATCGAAGGCGCGCGGGGTGCCGCGCAACGCATCGAGCGTCATGGCGCAGATTACGTCGGCGGAGTCGGCCAGAACCTCGGCCGCCGCCAGTTCCAGGCATCCAATCGCCAACATCGCCTGCGTGCCATTGATCAACGAGATGCCTTCCTTGGCGCGCAGCGTGAGCGGCTCGATGCCCGCGCGGCGCAGGGCTTCGGCGCCAGGATAGACCACGCCTTCGAACTCCGCTTCGCCCTCGCCGATCAGCACGAGAGCCATGTGGGCCAGCGGCGCCAGATCGCCGCTCGCGCCTACGCTGCCTTGCGACGGCACCACCGGGGTGACGCCGCGGTTCAGCAAATCACAAAGCCGCTGGGCCACCACCGGCCGGATGCCCGAATAGCCTTTGGCCAGCACGTTGGCGCGGATCGCCATCATGGCTCGCACATCCGCGCGTGCCAACGGATCGCCGACGCCGGCCGAGTGCGAACGGACCACGTTGCGCTGGAGTTGGTCGAGATCGGCGGGCGCGATGCGCACATCCGCCAGCAGGCCCACGCCGGTGTTCACGCCGTAGACCGGCGCATCTCCCGCAGCCAGGCGTTCGACCACGGCGCGCGACCGCTCCATTTTCTCGATGGCATGCGCTGCCAGTGTGACCTCGGCGCCGCCCGCGGCCACCGCGCAAACCTGCTCTATGGTGAGTTGTTCGCCGTCCAGTTCCATCGCATACCATTGTCTACGATCCCGGGCTCGGCGACTTTGGGGCAAACGCCTCGCAAGAAACCCGCTACATTATCGTCTGAAATATATGCGCGTGCTATTGCTGATGGTGACGGCCTGCTCCGCTGTCGCTGCGGACCTGCCCAACGTGGTCTTTCTGGAACCGGTCGGCAAGGTCGGCACCGCGGCCGCCGAGATCCGCGAGAACATGCCGCTGTACCGGCCGGTGGCGGATGCGTCGAAATACGAACCGTGGCTGCATAATGAATCCGCCGAGCGCGCGCTACGGCTGTACGCGCAGGCGGCCCGCATCGTGGCACCCGGCGCGAGCCTCCCGGACTACTACGTGGCGCTGGTCCCCGGCGGCAATCATGCGGCTGTTGGATTCCGTCTGCAGACTGCCGACGGCGTGAAAGAGTATCCACGGGCAGCCTATATCCTGCTCGATGCGGAGCCCGAGCGCTTCGCGACCACCATGTTTCATGAGACCGGCCACGTCGTAACCGACATGCTGGCGGGCGGCCGCCGTTTGGATGGCGCGGAAA
>JBEKUO010000753.1:0-3407 GCA_049514955.1 Bryobacteraceae bacterium | reverse complement strand
CGCAAACAGCCGGTCCGCTTCCTGCCCTTTCTTCGCACGGGCTTGCTCGGATAGCGAATAGCCCCAACCGATGAGCGCTTCACGATAGTCTGGCTTCAGCTGCAACGCGTAGGCATATTTGGCGCCCGCCTCTGCAAACAGCCGGTCGGCTTCATCCCCAGTCTTCATTTGTGCTTGACCGCGTAGCGCATAGCCCCAGTTGTTGAATGCGCCCGCAAAGTCCGGCTTTAGCTGCAACGCCTCAGCGCACTTGTGGCACGCCTCCGCCAATAACCGGTCGGCTTCATCCCCACTCTTTGTCTTGGCTTCGTTGCAGAGATTCAGGGCCCAGTCGGCGAGCGCCTGGTAATAGTCGGGCTTTAGCTGTAGCGCCTCTGCGTACTTGCCGCCCGCCTCAGCGAACAACCGCTCGGCTTCATCCCCGACCTTAGTCACGGCCTGGGCATACAGGGCAGCGCCCCATGCAGTAAGCGCCCCGTAGTGGTCCGGCTTCTCCTTCAGGGCCTGGGCGCACTTGCGGCACGCCTCTGCAAACAAATGATCCGCTTCCGCCCCGACTTGCGCCTTAGCTCGGTTGGACAGTGTAGTGCCCCAGAGGCCGAGCGTGTGAGGCCTCGCTGCCGGGTGACTGGAAAGGGCGGCGTAAAGTTGCAGCATCTCCGGATTGCCACTGCTGCCAGATCCTATGGCGCTTTGCAAAAACGTTGAAAGCAGTGAGCCGCCTAGCTCCGGAACTTGGGCGGCAACCCGCAGCGCGCAGGCGATCGCCTTGGCCGGTTCTTTCTTTTCATTCCACAGGACCCCGGCTTCGGACGCCAAGCGCTGCGGATCGTCACCAACCTGCGCCATCATCCACATCGCGAGGCCCTTGTACTCATGCGCCAGGTATTCCTCCGCGTAATCGCGCACGAAGACGCTCTCCATCAGGGCCATCTGCGGATGATAGGAGAGTGACGCCGGGCGGATGCCGAGGAGCTTCTCGAGCTCATTCAGCCGCTGCCGTTTGTAGGTGATCTCACCGGCCGGCACCGGGCTGGCGACCAGGATCGTCGGCTTGGGACCCAGGCTCGGTTTGTTGGTAGCGCCCAAGCCAATGGCGTCGGCATCGTCCCACGGTTGGTCTTTTTCGGACCGCGATTTGGGCTGGATGCCGGCTTCTTCCAGGAAGCTCAACGTACCGGACACGTTCTGGTCGTTCAGCCCCGTGATCACCACGAGCCGATCGGCCAGGGGTCCCACACAGAGTCCGCCGATCTCGGTCATGCCCGTGCGGCTGTCCACCAGGACGTAGTCGTATGGGGTTTGGATCGGCCGCTCAAAGTCCTCAACACCGAGCGGCCGGCGCGGGAAGACTTGCGACTTGAAGTATTGGTGGAGCAGGCGGCTCAGCGCAATCAACCGGTCTTGCGGAAGGTTCTGCAAGCCCAGTTGCGCCATTCGCGCGTTGTAGTCGCGAGAAAGATCCGTGCCCAGGACATCCAGGCGCCCCAATAGCCCCATTTGCGGCTTTAGGGCGGCCAGTTTCTCTGGGGCGACCGCTCGAATGTAGTTGGACACTGGAGGCAGGCTCTGCACCATTTCGCCGCTAGCGACACCGTTCCGCAGCGCCCTAACCGTTTCTCCGAGCAAGGTCAGGATATCTTTCGGATGGGCCGAGTCCGGTTCGGCAAGCTCGTTACTTCTTTGCAGGAAGCCGCTGATCCCGGGAGCCTCCAGGTCCATATCAACCATGAGAACGTGCCGGCCCCACCCCGCCAGTGTGTAGGCCACGTTCATGACAGCTAAGCTCCGGCCTACACCACCTTTGTAGCTGTAGAAGGTAAAAACGTAGGGGAAGGGCATTCGCGGTTACGCGGCGGCGCGCAGGCGGGCCACGTCCTGCATTGGCCGGCGCGGGACGGGAGCCGGCGCTGTTTCAGTTGGTTGTTTCCGAGCGGCAGCGCCGTAGTAATGCTCCACCAGCAGGTTGAACGTCTCCTCTAGCGCCGTCGCAGCCAGTTCAGCCATCAGCCGCTCGCCGGCGGTGTCTCCCTGGATACGGCGAATCGCGGCCTTGATCGCGAGGGGTTCCAGGCGCTTGTCGTTCGCTGAGGTAGCTACGCTGGTGAGACGTTCCGCCTCTTCAAGGTTGCCTTGTCGCAACGCCTCAGTCGCGTTTTCGATCGCCTCGGCTGCTATGCGGCTCAATTCCCCACCGGCCTCATCGCGGGGTTGGTAATGCCAGTGAAACGCCCGGTCAATCCAGAGCTCAAAACCGCCGCGTGCGGGGAACGCATGATCGAACAGAGTAATGTCGTTGGAGTCTCTCAATGCCTCCAATTCAGACTGGGGGGCTTCGGTGGCGTTACACAGGAAACCAGCGTTGAAGGAATAAGGCGGAAGCAGCGCCCTTTCGGCGCTGCTTTTCAAGCGGAACACGGGGGGCACTACGGAAGGCAGCATGTCGCTCTTGAGAACGTTTGCGTAGCCCACGACCTCGAGATCATCGACGTTCCAAGGGTTTGGCATGGAAAAGCCTAGTATAGCTTCCTGCGAATATAATCGCGGCACTTCTGCCGCAACGCCTCGAAGTCATCCCCGCGAGGCGTGTCAAAGGACATGTGGTCCACACCTTCCGTGGCGCACCATTTAAAGAGGTCTTCCACGGCCGGATCGGCTGCCACGCGGTTCCTGGGAGCGAAGACCGCCTGTAGGTGGCTGCCGCGCACCGCGACTCGGTCGGGAACGCGCACCTCATGCGTCCAACGACGTTGGTCTCCGCCGTCCAAGCCAATGGGGCCGGGCCGCCGCGGGTCCGACCCATCCACGTAATCCTCGGGTTTATGAAAGAGGGCGTCCATGCACTGGCAGAGGTAGCGGCGATGCTCGGGAATCGGCAGTTCGTGACGCGACAGGAATTCTTGCGGCGACTCGGCCGGATTGCGACGGGTAAATTTCTTCACCAGCGCGCCAGAATCGAAAGGGGTGGCCACTCCTTCATTTTCGTAATGCAATTCCAGGGTATGGGCAAACAACAGGCCGCATCCGGTGTGCGGATATCGGAACGGCGAAACGTAGAAGAACACCGAGCCGGTCGTTCCCAGTACCACTCCGGGGCACGTTGGCGCCAGCGATCTGCCGAAGGGTGCCAGACGGGCCGCTGAGAATAGGTACCCGCTGGCGCAGATTGCCGAGAAGTTCGCATCGGAGGCCGAGTTTGCCAGGTAAAGAGAATCGCTCAAATGCGCTGCCATCGCTGAGGGCTGGCCGGGAACTTCGGGCGGATTGGTCTTGGCGTAGTCCTCCAGACTGCGGCAAAGCTCGTCGAGGTTCGCTTTCCACTGATTGCGGCCCATGCGATTAGGTGATACTCATCAGGATGGATTGTACGTATCGTAACACTGCTGGAGCGGCCGATTCGGGAGAAC
>JBEKUO010000752.1:0-3853 GCA_049514955.1 Bryobacteraceae bacterium | reverse complement strand
GCTGGGAGTGGGACAGCGGACAGGAGGAGCCGGCCTGGGAGCGCCGGATGTGGATGCGGGAAGACCGCGCGGAGGGGGACGCAGATGGGAGTGACGACGTCGAGGTGGCCAGCGCGCTGGCGGCGAATCGGCAAACGGTGTACGTGGGCACCTGTGAGGGCGAGTTGCTGGCGTGGAGCTGGCAGGGGGATCCGCAGATGCGGTTGCGGCTGGCAGAGGGGTCGGTGGCTAGTCTGTGTGTGGACGAGCGCGGGCTACGCGCGGCCCAAAGCGGGGACAGCGTGATCTATTTTCGCGAGGGAAGCATCAGCGGGAGATCCAGCCATGGGGATCAGCGGCCGAGCATGGCGGCACTGGTGGAGGAGCTGGTGCTGTGGACGCGGTACGAAAGCTGGACGGTGGATGCGCGGGGCGTAGTGCGGTGGGCGGCGCGCTTTCGGTAGCGGTGGGGAGGTGCGGTGGGATGCGCCGGCGAGGCTGGCCAAGAGCCCGGACTCCCCTTAAGAAAATCCCGAGCGCCGGGCGATATATCTCGATATATGCGAACTGCGGGCGTGGCTGAACAGGCGCCGGGCGAAGGTTAGGCATTTCGGCCCGCTGCCGACGGCGGTTCGCCAAATCAGTCAGATCGGAGCGACGCCAGTCACTCCGAAGTCGGGTCGGATGCCGTCGCAGTTTGGCGGATCGGTTAGCGACACGGCTTAAAGCGGGAGCCGTTCTCGGATAGCGTTGCGTGCCCGTGCTGTGGTGGTTGTTTATGACAGTCAGATTTATTTTTTTCGGACCGGACGATCCCCAAACGGATAATCGTCGGGTAAGTGAGGATTCGGTGCCACCGACGGATCATCCCGCGCCTTCGATCTCCGGTAACTAGTGGTAGCGACGGGGGTTGCCCGAAATTCGAAATAGGGCTTGGCGGCCCTGTAAACCTTGATCGGATTCGTCGCGGAGCCGGTGCCCGCGCGGGCAACTGCTAGGTTACGACGCCACAACGCCCCTTAAGTTTCTCTTCGGTGCGCGATCTCGTTATCGAACAGTTTTTCTAACGGGAGATGAAGATGTCCACTAAAAAGGGGAAGTCAACCAGTAGCGCCGGCAACTCGCCGCCGGCGGACTTGGCGGAAAGCACAACGCCGTGGCGCAGGGGCCCCGTCGAATCCGGCGAGGCTCATCGACTTCGTCGCCGGTATCATGCCGCAATAATAGCCCCGGACGGCGCCGCGCGCCATGGCCCCCTTAATTCTTTCCACCGGCGCGCGATTTCCATATTGACCAAGAGCATTTGCAAAGCAACTTATGACCGAAGATCAAAGGCGAAATCCGACGGCAAGCGCAAGAAAAAACGCCTGCCTGGTCGATACCGGGCGGGAGGCGAATCTCGAGTTGTTGCGGCGCGTCGTCAGAATGATCGCGACACACACTTTAACAAAATTATTTTCAAAAAAAGCTGCCGGTGCCGTTACGTTTCTCAGCCGCGGTCGCGAGCTAACTGGTGAGGCAGAAAAATGACAAACTCTCAGAGGCCGTTAGCAATCATGCCGCCGGCTAACAAGCGGCTGCCCCGTCGCATCCGCCACGTCGTGGCGGGTCTGCCGTCGCAGAGATGCTTCTATGCTTTGACGGCGAAGTACAAGGGGTTCTCAGGCCCCGTCGGGAGCGGCAAAACACATTCCCTCTGCCATGAGGCGCTGCGCGCCGCCAGCCGCAATCCAGGCTGCCCGGGCCTGATCGGCGGTCCCACCTATCCGCATCTGCACGACGTCACCATCTCCACGCTGGTGGGGATACTAGAGCAGGAGCAGATACCATTCCGCCTATGGCAAGGCGCTCGACCACGTATTTATCTCCCACGGCAAGACGTGCTCATCTTTTTCCGTTCGCTGGAAAACCCGGACCGCCTGCGGGGCCTAAACCTGGCCTGGTTCGGCGTCGACGAGCTGACCTACTGTCGGGCGGAAGCATGGAAGGTTCTCTGCCAACGCATTCGTCATCCGCGCGCCAAACAACTAGAAGCATTTGCCGTCTGGACACCCAAAGGCTTCGATTGGGTGTATCAGCTTTTCATTTCTCCCAAGCGGCAGCTGCCCGGATACGAGGCGGTCATCGCCGCGCCGATGGAAAACATTGCGGTGCTGGATGCGCATCCCGAGTACTACGACAATTTGAAAGCCCAGTATGATGATCGGTTCTTCCGGCAGGAGGTGCTCGGCCAGTATCTGAACATTTATGCCGGGGCCTGCTACCACGCCTTCGACGTGCAGCGCTGCGCGCAGCAGCGCACGCAATTCGATCCGTACCTGAACGGGTTGGCCTGGGCCCTGGATTTTAACATTGATCCCATGGCCTCCTTGATTTGTCAGTCCAAAGGTCCTCGGCGCTTGGACGTGCTCAAGGAAATCACGTTGTCGGTAGGCACCGCCGAGCGCATGTGCGAGGCGTTCGTGGCGACGGCCCAGCCTTACCTACAGGCGTGGCGGGCGGCCCGCGGCGGCTTTCCCTTACCGGTGAAGCTCTACGGCGACGCGTCCGGACGCGCAAGATCGCTGGTGGGCAAGACCACCTATGCCGTGATCGAGCAGTATTTCCGGGACACCGCGCGCGACTTCCAGCTCGACATGAATCCGAACGTCGCGAATCCGCCGGTGATCGACCGGGTGGGTTCCGTCAACGCGATGCTCACCAACGCGCGCGGTGAGGTGGGGTGTTTCATCGATCCGGAATGCAAGGAGTTGATCACGGACATGTTCGAGGTTTCCTGGTGCAAGGACAACCAGCATGAGATCGACAAAAAGCGCGACCGCAAGCGGACACACTGGTCCGACGCGCTGGGCTATCTGATCTACCGAGACTTCCGGCCCGACGCATTTCGTCGCCAGATTCTTCCGGTGGATGGACGCCCGTACTATTCGGGGTGAAATGCGGGAGCGTGCATCGATTCTATGCCTGACGGCCTCGCAGGCTCGCCGCCCATGACCGGCGTAACGCGGCAAAGCACCCTACAGGATCTTGTGCAGCGTGCGATCTACCAGTGAGACATTGCCGCGCCACATGAGGAATTGCGGCGAGCAGTCCCAGTAAGGAAATATATGAATATCGACTCGGACGACCGCAAAGAATGGGAACCGTTACCCCGTACCGCAGGCATGAGGGAGAGCAGCAAAGCTTATGCCGCCGCCAAGATCTATTTCGAGCTAGGGTCAGAGCGAACCTTGAAAAAGGTCGCGGCAAAAATCGGAAAGAGTGAGGACCTGATGAAACGTTGGTCGGCTCGATACCACTGGGCGGACCGGGCGGTCGCTTTTAACGCGTGGCAGGCGCAGATAGAGCAGCGGGCCAGAGAGAAGAAAGCGATGGAGAGAGCTGAATTGTGGGCGGATCGGGAGGAGCAGAGCCGAGAGGCTGATTACCAACTGTCTGTAAAGATGCGAAAGAAGGCCTCTTCCATGTTGGACTTCCCGCTCGCCTCAGTGACCAAGACCGTCGACGGCACCACCACGACGGTACACCCAGGGGATTGGGATATGGCAACACCGGCCCGTTTGGCAGAAACGGCCTCCAAACTAGCTGCCGGGACGAAACGTAGTGAAAGTGCACAGGACCACAGGGGTGGAGAGGTCGATGAATGGTACGACACCGAACTTACTGCAAGGCGAAGAAATGAATCAGGAGGTAGCGGTGAGTAAAAAGAGCCGCTTTCTGGTGTAGCTTTGGTGTACCTTTGGTGTACCTTGTTTCATATTCCTGGTTTTTTTACTTCTGAAATCGTCTGTACTTTCAGACTGGCATAAGATTAAAAAGGAATACGGAGACGGCTTCCAGAGACGGTTTCCGAGTTCCGTCAGTTCCTGAGGAG
>JBEKUO010000751.1:0-3421 GCA_049514955.1 Bryobacteraceae bacterium | reverse complement strand
TAGGTAGTGACGCGGAACTCGCGTCGCAGGATGGGGGCCATGTACAGATGCCAGACCGCCAGATTGCCCAGGAAGCCGTGCAGCATCACGATGTCGGGGCCCATGCCGACGGTTATGTAATGTAGGTTGATACCGTTGGCTTTTATCTTTGGCATCTAAAGCAGCCCTTTAGACGATCACCCCAAGATACGCTGGCAACACGAGTCGCGCCTGCGAACATGTCGATATCCATCCGGCAGCACGTAACACGGCCGGTGCGCGTAGCTTCGTCACTGCACCCTAATCGTCTCTAGTCTTTGCCTTGCCGGTCTAGTCCTGCTAGTACCTGCCAGGTACTGGGGCGCCTTGGTGGCACTGCGCGACAAATCACCACGAGCCGGGTTCATGCTTATAATTCTCAGTTGCAAAGGACGTGCGCCATGTCCAGCCAAGTGCTGCTGGGTCGCGTGGAGTTTAAAGCTGTAACACTACGGGCCTGCCCGATTCGAAGTACGACCGCAGGTCACACCGGTATAGTCCCGTGGTGAAATCCCTTCATTTGAGAGATTGGGTATCTGCCAGGATTCGGCAGTTTTACCGCTGGCGGCACGGCACCGAATGTGCGCGGCTGCTGATCTTCGACCAAATCATCGCGTTCGACAGCATCGCGACCGTGGCGGCCCATGTGCGCGGCCATGAATTGGGAGAGTGGCGCGTGCAAGACGGCGCCGCGGCGGCGACCTGCGTTCGTTGCGGGCGCGGGTTGGTGGTCTACTACTCTCCGCTCACGCCCGACATGGAAGGCTCCATGCTTCAACACGCGTGCAAGGAAGACGCGCCCCAGCGACGCGACCGCGTAGGCCTGGCACGGTAGCCGGCCCACCGGCGTATTGATGTATCCTGGAGAGCAAAGCTTGGTTGCCGATCTCCATGTCCACTGGATGTTTGTTTAGGCTCGCTCTGTTCACAGTCACGGCCGTGTGGGCTGCCGACATTCAACCGCTCGATCTCAAAGCCGGACTCTGGGAGACCACCTTGACGGTCCAGACGAGCGGTGTGCCGCCGATGTCGCCGGAAGTCCTCGCAAAACTCACGCCCGAACAACGGGCCAAGATTGAAGCGAAGGCGAAGGCGGCGGCGGGCGAGGGCCCCAAGACGACCGTAAAAAGAAGTTGTCTGGAAGAAAGGGACGTGAACAAGCCATTCACGCTGGTGTTCGGTGGCGATGGGCGGGGATGCAAGCAGACCGTCGCCGGCTCGTCCGCCACGAAAAGAGAAATCCGGGTGGAGTGCAGCAATAGTTCGGTGAAGGGAAGCGGGACAATCCAAATGGAGGCGATCGCCCCCGGAAATCTAAAGGTCACCTCGCAGTGGTCCACGACCGACGGCAAGCGAACCATGAAGATAACCTCGACAGCCACTGCAAAATGGCTCGGCCCGATCTGCGAGTTGCACGATTAAGTGGCGGGTCAATCTTCACCTACGCCACGATGTATGACACCCGTTTGCGTACAGCGGACAGCCTGTTTAGCGGTTGTCTGGGCCGCTGACGCGACTTAGTCGATGTGGCCGGCGCCGCAATACGGCTCGGCGCGGCTGCATCGTCGGCCAAAGTAACTGGCGTCGCGATCGGCGGCCGCTACGTCATCGGAGTACGACGTTTGTCTGACTCCACATCCGCCACCCTTAAGTATTGATTTCCAGTTCGCAACACTGTAACATCGACAGATAGTCTACGTAGGGAACAGACTGATGTTTGTCGATATCTTACTAGTGCTGATCCTGCTCAGCATATGGGTGGGCCTTTACGAGGTAGTGAAACAACAAGGCCGCATCCTCCTGCGGCTCGATCAACTGGAGCAGCAGCGGGCGAACGCGGACGAGAGAGCGGAACCGCCCGGCCTCCCTGTTGGCACAGTTTTTCCCTCCTTCAGCCTTCCGGATCTTAACGGGGCAATCGTGAGACTCGACGACTTCCGGGGAGAACAGGTATTGCTGGTTCACTGGAGCCCGGAGTGCGGATTCTGCGAGATGATCGCAGCGGACCTGGCGCAGTTGCAGAGCGACTTCCGGAAGAAGAGTGTAAGACTTCTACTGCTCGCCCATGGCGATGCAGAATCGAACCGCAAACTGGCCACGCAACACGGTCTTACCTGTCCCATCCTATTGGTCAAAGGGGGTGGGTCACCCGAACACTTGCAACAGATGGGAACGCCGGTGGCTTACTTGCTCGATCCGGAAGGGCGGGTTGCGCGGCCCTGCGCAGTCGGTGCGGAAGACGTTCCAGCTTTGGCGCGGAGTGCGGTTGCCGCGGCGGCGGACGGGCACGATCCGCGGAGCCTATCTGCCGTACAATCTCTGAGTGGAAGCCGCATTGTTCGGGATGGGCTCAAAGCGGGCACGCCCGCGCCCGCATTCCGGCTCCCGGATATCCATGGCCGCACCGTCTCGCTCAGCGATTATCGCGGCCGGCGGGTGCTGCTGGTATTCAGCGATCCTCACTGTGGACCTTGCGATGAGTTGGCGCCGCATCTGGCGGGTCTGCATCTCGAGCACAGCCAGAACGGTTTGGACTTCATCATGATCGGCCGTGGCGATGCCGGCGAAAATCGCCGGAAAGCGGAGCAGTTTGGAATCCGATTTCCAGTGGTTCTGCAGGACAAATGGAAACTGTCGAAGGAATACGGGATCTTCGCTACCCCCGTAGCCTTCCTGGTTGGTGAAGATGGCGTTATTTTGAAGAATGTAGCTGTGGGAGCCGACGCCATCACAGCATTGGCCCATGAAGGCCTGGGCAAAGGAAAGGACTGGGAAAGTGCGTTTTCTTCTTGATGACATTGCTCGCATACTGGCGAGCCCGTTGCCGCGGCGCCAGGCCCTCAAGCTTCTGAGCGGAGCACTGGCCGGGGGCATTCTTAGCGCGGTTGGAATCAAAGAGGCCGCGGGCCAGGAGACCGTGCCGAAGTGCCCGAGCGGGACGAAGGCATGCGCACCCGGCGTCTGCTGCTCGACGACTGCCCAGATCTGCTGCACTACGTGCAGCAAGCCGTTCTGCGCGTCGAAAGGGAAGATCTGCTGCGGTGCGAGAGCTTGCGGCACCGGCCAAATCTGCTGTACCACATACTCAACGCCCTTCTGTGCAAGCAAGGGCAAGATCTGCTGTGGCAGCACTGCATGCCCTCCT
Organism: Bryobacteraceae bacterium; assembly: GCA_049514955.1. GTDB lineage: Bacteria > Acidobacteriota > Terriglobia > Bryobacterales > Bryobacteraceae > Bog-159. Next base: position 258 of record JBEKUO010000751.1, on the reverse strand, counting down.
ACTGAAACATGCTGCAACGGAAAGTGCTGCCCAAAAGGCTATCGCTGTGTCAATGGGCGGTGCCAGGCTTCGAAGTCCAGCGCGTAGAACCTGCTGAAATGGTGTGGCCGCTGGAACCCCAGCGGCCTACCTCCTCGCCCCAGCTATCTTCTCATCCGCTGTCCGAACCGTGGTCAACGTTATCTCTGCTTGATAGCATTCACCCGGCTCCTATATTTCTGGAACCATCGAGATGAAGTTTGAGGTACTGAACCGCCC
>JBEKUO010000750.1:0-3424 GCA_049514955.1 Bryobacteraceae bacterium | reverse complement strand
GATAGGCCTCGTCTCCCTTGGGCGCGCCACCCTCCACCCAGTTCACGATCATGTCGATCTCGATCTGCGACAGGCTCGGATCGCCGCGAAATTCCCCTACGCCCTTTACTGCGCCCCAGGGCGGCATGCGCCGCGATATGACCTCGTCGCGGATCGCCTTCGCCCACGGCCGCGCTTCCTCATAAGTCATCAGCGACATGGCGCTGCCGCCTTCGCGATGGCAGTTTGCGCAGCGCTGATACACGATGCGGGAGATCTCCTGGGTCCACAGCAGCTTCGTGCTGATGACGTCATGCGCGAAAGCTAGGGGGAGGAGCGATAGACAGATGAGGCCCACGGACGGCGAACTGAAGTTCGCCGCGGCACGCTGAAGCGTGCGCCACGTCACACGACCTCCCCACGCACCAAGTCCTCATACTTCTCGCGGGCGCGGATCGTGCGGAACTTGTCGCCTTCCACCAGGATCTCCGGCGGGCGCGGGCGCGAGTTGTAATTCGACGAAAGCACGAACCCGTAGGCGCCCGCAGTGCACACCGCCAGGTAGTCGCCGGGCGCGACGTTGGCCAGCTTGCGGCCGCGCGCCAGAAAATCTCCGGTCTCGCAAACCGGCCCCACCACATCGGCCACGATCTCGGGCCGCGCAGTCTTGCGCAACGGAACAATCTCATGATGCGAGCGGTAAAGCGCGGGCCGGATCAGGTCGTTCATGCCCGCATCCACCACCACAAATTCCTTCTCGCCGCTCTTCTTCCGGTAGAGCACGCGCGTGAGCAACACGCCCGCGCTGCCCACGATCGAGCGGCCTGGCTCCAGCACGACCCGAAGTCCGCGGCCCTCGAGCTTCGTTCGAATCATCGCGACAAAGCCGTGTATCTCCGGCGCCTGCTCGTGCGCCTGATAGGCTACGCCCAACCCGCCACCCAAGTCGACATGCTGTATGCCGAAACCTTTGGCGCGCAGCCGTTCCGCCAGCGCCAACACGCGGTCCACCGCCTCCAGGATCGGGTTGGTGTCCATCAGTTGCGAGCCAATGTGGCAGCTCACGCCTTCGGCTACCAGGTTCGGCAGAGCTCGCGCACGCTCGTAGACGGCTTCCGCTTGCCCGATGTCGATGCCGAATTTGTGCTCCCGCAGGCCGGTTGAGATGTAGGGGTGCGTAGAAGCGTCCACGTCCGGATTCACGCGTATGGCGAACCCGGCCTTCACGCCGCGCCGCGCTGCCAGCGCATCGATCAGCGCCAGCTCCGGCTCGGACTCGCAGTTGAACATGTGGATGCCCTGCTCCAGCGCGTAGTCCACTTCGCCAGCCGTTTTGCCCACGCCGGAAAACACCACCCGCGACGCGTCGCCGCCCGCCTGCATCACGCGGTACAACTCGCCGCCGGAAACAATGTCGAACCCCGCACCCGCACGGGCCAGAAGTCCGAGAATCCCCAGCGTGGAATTCGCCTTCACCGCGTAACAGACCGTGTGCGGCAGGTCGCCGAGCGCTTCGTCGTAGGCGCGGTAATTCTCCAAGATGGCCGCGCTCGAATAAACGTACGCCGGAGTGGCCGCCGCGCGCGCGATGTCCGCCAAGGGCACGCCTTCGCAATAGAGATCCTGGCCGGAGTAGTGGAAGCCGTTGGAACGCTGAATGCCCGCCCCATCAGGTTCCGCCTCGGTGGGGCAGGCGCTTTCGCCTGCCAACTGGCCCTTTGCCGGACGGTCCATCATTTCACTTTCAGCACCAGCAAAGTCTGATCGTCGAACGGCGCCGTGTTGAATCGATCGAGATCCGCGAGAATCTCGGCGACGATCGCCTCCGCTGCCTGGTCGCACACGCGCAGCACGACATGCGACAAGCGGCGCCGCCCGTAGTCTTGCCCATCCGGACTCAAGTGATCCGTCACACCGTCGGAATAAAGCACGATGGTGTCGCCCTTGTGCGCCTGGAAGACCACCTCCTCATATTCGCGCTCGTCCAGCAGCCCGAGCGGCACGCCCTCCACGCGCGGCTTCAGGATCTCGCGGTTGCGGCACACCAGCGGCGGATTGCTGCCCGCGTTGGCCATCACAAACTGGCGGATGTGCGGGTTCCACAGCATAACGAGCAACGTCACGTAGCGCGCTTCCACCTTGCGCTCAACCAGCGCCTCGTTCAACGCGCGCATCAACTGCCGCGGATCGGGCCGGCGCGGCGCCAACGATCGCAGCAGCCCGCTGACCAACGCGCCGTAGAGCGCGGCCGCCGCGCCTTTGCCGCTCACATCGCCGAACGCCAGCACCGCGCGACCCTCGGATTGTTCGAAGAAGTCATAGATGTCGCCGCTAATTCCGCGCGCCGGCCGCAGTCCGGCGGCCAACTCCAGGCCTTCGAAGCCGGGATCGCCGGTGGGCAGCAACACGCTCTGCAGTTCGCGCGCGGCCTGCAGATCGTCCTCCATGAGCCGCTCCCGAAGGGCCAGTTGCTCGTAAAGCCTGGCGTTCTCCACGGAGCTCGCGATTTGCGGCGCCAGCAGCATCAGCATCCGCACGTGTTCGTCGGTGAAGAACCCGACACGCTCGCTTTCCAGGTCCATGACGCCGGAGACGCGGTCCTGCGCCATCAGCGGAATGGCCACTTCCGCGCGAATATCCGGATGCGAGGCGATGTACCGCGGGTCTTTACTGGTGTCCTGCACGCGCACGGGCGCTCGCTGTTCCACCGCCGCGCCGGTGATGCCCTTTCCCAGCGGAATGTTGTCCAGGTTCACGCGCTGGTCGTACCGGATGCTGAAACGGTGCCGCAACAGCTTGCGCTCCGCATCCACGAGCAGGATGTTGAACGCATCGTAATCGATCAGGCCGCGCACGGTGCTGGAGATTTTGCTCAGCAGCTCGTCCACATCCAGGATGGACGAAAACTCCTGCGAGATGGCGGCCAGCGCCTTGAGCGTCCGGTTCTGCCGTTCCACTCGCCAATAGAGCCGCGCATTATCGATGGAGATGGCCACCCGCGCCGCAATCAGCCGTAGCAGGGCGCGGTCGTGTTCGGTGTAAGCGTTGGGCCGCGTGGATTGCACATCGATGACGCCCACCAGCTTGCGCCGCGCGATCATCGGCACGGCCAGTTCCGTGCGCACCGCCTCCACCGCATTGAGATAGCGCGGGTCGCTGCGCACGTCGCCCACCAGCACCGGCTCCCGGGTCAACGCGGCCGTCCCCGTGATTCCCTGTCCGAGCCCGATCGACCAGTTCTGGACCACGTCCTCGCGATGGCCGAGCGCGTAGCGTATGCGCAGTTCGCGGCGCTTCTCGCTATACAGCAAGATGGCGAACAGCTCGCAGTGGATCACCCGCTTGACTATCTCCGAAACATTGGCCAGCAGCTCGTCGAGATCCAGCGTCTCGGAGGTAACCGCCGACACTTCCAGCAGGAAGTCCAGCAGCTCGGACCGTTCGC
>JBEKUO010000749.1:0-3452 GCA_049514955.1 Bryobacteraceae bacterium | reverse complement strand
CGCGATCGGCCTCCGCCAACACCGTTTTTGGGCAGTAACTGCATACGGTAATCCGAATTGCCTGAGCTTGTGCACCCAAGCGTTCAGCCACATCAGAACATGAACTTCAGCGCGAGTTGCAGTTGGCGCGGGTTGCTTGAGAACGCCTGCGACGGTTGCAGGAAGATTCCCGACTGGGGTTCCAGGAAATCATGCACTGCGGTGCTGGTCTGCGGAACCGGCGCTACGTCGCTTATAAAGCCCCCGACGTACTGCGGATGGTTGAATAGATTGATGAAGCGGGCCGAGAACTGCAGCTTCTTGCCTTCCGTGAAGTTGTAGCTCTTGGCGATGGTCATATCCACATCGTTGATGGGCGGAAGCTGTGCGGTGTTCCGGCCGCCGTTGGGTAGCGTGCCTAAGCCGGCCTGGATGTAGCGGGCGTTCGGGTTGCTGGCCAGGTAAGCCACAGTCTGCCCGGCACTGTTCATCAACGGCGTCACACCGGACCCTACGTTCGCCTGTCCCGACGGGTTGACAAACGTACGGTCGCCCGCGGAATCGCCGTTCAGATTCGCGTCCACTCCGCTCTGGGCGTCCACCAACGTACCGGTTTGATAGGTGTAGATAGGAGCAAATTCCCAGTTGCCCACGACATTCCTCATGAACCAGCTAGAGTGCTTGAAGAACGGCAGATCGTAAAGCGTCTGGAACGTGAAGCGTTGTCGATGGTCGAGCGCGGAGCTGGAGCGGTCCAGCGCCAGGTTGGTCGAGTCTTCCGGGCGTCGAGGCGTCAGGTAGGTGCTGAATACGTCGGCGGTGGAATCGTCGATCGCATGACTCCAGGTGTAGGCTGCGTTGAACTGCAACCCGTTGGAGAAACGCCGGCTCAAAGAGTTCTGCCAGCCGTGATAAATGGAATTACCCCAGGGCATGTACGCGGTGATATTGCTGCCGAAGCCGGCATTAAGGTAGGCCGGAGCGAGGCCGCAGGCATTGGCGCCGCAAGAATTGTTGAAAGCGCTCTCGAGGCCTTCTAGGGTGCTGGTAAGGCCGTTCAGCGTCGCCTGGCTCGGCGCGGTCAGGTACAACGGTAGCGCGTTGGAGGAGTTGACCACTGGCTGCTCATCCAAGCGATCCTGGACCGACAGGTGCACGCTGTGGGTGCCCACGTAGCGGCTTTCAAAGGTGTAGTTGTTATGGAATACATGTTGGACGCCAACATTCCAGGAGATCGTCTCCGGCCGGGTCGCGTTCGGGACATAGCCACTCGTTTCGGCAATTGCCTGCGCCGCGGTCAGCGTCCCGGCGTTGGCATTCGGCGGAATGCCTCCGTTGGCCAGGAAGCCGCTCTTGTTCTGCCCGGCTTCGTCTATCGTGTTGTTGGCCTGTGGCGGAAGTGTAAGCAGTCCCTGATTATCGTAAAGCACGTCGTAAAACATGCCGAAACCGGCGCGAATGGAGGTCTTGCCGCTGGTGCCGGGCGAGTACGCGATGCCGATGCGGGGCATGATCGCATTCTTCTGCGGCTGCGGTTCCCCGAAGGCGATCAAGCCTGGAACGTTGGAGATCGAGTTCTCCGTCTGCAGCCGTTCACTGTAGGGCACTGTCTGGTACTCGTAGCGCAGGCCCAGGTTCAAGGTAAAGTTCGGCGCTATCTTCCAACTATCGTTCGCGAAAAAGCCCGTAAGAACCCGGTCGCCGTAATACTTCGAGCCACCTACGGTGCGCTCCGCGAGGGAGTCCGGATAGTTATCGAACAGGTAGTCCGAGAGATAGGTCCATTCGTAGTCGCCGCGGGACCGCTGCGTAAAGGTCTGTGGCGAGATCTGCTTCCACCCGTCGAAGCCGAACTTGAGGGTATGCGCGCCTTTGGTCCAGCTCAAGGTGTCGGATGCCTGGTATTGGTTCTGTACGGTGCTTTGGGGCGCGTTCGGATCGGGGCCGAATGTATTATTCACACCGCCGAGTTCGAAGATATCGATGTTCGGAAATGCATCCAGTCCCGGGAATGTGACGTTACCGGCTGGGGTGTTGCTGGAGAAGCGGTTGTACCCTAGACGGAACTCGTTGACCAGGGTCGGCGTGAAGGTGTGATACTCCGAAAACGCCACAAGGTAGGCGTTGGCAGGCACGGTCTGGTAGAAAACCGAAGGGAAGCCGCTCGAATCGATTGTGCCTGTGCGGTTCAGAACGAAGCGGCCCCGGAGGGAATCCTTGTCCGAGATGTTATAGTCCACGGACGCAACGGCGAACTCGTTGTTGGTGAAGGCGGGCGCCGTAACCGGGACCAATCCGATTTCCACGGGTACGCCGCCGGTTTGAGTCCCCAAGGATTCATTTCCGGGCCCTACCGAAGGATAGGCGCTGTCGCCGCATGCTCCGGGCGTAGACGCCGCCGGAGCCGTGCCCAGATATTTCTGCAGTTGGCTCAGGTTGGTCTGGTTGATGCCGGATATGCCGTTCAGGGTGTTGTACCCATTCGACGTTGGAGCGCAAACCGTTCCGCTCGCGCCAATCGTGCCGATCGGGTTGTACTCGTAGTTGACAAAAAAGAATAACTTGTTTCTCTTGATTGGGCCGCCGAAAATACCGCCGAAGCGGTTGTCGTCGAACCGCGGATGCAGCGGGATGCCCTCCACGAAGTTCAGGTTATCCGCGGCGTTCAGGTTCCTGTTAAGCAAATAGTCGTAGGCCGCACCGTGAAACTGGTTGGAGCCGCTCTTCACCACCTGGTTGAACTGACCGCCCGACGAGTGGCCGAAATCCGAACTGAACTGATTCTGCAGGAAGGTAAATTCCGCTACCGCGTCGTTCGGAACCTCAACCAGGGGACCCGTGACGCCGCCGCTATTGTTGTCGATGCCTTCGATGGTGAAGTTGTTGTTGCGCGGACGTTGGCCCCCGACGCTCGGGCCGGTGCCTACGCCGATGCCGCCGCTGGTTGCCACACCCGGCGCCAGCAGCGACAGGTTAATCACTCCCGAACCGCTGGAAGCGGTTGGCAACTCCATCATCTGCTGGGTCTCGAAAGTGTTCTGCAATTGCGCCGTGGTCGTATCGATCGATGCTGCTGTGGCGCTCACTTCCACCGTCTCCACGCTCTTGCCAATCTGCAGGGTAACGTTTGCAGTGGCGGTGACGTTCAGTTCGATCTGCACGCCCTTGAGCTCTGCCTTCGAAAAGCCCGGCGCCATCACGGCGATCGTGTACGTCCCCGCCGGCAGGTTCACGATGCGATATTCGCCGGAGGACGTCGAACTCGCCGTGTTCTCGGCGCCGGTGGCATCGTTGTGCGCCACCACCGTGGCGTTGGGTATAGTCGCTCCGCTCGCATCGTAAACCGTGCCTGCGAGGTTACCGCTAACCAACTGCGCGAAACCCGAAGGGCACGCGAGGCCCAGCAATACCACTAAAGCGCCCGCAAGCAGGCTCATCCTTACCTTCATGAACTTCATGGCTTTTTCTCCTCT
>JBEKUO010000748.1:0-3458 GCA_049514955.1 Bryobacteraceae bacterium | reverse complement strand
GATCAGCGTGTTGTCCATGAGGCCGCGCTGCTGGAGCTTGGAAAGTAGCACGGGCACCTGTTCGTCGAGCATGGAGAGGCCCGCCGCGTACTTGCGCAGACTGCCCTGCGGGATCCGCAGCATCTCTTTCTGGGTGGCGTTGGATGCGGCGGCCTCCCAGCCGGTGTTTTCGAAACTGGTCGCGGCGTAAGGGTCGAGATACTTTTGCGGAATGGTCGCGGCGGCCGGACGCGACCAGGTCAAGATCAAAGAAAACGGCTTGGCGGGAGCCTGCGCTTCCAGGAACTCGCTGGCCTGGCCGGCCGAGGTCGCTGAACCGCGGTTGTAGCCGGCGCTGGCCAGGACATCGCCGATCAGGGCTTCCGGCAGGCTGCGTTCCTGCGCGACCGGCGAACTGGAGAAAGCGTTCGAAAAACGCACTCCTATGAGCGCCAGGCGGTCGATATTCGGCAGGCGAATCTCCTTGTTTCCGTAGCAGCCGAGCATGTAGGCCCCCAGGTCGTCGGCCACGATGAGCACAACATTGGGGCGTTCCACGGTGGCTGGCTGCTTCTTGGTTGCGGCGAGAGCCGGCGCGGCCAGGGTTCCCAGCAAGAATTGACGGCGATTCAAAGGCATTCGATCCAGTATACGGTTTTGCTAAACTCGATAAGACGGCGGCGTAGCTCAGTTGGTTAGAGCGACGGTCTCATAATCCGTAGGTCGAGCGTTCGAATCGCTCCGCCGCCACCAGTTTCCCGTCTACTTCACCTCGGCCTCGATGGCCTCCAGTTCCTTGCCCGCATCCGCCCATTTTCCCTGGGCGGCTAGCTCGCGATAGCGGCGCAGATGGTTGCGGACGCGCTCCAGGCGTTGGTCGGCCGAGCCGGGCTGCATCGCGGAGCTGGGCGGGGCGGCGGCAGACGGCGGTGTTGTTGCCGTGGCTTGCCGAACCAGCGCCTGCGCGCCGGCCGAGAGCTGCGCGATCCCCTGCTCGTACGTATCCGTATAGATCAGGCGATTGCCCACGGCTAGCACGATCTTCTTAAGCTGCGGCATGCGGGCTTCCGTGGCCTGGATATAGATCGGATCCACGTACAAAAAAGTGCTGTCCACCGGCAGCACCAGCGTTTGCGCGCGCAACACCTGCGAGCCCTGCTGGTTCCATAGCGTCAGATCCTTCGATATGGTCTGATCCTGGTTGATGCGCGCCGCGATCTGCGCGGGTCCGAAGATGAGCTCCTGTTTGGAGAGCTGCAGCACCACGACTTCGCCCAAATGATCGCCATCGCAGCGCGCCAGCATCAGGCCGATCAGGTTGTCCTTGGTTCGTGGCGTGAACGGCAGCAGCAGCAGGAACTCGGACTGGCTTTCACCGGGCAAGCTGGCCACTACGTAGGTAGGCGTGACAGCCTCAGGCTGGCCTTGCTGCCCCGCCGTGTAGCGGGCCAGGTCCCAGACGTCTTCCTTGTTATAGAAGGACTGCGGATCGAGCATGTGATACGTGCGATAAATCTCGGCCTGCACGCGAAACATCATTTCGGGGTAGCGGGCGTGCCGGCGCAGATCGGCGGGCATCTCGGAGGCCGCGTGGAATAGCTGTGGGAAAAGGCGCTGATAAGCCCGTATGATGGGATCGTCCGGAGCGAAGATGTAGAGGTGCGTGTCGCCGTCGTAGGCGTCGATGGTAGCTTTTACGGCGTTGCGAATATAGTTCACGTCGCCCAGGTCCGTCACCGACAGGGTGCGCGAGTAGGGATGCGCGTCGGAGGTGGTGTATCCATCCGCCATCCAAACCAGCCGGCCGGCATCGGTGATGACCAGATAAGGGTCCTTGTCCCACGAGATGAAGCCGGCGAGTGTTTCCAAACGCTCGCGAATTTTGCGGCGGATCATCATGCGGCTGTTGCCGGTGAACGGGTTGCTGAGCACTATGTTGATGTCGCCTTCGCTGACGGCGGCGGCGATACGCATGGGAAGAGAGTCCACCGGAAAGCCGCCGTTTCCGTCGTATCGCGAATGCACGTTATCGGCGCCGGATGGATAGTTGAACTCCTCCTGCGCGGTGTGCACGAAAACGGGTTCCTGAACCACTTCGCCGTAGTAAATCTCAGGGCGCGTCAGCTTTAGACTGGGCGTCTTGATTTCCGGCGGAGCATTCTCGATGAGCAGCACGGGCAGGCCATCGGGGGTAATGCTGCTGACCGGCGCCAGAACCACGCCGTATCCGTGCGTGTAGACGAAATGGGGGTTGATCCAGCTTTTGCTGGCGTCGGGCAACTGGTTGATGTCCAACTCGCGCGGCGTGAGCAGCACCTCGCGATAGGCGCCGTCGATGGTGTAGCGGTCAACATCCGTGTCGGAGAACACGTAATAGGGGCGCAGGGCCTGTATTTGGGTGACCGTGTCGTGGAAGGCGTGCCAGTCCCAGAGGCGCACGTTGTCGATGATGCTTTTGTATTGCGTGGGATCGATGGCCGACTCGGTGTGTACCTTGAACTCGATCTCCCGCATGCGATTTTCCAATCCGTAGGCGGAGCGGGTCGCATGGATGTGGGTCTGGATGTAAGGGCGCTGTATGGAGATTTCGTTGGGCCGCACGTGCAGCGCGGAGACCAGGCGCGGCACGGCGAACGAGATCACCAGCGAGAGGGCCATCGAGGCGGCCAGGATCCAGCGGCGCATCCAGACCAGAGCGGCGGCCGCCAGGCAGGCGGCGATCACCAGCCATTGCAACGGCAGGGCGAAGTTCTGATCCACGTAATCGATGCCCACCATGAAGCCGTGATCGTCATAAACCATTTCGTAGCGCGCCAGGAAGAAACGCAGCGCCAGGGCCAGCAGGAAGACCACAATTGCGCCGCGCAGGAAGCGGCCTTCGAGCCCGCCCTCCAGGCGGAAGAACGACGGATCGATCTGGCGCATGTCGGTCATCTCCGGCAGTTGGTGGCGCAACTGCCAGCCGCGCGCGGCGATCCAGTAGACCAGCACGCAGACGATCACCAGTGCCAGCAGGTAGCCGCGCAGGTCGGAGTAAAATGGCAGATCGAATAGGTAAAACCGCAGCGGCAAGCCGAACACGGAATCGTGCCAGGCGTTGGCCTCCGCGGGTATGCCGCGGGCACCCAGGTAGCGCACCACGGTCCAGGTCTCGATGGAGCCGGCCGCGACGAGATACCCGACGAATAGGAGGCCGAGGCTGGAGATCCAGGCGTAAATAGGATGTTCGGAGAGGCTGGTGCCGGCGAATTTCAGCGCGCGCGCATGCGCCCACCAGAGGGCGGCGAAGGCGATCAGGGTTGCCGCGAGCAGGGGTGCGAATCCGTAGGCCAGCATGCTGAGCCAGGTGTCGATCTGGCCCAACTCCTTCCACCATTGATACTCGATGGAGAACGAGGCGAGCGAGCGGGCGCCCAGCAGGATAAGGACGGCCAGCACGATCAGAGCGACGCGTGCGCCGCGGCCCCCGCGCTTGGGGG
>JBEKUO010000747.1:0-3479 GCA_049514955.1 Bryobacteraceae bacterium | reverse complement strand
GGCTGGTCCTGGTTATAAATGGTCTGGCCCTTTTTGTGTTCCACGATGCTGGAGCACGGCAGGTGGGCCAACGGATCTTCCAACGTTTTTTGAGGTGCAACCACGCTTAGGCTTGCCATACTATCTCCTCCAAGTGCTTTTGGAAATGCTTCCACGTTATTGCGCCCCCAACGCGAAGGCGCAAGCCTGCGAAACGGTCTCGACGGTGTGCTGGGAGTGGCCCTTTCGGGGCTCGGCGGCTTCCTTCAAAACCGCCAGCATCAGGAATCCCAACAAGCGCCGCATTCGATTCACTTCTTCGCCACCTCATTGCACTTGGCGTGCCATATCTCACGTTCGTTACCGTATTGCATAACACCCTATGAAATTCTTCTCTTTAGTATAGTTTCGCACGAATGAGCGTGCGTGTAATATGCAGATCTTGCGGGGTCGGGGGGTAATTTCTGCCAGCAGGGACGGTGCCCCCGCCTGCGGTAGGACTCGCGCCGCGCTATAGCACGCTATAAGATGGAAGAACCCCATGCGCCCCTTGCTGCTGCTCCTGGCAATCCCCATGTTGGCCGCGGATTACGCTGCGCCTGCTGGAATCCGGCCGGCATTGCGCCGCCCGGGGGCCGCCAGCATCCTGCCGGGCGGCCGTATCATTTCGCCCCTGGGTCGTCAGTTCGTCACCGGCCCCGGACCTTTCGGGTTGGCCATCAGTGGCAGCGGGAAGATGCTGGTGTCCGCCAACAGCGGACCGGATCGTTTCTCGCTGACGGTGCTGGAACAGGATCGCACCGGCGCGTGGTCAGCGCGCCAACTGGTCGCGCCGAGAAAGAAGAAGTCAGAAAACGAAGGCCTGCATTCCGAGAAGGGAGAGGAACCATGGCACAGTCTGTTCGTGGGGCTGGCATTCGCGACCGAGCATACCGTTTACGCGTCGGAGGGCAACTCGGGCCGCGTACGCCTGGTCGATCTGACTACCGGCGCCGCCAAGAAGATCTACGATTTGAACCAGGAAGGCTTCGCGGACAGCTTCACGGGAGACCTGGCTTTCGATGCCGGCCGCGGCGTAGTCTACGTGCTGGATACGGCTAACTTCCGCCTGGCGGCGATCGATGTGAAGAAGCAACGCGTGCTTTCGTCGTTGCGCCTGGGCCGGCTGCCGTTCGCTTTGGCGCTCTCGCCGGACAAGCGCAGAGCCTACGTCACCAACATCGGGATGTTCGATTACAAGCCTGTGCCCGGCGTTGACGTGCACTCTCTCCGCGAGACGGGCCTGCCATTTCCAGCTTTCGGATTTCCCTCGCCGGAATCGCGCGATGGCGTGCGCCGCGAGACGGCCAAAGGTCCGGTGGAGGTTCCCGGCTTGGGCGACCCGAACGTGCAGGAAGCCAATTCGCTGGCCGTGATCGACCTGGCGGATCCCGCCGCGCCCAAAGTGCAGGCGTTCATCCGCACCGGTCTGCCGTTCGGCGAAGGCGCGGATGGCGGCAGCAGCCCCTCGGGCGTGGTGGCGACCGCGGATCGCGTCTTCGTCTCCAACGGGCATAACGATTCCATCACGGTGATCGATCCGAAAACCAATCGCGTGACCGGGCAGATCGAGATCCGCATTCCAGGTCTGGAGAAGTTCCGCGGCGTGCTGCCCATCGGCATGGCTTACCACGAATCGAGTGGCTGGCTGCTGGTGGCGGAGGCGGGCATCAACGCGGTAGGGGTGATCGATACGCGTCAATCCAAGGTGCTCGGACATCTGCCAGCGGCCTGGTTCCCCAGCCGCGTGTTGGTCGATGACGACGAGGTCTACGTGACGAACGTGAACGGTCAGGGCACCGGCCCGAATACTGAGCGGGGAATGTTCCAATCGATGGAGACATTTCTCGGGACTTTCCGGCGAGGCAGCATCGAATCGTTTCCCCTGCCCGATGCGGCGGCCGTGACCGCGCAGACTCAGGTGGCGATGGACGACAACGGTTTCCACGCGCGCCAGGAGCCGCCTGCCGCGATGCCCGCGGGCGTGAAATACGTGGTGCTGATTGTGAAGGAAAACCGCACTTATGACGAGGTCTTTGGGGACATCCAGCGCCTCGCCAACGGCAGCACGGTGATGGGGGCTCCAGTATTGGCCCGTTTCGGGCGCGTGGGCTATGCGGCGGGCAATCGCCACCGTCTCAGCCTGCAACGGATCGACGTCACTCCCAACCATCACGCCATGGCGCTGCGATGGTGCTTCAGCGATAACTTCTACGCCGATTCGGAGGTCAGCGTGGATGGCCACCACTGGCTGGTTGGCGCGTACCCGGATGCCTGGACCGAAACTTCGTTCCGCGCCTCATATGCGGATGGCATGGATTTCCGGTTTCCGACATCCGCGCCGGGACGGTTGCACTTCGCCGAAAGCAGCTCTTCGGTGCATCCCGAAGAGCAGCCCGAAGGCGGCACTATATGGCACCACCTGGAGCGCCACGGCGTCTCCTTCCGCAATTACGGCGAGGGTTTTGAGCTGGCGGGCGGCGATGAGGGCGAAGGATACAAGCCCACGGGCGCGCGCTTCGTGATTAACGTTCCGATGCCGGAGCCGCTCTATCGCAACACTTCGCGCGCGTATCCGATGTTCAACATGAATATCCCGGACCTTTTTAGGGCCACGCAGTTCATCGACGAGATCCAGGAAAAATACGTGAAGGGCGGCGAGCCGTTTCCGCGATTCATCTACATTCACCTGCCAAACGATCACATGGCCAAGCCGCGGCCGAAGGACGGCTATCCGTTTGAGGCGTCCTACGTGGCGGACAACGATTACGCACTGGGCCGCATCGTGGAGTTCCTGTCGCAGACGCCGTGGTGGCGCGAGATGGCCATCTTCGTGACCGAAGACGACGCCCAGGGCGGGCGCGATCACATCGACGCGCATCGTACGGTGTTCATGGGCATCGGGCCGTACTGGAAACGCAACTATGTGTCACACGTGAACACCAGTTTTCCCGGCATGCTGAAGACTATCTTTCGGCTGCTGGGGTTGCCTCCGCTGAACCTGTTCGATGCGGCCGCGTCGGATCTGAGCGATTGTTTTACGAGCACGCCAGATTTCGAGGGCTATCAGGTGGCTCCGGAGGATGCGCGCTTGTTCGATCCGGCTGCCGCGAGGGAGCCGCTCGATCCGCAGCCATCGGTGAGCATGGACGATCCGGCGGTGATCCGGGAGCAACACCGCAGCGATGGCGGGCCGCCTCGGTGAGGTTGACAGACGAAAGCGTCTGTCCCACCTCGCTGCTTGCAGGTGGAAGGTTGACAGACGAAAGCGTCTGTCCCACGTCGCTGCTTTGCAGGTGGAAGGTTGACAGACGAAAGCGTCTGTCCCACGTCGCTGCCTTAGAGGTGGTTGACAGACGAAAGCGTCTGTCCCACGTCGCTGCCTTACAGGTGGAAGGTTGACAGACGAAAGCGTCTGTCCCACGTCGCTGCTTTGCAGGTGGAAGGTTGACAGACGAAAG
>JBEKUO010000746.1:0-4266 GCA_049514955.1 Bryobacteraceae bacterium | reverse complement strand
CCCCGCAAAAGGCCGCGCTGCATGCGGAGGCTAATCTTTATGCCACCCTAATGGGCGGATTCACGACTGTGCAGAGCGTCGGGGCGGCCCTGGACGGCGACCTCCGAGATCTCATTGCGCGGGACAGCATACCCGGCCCGCGCCTGCTCACATCCCTGGCGCAGATCACGGACAAGACCGGCGATCCTGAACAGATCCGCGCGTTAGTGGACAAGCTGAAGGCGGATGGTGCGGACGTGATCAAGCTGTTCGCCACGGCCAGCATCCGGGACGGCGGCAAGATGACCATGACCGTGGAGCAGATCGACGCCGCCTGTGGCGAGGCTCGGAAGGTTGGCCTGCGCGCGATGGTTCATGCGCACGCCTCGGAAGGGGCGAGGGCTGCCATCATGGCAGGCTGCACCACGATCGAGCACGGCACCTTCCTGGACGATGCCACGCTGGAGCTGATGGCGGCCCGTGGCGTGTATTTCGATCCGAATTTCCTGGTGCTGCACAACTATCTGGATAACAAGGCGAAGTTTATAGGCATCGGCAACTACAACGAGCAGGGGTTCGCCTACATGGAGAAGGCTCTGCCGCTGGTAGCCGGCGTGCTGCGCCGCGCGCGGAAGGCGCATGTGAAGGTGGTGCTGGGCACCGACGCGGTAGCCGGCGCGCATGGCCGCAACGCCGAGGAGTTCATCTATCGGGTGCAGGACGGGGGCGACAGTCCCATGGATGCGTTGCTGAGCGGAACTTCGGTGGCTGCGGAATCGCTGGGCATGGTCGACCGGATCGGTTCTCTGACGGAGGGGAAAGACGCGGATATAGTAGGCGTGGACGGCAACCCGCTCGACGACATCACCGCGGTTCGGCGAGTGGTGTTCGTGATGAAGCATGGCAGGGTATATAAGTACGCACCGCCCGCTCGGTAGCCGTGCCGGGCAAGATCTGCAGGCAAATACAAACCACTCCGGTCGGCAGCGCGCCGTATGCGTCGTGGCGGACAGGGTTAGTTAGGAGGTTTCGCGTGCGCCCGCAGTAGCTCACCTACCGCACATCGATCTCGCCCACTCCAAAAGCATCAGTCGTCTGCCCGATCCCCACCATGATGTTAAAACCCGCCGTGGCGTTCGCCGGAATGGTCGTCTTTAGAGCTGGTTATCTGATGCCGCGTCAGGCCGTCCCCGCGCGCGAGGCCGCAACCATCACGGAAATGGCTACCTTCACGACTCGCGTTTGGGATAGCCAAACGTGATGAAGCATGGAAGGGTACCGTGCCAAGGACCTCTTCGCAATCGATGCGCTCAGCTTTTCAGGTAAGAGCGTCCGGCGCCAGTACGCAAAAGAAGACGAGTCTCTCGAAATACGGTAAAATTCTGAGGTAATGGAAGAAGCTGAAAAAGAGAAGATCAAAGCGGTGGCGGCGGCGTCCGTAGGCGCCGGTGTCGGCGGGGCTGGTGGCGCCACGGCGGGAGTGTTGGAACTCGCCGCCCAAGGAGCTCTGACCGGACTGTCCGCTAGTGTAGCCATTGGAGTTGGAGCTGCCGCTGGCGCCTTGATTTCTTTTTTCGGATACAGGCTCTACCGTCGCTTAAGGGAACCGAAAAGTTGAGCTGCGCCTGAGCGTGAAACGCGTACTGATCGTCATTGCCATCGTTGTGCTCGTGCTCGTCTTTCTGGTCCATCGTTATCGACAGGCATCCGGTGGCTTGAACGTCGAGCCGCACGCTGCGAAAGAAATTGAGAAGGCAAAACGGCGGTGAACGGCGAGAGTACGTCAGATGCGCACGCAAAAGAAAGCTGACGGCATTGGCGGAAGGGGGAAGGACGGAGCGATGATCGGCAGTACGGCACGGCTTGCTCCGATCTCTGGGTTGCACATGGTACGGCTTGGCTGGTCAGGCGTTCTTCCGCAAGATCCACGTGGTCATGCAACGTTGATTCTGTACGACGGTGGTCTTCAGCGGGTCGGCCAATTGCCCACCCAGCTCTAGGGTGAAGCGGAGCAAAAGCGCCTCGTCCACCAGATAGCGCTCCGAACCGTCAGGCAATCGGAACCGGCGTCCCGCCACACGCTGGACTTGATGTTCCATTCCGATAGAAGATGCCAGCCGGCAGAAAAACATGCCGCCCGGTTTCAATACACGCCATGTCGCGCGCAGCATCGCTTCAAAATGATCGTCACAGCGCGCAAAGTGGAGCACGGCGCTACTCAGCACGAGATCGGCGCATGCGTCTGGAAAGGCCATTTCTTCGATGGACTCCACCCGAAAGTTGTTCGCAGGAAGAGCCGGTGCGAGGGATGCGGCGAGGCGGCGCGTATACTCAATCGCGTTTGGGTCCGTGTCCACGCCGAACACGTCGTACCCCTCCCTGAAAAAGTAGACCAAATTGCGCCCGGAACCGCAGCCCGTATCGAGCACCCGCATGCCAGGCCTGATCCGGCCTCGAAGCAGTTGATCGAAAAGGTAGATGTCGATCTGGCCGAATTGCTGATGAAGATCGGGCATGTTTCTTTTTCTGATCATACATTCGTCAGAACGCTATCGCTGCTTCCCAACATTCGGGCGGTCTGCCATCGTCCCTCGTTGGCGATGCGTCCGTGTGGATCGGCTATCGGCTGATCGAGATAACATCGGTGATGAGGCTTCCGCAAGCTGCTTTGTTGGGAGTTGCGAGCATCTGCGCGCTCACCCGAACGTGTCTCCGTTGCGGCAGAAATTGACATGGCTAAGACAAAAGGGAGTTCTTCATGTTCCGTCTTCTAAGCATCGCGTGTTTGATCAGCTTGACGGCTGGCTTAGATCCAGCAGTGGCCCAAGCTCCGATTGCGCCTGCCCGCCCAGCGCGCCCGACGCCGCCGACCCGCGATCCCGGCACGCCCGGTTATGTCACGGCGAAAGTCTTACCTGACGGCGCCAACGCTCCAGCAGACTCAGACGGAAACTTCATCCTCGGCCCCACGCACGACCCCGCACCGGAGATGACCGTGCAAGAAGGCGTGCCGCAGGGAGCGGTCTTCACGCTCACTATGGAGTCGTCCGACAGCAAGATCTATCCCGGCATCGCCCGCGAGGCCGGCACCTTTGGCAAGCCGGACCCCGCCGACCCCGCCAAGCTGCTGGTAACCACCAGCCATTCGGCTCCCTACACCCGCCGAGTGGCTGTGTATGTCCCGAAACAATACGTTTCCGGCACGGCCGCGCCGTTCATTGTCGGGGCAGACGGACCTGACCGGGCATTGTTCACGGCCCTGGACAATCTGATCGCCGAGCACCGGGTGCCGGTGATGATTGCCATCTCCATAGGCAATGGCGGCGGCGACGCCCAGGGAAGCGAACGCGGCCTGGAGTATGACACGATGTCAGGACTGTACGCGGAGCTTGGTATCACCCAGAGCTTTACCACCGCGTCCTCACCTACTCAGGCACCTACGTGAACCAGCAGTGGCCATGGAACCCCCAGTTCCCCCACGGTGCATGGGAGTTTCATGAACACCTCATTCCCAACACCCCGGCCAAGCTGCTGCGCAT
Source organism: Bryobacteraceae bacterium (assembly GCA_049514955.1). Taxonomy (GTDB): domain Bacteria; phylum Acidobacteriota; class Terriglobia; order Bryobacterales; family Bryobacteraceae; genus Bog-159. Next base: position 748 of record JBEKUO010000746.1, on the reverse strand, counting down.
CTGGATGGAAGTCGGCGATCGAGACCTCTTCAATCCGAATATCATGCGCGACAACATGCACGACTGGGTTGTCGCCAACGAGAATATGGCCAAAGCGCTTGCAGCCAAGGGCTATCGCTATCAGTTTGTATTTGCGCGCAACGCCGGGCACACCGACCGCGCCGTAAAACAACAAACCCTGCCCGAGGCTCTGGAATACGTATGGCAAGGGTACCCCATAGGGCCGAGTAACTGATTTAAGGAAGTCAGGTGGCCTACTGCGTGCATTTCTCACGAAGCCGCGCTTAGTGACTGCCTACCGCGCCGCCAACTCGGGCGCCTGCACCGGCGCCGCCATCCTGCCGCCGCGCAGCCACCCCTGCAAACGCTCCATATACAAATAAATCACCGGCGTGATATATAGCGTCAGCAACTGCGACACGACCAGCCCCCCGACTACCGCTGGGGCCATCCAGGCAAGGGCGGCATCACCATGCCAGCCAAAAGCAGGGCCATCGAGCGCGAATACACGCGCGATGAGGGGGCCGCCGTCGGGGAGTTGACCACGCTGCTAGGTTCCACGACCTACGACGTCTTCCTCAACAACAAAGTCTATTGGGGCAACATCCCATCCGCCGTCTGGGAGTACACTTTGGGCGGCTACCAAGTCATTAAGAAATGGCTCAGTTATCGCGAGAAAGGGACAAAGGAAAGACCCCTTCGCTCCATCACGAAGGACGAAGCGCGGTACGTCACCGAAATGGTTCGG
>JBEKUO010000745.1:0-3486 GCA_049514955.1 Bryobacteraceae bacterium | reverse complement strand
GTCCGTGGGAGCGTACCTGGGTAAACCGCGGAAACTACGTGCACTCGTATGCGGTCCCCTATCGACGCCCCGTCGCGCCGCGCGTGGAACGCCACGAGCGCCGCGAAGAACGCCGCCGCTAAGACTTGTGGGGCAGGCGGTGGGGCAGGCGCTTTCGCCTGCCAACCGTCCTCTCACGCCGAGTACTGCTGCGACGCTGCGTGGCGCAGGCACTCCTGCCTGCCGTGCCGGCACTCTTGCCGGCACAGGCGAGCTTTGCTCGCCCATCGAGCAAATTGGACTTCGGTCGGTGAACTTCAGTTCGCCGCTGTACTTTCTACATTTCGCAAGCGGTCGTGGCGCGAACTTCAGTTCGCCGTCCAGGTCACCTCACTCCGAATACTTCTGTGCAATCGGAAACCGTCGCCCAATCCCGAAAGCCTTCGAAGTAACCTTCAACCCAGGCGCCGCCTGCTGCCGCTTATACTCGTTGCGATCCACCTTGTTCACAATATCCACCACAACTTCAAGCGGCAGCCCCAGCTCCTGTGCGATCTGCCGGGGCGCCTGGTAATCCTCCACGTAGGCGCGCAGCACCTGATCAAGAATCTCATACGGCGGCAGCGAATCGCTGTCTTTCTGATTGGCCCGCAGCTCAGCCGACGGCGGCTTTTCGAAAACGCTCTCCGGAATCGCGCCCGGATGACGCCCGTTGGCGATGCGCGAAAGCGCGTAGACCAGCGTCTTAGGCACATCGCTGATCACCGCCAGCCCCCCGCACATGTCCCCGTACAGCGTGCAGTACCCCACCGCCAGCTCGCTCTTGTTTCCGGTCGTGAGCACCAGCGCGGACCACTTGTTCGACAGCGCCATCAGCGTCACCCCGCGCAGACGCGCCTGCAGGTTCTCCTCGGTCACATCCCGCGGCGCGCCCACAACCAGCGGATCGAGCACCTTCAGGAACTCGTCATATTCCGGCGTGATCGGCGCCATCTCGAAGCGTATGCCCAGATTCCGCGCCAGGGCGCGCGCATCGCCGATACTACCCTCCGAGGAAAACGGCCCGGGCATGCCGACCCCCGTGACATTTTCCGCGCCGAGCGCATCCACCGCGATAGCCGCCGTAAGCGAAGAATCAATCCCCCCGCTGAGCCCGATCAGCACGCGCGCGAAGCCGCACTTCCGTATGTAATCGCGCGTGCCCAGCACCAGCGCCTCGTAGACGGCCTCGCATTCCTCCGGCAGGCTGTCATGACAGTCGCCCGCGCCGGAATCGGAATCGAACAGGATGAGATCCTCGGCAAACGAAGCGGCGGACGCCGCCACGCGCCCCGTGCCGTCCATCGCGAAGCTGCTGCCATCGAAGACCAGTTGATCGTTGCCGCCCACCTGGTTCACATAGACGACCGGAATGTTGTGGCGGCGCGCGGTCGCGGCGAAAATCTCCCGGCGCAGCGCCCGCTTGCCCATGTGATACGGCGAAGCGTTGATGCTGATGAGCAACTCGCCGCCCAAATGCGCCAACTCCTGCACAGGATCGCGGCGATAGAGCGGACGCTCCCAAAACTGCTTGTCGTTCCAGGAGTCCTCGCAGATGGTGAGCGCCACTTTACGGCCGTCGATCGCAAAAAGGCTCTGCGATTCGGCGGGGCGGAAGTAGCGCGCTTCATCGAACACGTCGTAGGTGGGCAACAGCATCTTGGCTTGTCGAAAAAGGATGCTGCCGCCGGCGAGGATAGCCGCGCAGTTCATGGCGCGCTTGCCGGTGTGCGACTGGGAAGCGCCCACATATCCGGCGATCACGCGCAGATCGAGCGCCGCGGTCTCGGCCGCCAAACGCTCAAGTTGCTGCTCCGATCGCTCCCCGAAAGTGGGCTTCTCCACCAGGTCGCGCGGCGGGTACCCGGTGACGGAAAGCTCTGGAAACACCACCACGTGCGCGCGAGCTTCCGCCGCCTGGCGCGCAAACTGGATCATGCGATCCACATTGCCGGCCAGGTCGCCAACCGTGGTATTAATCTGCGCCAGGGCGATCTTCATTCTAAAGTCTTATTGTAAATCTGCCGGGGAACTACAAATATTGGATGGCCGCGGTGGGCCCACTGATTCTGGCAGTCTGCCCCGGTGTAGTGGACCCCAAAATTAAACAGAAAAAAGGCCGTCTCTTACTGCCTGATAACAGTTGACCGGAAGCGAGAAGCATACCATTCCCGCACGCGTGATGATTTTACATATTGTTTACACTGCAGGCTCATCAGGACAGGATACGATGGCGGCATACGGAGGGAAAATCCCATGCCAGGCAAAATGCACGTAACCGTTTTCATCGCGCTGCTCACTTGCTGCGCTTACGCCGCCGGACAGCAGCTCACCACTGTCCACACTTTCGTGTGCAAAAACCCGCAAGACTTAGGACCCTGCCCTCAGGGTGGTGGGGCTACCTCTCTGATCCAGGGGTCGGATGGGATTTTCTATGGCACGGCTGAGAGGACCGGAAAGGCGCAACCTGGTGCGGCCGGCGGGTTGATATTTTCACTGACACCTTCGGGCACATTCGCCACGGTGCATGAGTTTGCTCCTGGAGAGGCGCAGACCTACCCGAGCGGGAGCAGCCCGGTTCGACTCATCGAAGGACCGGATGGTAAGCTCTACGGTGAAACCGCCTTGGGCGGGTCGATGGGCTACGGAGTTTTGTTCCGAGTCGACAAGAACGGAAAGAACTACCAGGTCCTGCAGAACTACTCGATTGACGGAAATGCCGCGAACGGATCCTCGCCAACCTACCTGGCTGCGGGGAACGATGGCAACGTTTACGGGACGACCTACTACGGTGGAACCAACAGTTGCGGCTACGGCTTCAATTGCGGGACGATCTTTCGCGTCGTTGCGGCAACGGGAGCCTATGAAGTCGTCGTCAACTTCGATTCCGCCACCACCGGAGCGAATCCCACTAATCTCGTGGTGGGTCCCGACGGGACCTTTTATGGCACTACCATCGTGGCGAACGGTTCCACACTGTTCCATTACATCGAGGCAACTGGAGAGCTACAGACGACTTCGCTGGTCTTTCCGGTAGTTAATCAAGAGCCGACCCACGGAAATGTCTCTGCCGTCGGTCCCGACGGAAACCTCTATGGCGCCTATAGCGGATATTTGTTGAATGGTATCGGGCTCTTCCAGGTTCGACTCGACGGCAGCGATCTCCAGATCTATCCGGTCTACACAACCGACTCGAATGTCAGTCCTGATGGATTGGTGCTCGCAAGTGACGGCACCTTCTGGATGGCTGAATATTATGGCAGCACCGGTTTCGGCGACATCGTAAACCTCTCGCCGGTTAACGGAGGCCTGATTCAGACCCTGACCCCATTTTCGTCGACGGGGGTGGACGGCGGAAGCCCGGTTGAACTCTTCTCTGCCACCGGTGGAAGGCTTTGGGGCGTGAGTTCACTGTACGGCCAAGCGCCCAAAGGTTCTTATGCCGCCGGGGTGTTGTTTAGGCTGGCG
>JBEKUO010000744.1:0-3500 GCA_049514955.1 Bryobacteraceae bacterium | reverse complement strand
TACTACGCAGGCAATGCCGGCGCCACTGCCAACCTGCTGGGCGCGAGCGCCGGCGTACGGCGGTTCGTGCATGTCAGCAGCCTGGCGGCGGCCGGTCCAAGCACGCATGATACGCCGCTCACCGAAGATGCCCCGCCGCGTCCGGTCTCGCACTACGGCCGATCGAAGCTGGCCGGCGAGGAAGCCGTGCGCAAATCGCCAGTCTGGGAGAGAACCGTTATCGTGCGTCCGCCGGTGGTCTATGGGCCGCGCGACCGCGATGTATTCCAGGTGATCCGCGCGGTAGCCCGCGGATGGATGGTGCGGATTGGCAGCGCCGAGCGCGGCTTCAGCCTGATTTACGTTGGAGACCTGGTGGAGGGACTCATCGCCGCGGCGGATCGCGAAGATGCCGGCGGTAAGATCTTCTACCTGGCGCATCCGTCGGCGGTCTCCTGGGAGGAATTCGGCGCCACAGCCGCGCGCCTGATGGGCCGTTCCGCACGCACCGTAACCATCCCGGAGCAGGCCGCGTACGCTTTGGGCCTGCTGGCCGAGTGGTGGACGCGCCTGAGCGGAAAGCCCGGCATTCTCTCGCGCGACAAGGTCGCTGAAGCGTGCTGCGCGGGTTGGGTGTGCGACCCTAGCCGGGCTTGCCGGGAGTTGGGCTTTCGCGCATCGACCGGCCTGGACGAGGGACTCGGGCGATCACTCGACTGGTACAAGGAGGCAGGTTGGCTGAAGTTCTGAATCTGCCGGCCAGCCGCGGTTTCTGGCCCGTCGATCGGGTGGTGCTCACGTATTACGCGGCTGCGGGTGTGGCAATTCTGTGGCTCTGGAACCGCCTACCGGATCCCGGGTGGCTGCTGGCCCTGCACATCGCGGCCATTCTACTGGTAATCCTGGCGGTGAGGCGGCCCGGGCGCGCCAGTCTTATCTTTCGGCACTGGTATCCGTTGCCGTATGTCGCGTGGTGCTATCGCGAGATGGCCCTCCTCGTTCCAGCCATCGGCGTTAACGACGCGGATGCCGCACTGGCGCGGCTGGATTACCGGATCTGGGGTGCGAATCCCACGGTCTGGCTGGAGCGCATCTACACGCCGGTGCTCACCGAATATCTGCAGATCGTCTATACGCTGTTCGTGCCGGTCGGGCTCCTGATCGCTTTCCTACTGTGGCGCCAGCACCGATATGCCGAGTTCCGCTATTATGCGTTCCTCATCGCCCTCGGGTATCTGGTGTCTTACGTGGGCTACGTGCTGGTGCCGGCGCGCGGCCCGCGCTTCTTCTTGAGCAGTCTGCAAACCGTGCCGTTGCGGGGCTTGTGGGTGACGCGCGCGCTGCAATTGACCCTTGACCGCCTGGAATCGCGGGCCTGGGATTGTTTTCCGAGCGGCCATACGGAGCTCACCGTATTGGCGTGTTGGGGCAGCCGCCTGATCTCAAAGCGCCTGTTCTGGATCTACTTCGCCTATACCTTGTCCATCATTTCTGCTACAGTTTATCTTCGATACCATTACACGGTCGACGTCCTGGCCGGGGCCGTCGTGGCCGGTCTTTTGGTGCTTTTCGCACCGCATTTATACAGAATCCTCGGAAAAGGGGCCCTCTAGTTGGCAGGCGTGGAAATCGTCGCAGTTCAGGACAAACAGTCCTGGAGAGAGTTTGTGGATCTTCCGTACCGGCTATACCGCGACCACCCGTATTGGGTGCCGCCGTTGCGCATCGCGCAGAAAGAAGTGCTGAACACGCGCAAACATCCGTTCTACGCGCATGCGGAGATGCAGTGCTTCCTCGCCCGCCGCGAGGGTCGGGTATGCGCCCGGGTGGCCGCCATCGTGGACCGGAACTTCAACGCTTTTCACGAGGAAGAGGCCGGAGCCTTCGGGTTCTTCGAATCGATCGACGATGTGGAGGTGGCCCGGACGGTGATGGAAGCCGCGCGGAAGTGGCTGCTGGAACGCGGCGCCAAGGTGATTCGCGGCCCCCTGAGCCCTTCCACCAATTACGAATGCGGCCTGCTGGTGGATGGCTTCGACTCCAGCCCCAGCGTAATGATGACCTACAATCCGCCCAGTTATCCGAAACTGATGGAAGCCGTGGGGCTACGCAAAGCCAAGGATCTGCTGGCGTATTGGTCCACCCCAAGCGAGGTGGACGGCAAGAGGATCGAACGCGTGGCGGAACGCGCGGCCGGCGCTCAAGGCGTTGCGATACGGCCCATCCGCGTGCGCCAGTTCGCGGAAGAGCTGGATCTGGTCTGGAACCTGTACAACGCGGCATGGACCCGCAACTGGGGTTTCGTCCCGATGACCCGCGAGGAGTTCCTGCACGTGGCCGCCGAGATGAAGCAGATCCTGAAGCCCGACCTCACGCTGATCGGCGAAGTAGAAGGGCGCCCCGTGGGCTTTGCGCTGGCGCTGCCGAACATCAATCTGGCGTTGAAACATGCCGGAGGCAGACTGTTCCCGTTGGGCCTCTTCAAAATCCTGTATCATCAACGTTTGATCAGAGAATTGCGGGTGCTCCTGTTGGGCGTCGTGGAAGAGTACCGGACCGCCGGCGTGGCCGCGGGGTTTTACGCCACGTTGATTCGCAATGCCCGGCGGCTGGGCTATGGGCATAGCGAGATGTCCTGGATACTGGAGGATAATGTACTCATGAACCGGTCGCTGGAAGCCATGGGGGCTCGGAAGTATAAGACGTACCGAATCTACGAATGGAATTGAGGAAGATGCGCAGCTCTTCTACTACCCCTGCATCGGCCAAAAGGGCCGCGGGATCGCACGAGCGGTCCAGCGATCTTTTCGACAAGTGCCGGAATTTCACGCTTCCGGGCGAGTTTCAAGCCGCCGGACTGTACATGTCCTTCGAGGTCTTCAGCGATCGCGTAGGCTGCGGCCCCGGCGAGGTACGCATGGGCGATCGCAAGGTGCTGATGTTCGGCTCCAATGATTACCTGGACCTGATCACGCACCCGAAGGTAAAGGAAGCAGCCGCTCAGGCAGTCAAGAAGTATGGCAGCGGATGCAGCGGTTCGCGGCTGCTGAACGGTACGCTGGACCTGCACGTGAAGCTGGAAACGGAGTTGGCGGCCTTCGTGCACAAGGAAGAGGCGATCACTTTCGGCACGGGTTTCCAGGCCAATTACGCGACGCTGGCGGCCCTGGCCGAAAAAGGCGATGCCTTGCTCTACGACCAGAACGTGCACGCCAGCGTGCTGGAGGGCGTGTTGCGCTCGACGGCGCGCACCAAAGGCTTCCGCCACAACGATGCGGAGCACCTCGAGCGCTGCCTGGAGAATTGCCCGCTACGCGAGAAGATCCTGATCGTTTCCGAAGGCGTGTGTAGCATGGAAGGCGATCTTGCGGATCTGCGTGGCATCGTGCGCCAAGCCAAGCCGTTCGGCGCCAGGATCTATGTGGACGAAGCGCATGGCATCGGCGTGCTGGGACCCACCGGCGCGGGCGCTGCCGAGCACTTGGGTGTGCTGGACGAGATCGACGTCTTCATGGGCACCT
>JBEKUO010000743.1:0-3507 GCA_049514955.1 Bryobacteraceae bacterium | reverse complement strand
TCTTCGATGCCGATGAAGAGGGTGGTCTTGCCATCGTCGCAGCACACCGCTTCCACATGCGCCCGCACCACCCCGGGGATCTTTTCCAATTCGTCTTCGAGGTCGCCTTTGGATGGAGGCAGGGCGCCACCCGAACTCAGATGCAGCGTATGCAGCAATTTCTGTTCCGACAGCTTGTGCAGGCCGTAAAACTCGATATCGCCGACGCGCGGCGGCTGGGCGGAGAGCAGGGAGGCGGTGAAGAGGCAGATGCAGAGGGATTTCACAAGTATATTTTGACGCTGTGTGGGGCGGCGCGGGTACAGCGGTTGCGGATTCCGGAAGATCAGGACAGTAAGACACAGCTTCCAGATGGGAGTGATGCACGCAGACCCGGGGGGGGGTGGAGCAGCGAGCCAAAGGCTCTTCGAATGAGCCATTGGATCCCGTTCTGCAGGCCGTACTATGCCGAGTCGGAGACCCTATTGCGTGCCCTTGAGCATCCGAGAGCGGCGGATTAAGTTGTTTGTGGACCTGTCGTGGCTGAGCTTCGGCTCTTCCTTGCTCTCCATCTCCGGCACGATCCTCTGGGCCAAAACTTTGCCGAGCTCCACCCCCCATTGGTCGAATGAGTCGATGTTCCAAATAGCGCCTTGAGTGAACACGCTGTGCTCGTAGAGGGCAACCAGCTTGCCGAGCGTTTCGGGCGTAAGCCGCTCAGCAAGAATCGTATTGGAGGGCCGGTTACCTTCGAAAACCCGGTGCGGCACGAGCCAATCGGGGGTGCCCTCGGCCTTCACCTGCTCGGGTGTTTTGCCGAAAGCGAGCGCCTCTGCCTGCGCAAATACATTCGCCAACAGAATGTCGTGATGGCGTCCGAGTGGGTTGAGCGCCTGCCCGAACGCGATGAAGTCGCAAGGGATCAGGCGGGTTCCTTGATGGATCAACTGGTAGAACGAGTGCTGTCCGTTGGTTCCGGGTTCGCCCCAATAAATGGGGCTGGTGCTGCAGCCGACCGGGGAGCCAACGAGCGTAACGTGCTTGCCGTTACTCTCCATTGTCAACTGCTGCAGATAGGCGGGGAACCGCTTCAGGTATTGCTCGTAGGGCAGTATGGCGACGGTTTGTGCGTCGAAGAAGTCTGTGTACCAGATAGTCAATAGGCCCATGAGCACCGGCAGATTGCGCTCAAACGGGGCAGTGCGAAAGTGTTCGTCCATCTGGTGAAATCCGTCCAGCATGGAGCGGAAGTTCTCAGGGCCGATGGCGATCATGGTCGAAAGGCCGATCGCCGAATCCATCGAGTAACGGCCGCCGACCCAATCCCAGAACTCGAACATATTGGCCGTATCGATTCCAAACTTGGCCACTTCCTTTGCATTCGTAGAGACTGCGACAAAATGCGCCGCTACCGACTTTTCGTCGCCTCCCAAGCCCGCCAGCGACCATGCACGCGCCGTGTGAGCGTTGGTCATGGTCTCGAGGGTAGTGAAGGTTTTGGAAGAGACGATGAACAGCGTCTCGGCTGGGTCGAGATCCCGGACGGCTTCGGCAAAATCGGTCCCATCCACGTTGGAGACGAAGCGAAAGATCGCGTCCCGCTGACTGTAGTGCCGAAGGGCCTCATAGGCCATGACCGGTCCAAGATCGGAGCCGCCGATTCCAATGTTGATCACGTTGCGGATGCGCTTGCCCGTATGGCCCTTCCAGGCGCCGCTACGTATCCGATTCGACAACCCCTCCATTTTGTCGAGCACCGTGTGCACGGGTGGCACCACGTCGATGCCATCCACAAAGATGGACGTACCTTTTGGCGCGCGTAGCGCCACGTGCAGAACGGAGCGGTTCTCTGTGACATTGATCTTCGCGCCGCGGAACATCGCTTCGATTCTGGTTCGCAGACCGGATTCTTCCGCCAGTTGGATAAGAAGCTGCAGCGTTTCGGACGTAATGCGATTCTTCGAGTAATCCAGGTAAATTCCCAGCGCTTCGGCGTTCAACCGGTCGCCGCGCTCCGGGTCGCCGGAAAACAACTCCCGAAGATGCGATCCGCGGATTTTCTGGTGATGAGCCTGGAGGGCTTTCCACGCCGTGCGTTCGGTGGCCGGCTTTACCTCGGGTGTTTGTTCGCGTGATGGCATACCTGTTCCTAAGCATTGAGAGCAGGCGCGGCGAGCGCGGCACTCTTGGACGCAATCACGGCCATCAGGTCATTCCAAGACGCGACGAAGGATTTCGCGCCTTCGTCCTGGAGTTGCGTCGCCAGGGCGTCGACGTCGATGCCCGCGGCGGCGAAACGTGCCAAAACTTCCTCACAGCCACCGCCAACTACCGGCAACTCGCCTGTTTGGGTCCGGTCCGCCAGAGCTTTCAAGGTTGCCTCGGGCATCGTATTGACGGTGAACGGGGCGGCTAGCGCGTCGACGTAGAGGGTTGGCGAAGCTTTGGGGTCCTTGGCGCCTGTGCTCGCCCACAACAAGCGTTGAGGGCGGGCTCCGAAGTTGTAGGCGCGCCGCCACCGTTCGGAGCCAGTAATATCGCGCGATGCCTTATAAGCTCGCTGGGCTATCGCAATACCAAGCTGGTTGCGAAGCTGTTCGGGCACTTTGTTAGCCACGGCGGCGTCCCAGCGGCTGACGAACAGCGACGCCACGGAGGCGACCTGGGGGTTTAGCCCAGCTTGGATGCGCCGCTCGATGCCGCGCATGAAGGCATCCGCCGCCGCAAGATACTGCTCGCGTGAAAACAGGAGAGTCACGTTTACGGGAACGCCGGCTGCGATCGCCTTCTCGATCGCGGGCAGACCCTCCTTGGTGCCGGGAATTTTGATGAACACGTTGGGCCGGGCGGCTCGCGCAAACAGATCTTGAGCCGCACGCAGAGTACGGTCGCTGTCGTGGGCCAGGAGGGGCGATACCTCCAACGACACCCATCCGTCGACCCCGCTGGTTCGTTCGTAAATCGGCCGGAACAAATCGGCCGCGCGGGTGAGATCTTCCAGCGCGAGGTCGAAGAAAAGCTCCTCGCCCGACAAGCCTTGCTTGACTTTCTTCGAGATTGCCGAGTCATAAGCCTGGCTGTTCTTGATTGCGTGGTCAAAGATCGTGGGGTTGGAGGTAAGTCCCGTAACCGAAAGCTCGTCGATGTATCGTCCAAGCGTACCGGTATCCAGGAGGTCGCGCGTGATGTTGTCGAGCCACAAACTCTGGCCCTTATCGTGAAGGAATTGCGTCGCTTTAATCATTTTCTTCCTTTCGAGCCATTCTGTTGGGTGACGCGCAATCCGCCCCGCAACGATCAGCGGTGGCCTTTGCTTCCAAGAATACCAAAGCCCACAGGTCCGCTGGCGAACACGCCGTCCGCTCTGGGAAATATCCGCATACCGGATAGCCCAGCACCTTCCGCGAACGGTTCAGACGGTGCGTCTGATCGTCCTTGCACCGTCCCGTAGTTCGCCCCGGCACCACCCAGTTGACTGTACGGTAACACGTCCCGCGAAACCGCCCGCGTCCACAACAGCTTCCAGAA
>JBEKUO010000742.1:0-3512 GCA_049514955.1 Bryobacteraceae bacterium | reverse complement strand
AAGCCCGGCGCGAGCCAGCGGCGCTTGGGCGAGATCCACCGCGAGCCCGGTGAGTGTCATGCGGTGGACGCCCAGGAAGCCGGCCTGGCAAGCCGAGCGCGCGAAGTCGTCGGCAGCACCGCGGCTCTGCGCCATAATCAGGATTTCGGGATACTCCTTGAGGGACTCCAGGAACAGGAACTCGGCCGCGGCTTCGAGCAAAACGGCGTAGGAGGCGGACTGTACGAGGCGGTGCGGGCCCACTAGTCGCAGTGTATCAGGGCGCTCACTTCGGGGACTTCGCGAACGAGCCGACTAAGCGTTCGCCAGCCGACAGGAGCAATACGGCGGCGGTTAGAATGGCGCCTCTCATTTACTATTACAATAACCTCAACCCGAGGTCCCGATGCTGGTACGCGAACTGCGGCAGCCGCCGCTACAATGGTCCACATTCACCGCGAACAGTTCGATGTGGCTGATGCCTTTCCACGCATTGGAGTGGAGCCTGCAATGGGCCGCGTATTACCTGAGCAGATGGGCGCTGCTGGAGGTGCTGGAGTACTTGAGCGTTCTTTCGGTGCTGTTCGCGGTGATCTTCTATTTCGCCGAGTCCGGCGACCGGAAAAAGCAGAAACACTATCAAGCGTGGCAGGTCATCAACACGGCACAAGGCAAAGGCGGCAGCGGCGGCAGGATTGAAGCTCTGCAGGAGCTGAACCTGGACCATGTTCCCCTGGTGGGCGTGAACGCGGCCGGCGCCTTTCTGCAAGGCGTCCAGTTGCGGGGCGCGAACCTGCTCCGATCCAATCTGGAGGCTGCCGATATGCGGGACAGCAATCTGGAAGCGTGCGATCTGGAATACGCCAACCTCAGGTCGGCGAATTTGCGGCAAAGCAATCTGCGCAATGCGAAGCTCGAAAGCGTGGAACTGCAGGGTGCGGACCTGGTTAACGCCGACCTGAGCGGCGCGGACCTGAGCGGCGCCAACCTCGAAGACGCCGACCTGCGCAACGTGAATCTCCAGGGCGCCCAGTGGAAGAATATCAAGGCCATCGACAAGGCCAACATTCACGGGGTACGCAATGCTCCAGAGGGTTTCGTGGAGTGGGCGCTCCAGCAGAAAGCTGTCTCAGTACCGGGGGAAAACGAATAGGGCGATCAATCGCGCCGCTTCAACGTGGGGCGGTCGGCATCGCCATTCGAAGCACTATCCTGATCCACTTTGGCCGACGGCCGCGTGCGCAGGACCGGACGGCCCGGGTCGTCTGTCGGCCTGCGGCGGTTCTGCATCGAAGCCAGCCGCATCCGGACGTCGTGGAATTCCGAAGTGTCGAGGAGATATTCGGGCCTGGACTTCAGGTTCTGCTCAATCTCTTTCTGCGCGGCGCGGATGCGATCGCCGGTCATGGGGTGCGTCGAAAAGAGTCTCGACACGGCGCCCGGCTTTCTTTTTTCGAGAGACTCGATCTTTTCGAAGAAATTGACGAACTCAACCGGATCGTAGCCGGCTTTGTACATGTACTGCAGGCCGAGCAGATCGGCTTCCGCCTCCATACCGCGGGAGAACTTCAGAAAGCCCATCGGAATGGCCAGCGTGACGGCTTGGCGAACAGCGTATCCGGCCCATCCACCCAGGAAGATCAGCGGAATCGAGCCATAGTTGACAAGCTGGCCGCGGGTGGCCTGGCGGGTGCCGTGGCGTGCCGCCACATGCCCGATTTCATGCGCCATCACACCGGCCAACTCGGCCTCGTTCTCAGCCCTGAAAATCATTCCGGAGGTGACGAACATGAAACCGCCAGGGAGCGCGAAGGCATTGATTTCATCCGAATCGACGACCTTGACGTTGAACGGAAACTTGGCATCGGAGTTGCGCACCAAGTTCTGCGCCACGCGGTTGATGTACTCCGAAACGGGCGCATCGTCCACCAGCTTGGCTTCCTTTTCCACTTCGCGCGCCATCTCCTTGCCCAGGCCGATTTCTTTTTCGACCGAGTAGAAGTTGACGCCCTTGCCGACGTCGCGGGTCCCGATCTGGTCGGGATCGTGTTTCGGGTCGTTGTCGTTTGCGATTGCACAAGGCACGGCTAGCAGCAAGGCCAGCGATAGCAGTCCCGTCCGATGAATGCGCTCCATTTCCCCTCCCTAGAACGCGGATAGGGGAATTATACTCCATCGTGCGCCGGGGCGCTATTTGCCGATATTGCGCACTTATTTTGAGGTTATTGACGCGCTAAAAGGAAATCGCTGATCTATCGCACTGGGTGTTATGCTGGCTAGACGGCGGTGCCCGAGATATTTCTTGTGGAGGCCAGTGCGCATATTCAAAAGCAAGGCGTTCATGCGCTTTGCGAAGAAGGCCAACGTCGGCGACGCCGCGCTCTGTCGATCAATCCGTGACGCCGAGCGCGGTCTGATCGCGACCGATCTTGGAGGCGGCGTAATCAAACAGCGGATCGCGCGGCCTGGCCAGGGCAAATCGAGCGGGTTTCGGGCACAGATTGTATTCAGCGCAGGCGCGCAAGCCGTTTTCGTTCACGGCTTCGCAAAGAATGAAAAGGACAATATACGGAGTGACGAGTTGTTTGCGCTTCGAAAGCTCGCAACCGAGTTGCTTGCCTATGACGATGAGGCCATGGCGCGGGCGGTTGCGTCCGGAACACTGACGGAGGTAATGTGCGATGCGTAAGCAATACCTTAGTCCCTTAATGGGATCGATCCACGAGACGGCCGAAGGTCTGCATGCCGTGGGCGTGATGGGCAAGCGCACGATGCGTGAATTCGATGAGCTGTGCCTTACGCCGGTGCAGCCCTTGAAGCCCAAAGAAATCCGCGCGCTCCGTCTGCGGGAGGGCGCCAGCCAGGCCGTTTTCGCCCGCTATCTCAACGTGACCACGGGCCTGGTGAGCCAATGGGAGCGCGGTGAAAAGCATCCACAAGGAGCTTCGCTAAAGCTGCTCGTGCTGGTCGCTAAGAATGGGCTTGCCGCTGTCGCATGATCGCTGGAAACGGGGTTGGCAGGCGGAAGCGTCTGCCCCACCCTATTTGCCAATGTTACGGACCTCAACTAGCGCGTTCTCGCGGACTGCGTCGGAGGGATTGGCCACCACCACTTCGCCCGCCGACAGGCCGGAGACAACCTCGATCTCGGAACCCGAATCCTGGCCGATGCGGATCTGACGCAGGTGGATGCGATGGTCCGGCCCGACGACCGCGACGCGGGGGCCCTGGCGGCCCAGGATCAGCGTGTCACCCGGGACGATGACGGCCGCTTCGGCGCGTCCGGTCGAAAACCGGACTTGCGCATACATGCCGGGCATCAGCACGCCGCGCGGATTGGGCACTTCGAGCACCGTCAGCATGGCGCGCGAGGTGGCGTCCAGCGCGTTCGCGATATGCGTGACCTTCGCGGAGAAGACCTGGCCGGGCAACTCCTGCACGCGTAGTTCGGCGGTTTCGCCGGGGTGCATCGATGCGACATTGGTCTGTGGCACGTTGACGAAAATGCGCAAGACCTGAATTTGCGCGATGTG
>JBEKUO010000741.1:0-3541 GCA_049514955.1 Bryobacteraceae bacterium | reverse complement strand
GCCGGCGCCGGCAAGAGTGCCGGCGCGGCAGGCAGGAGTGCCTGCGCCACGAAGCGGTGCAAGGTTTCCGACGCTGGTGGCGGGCCGCCCCGGTCTGCTCGCGCTGAAGCGTGCGCCACGCCCGCTATGAGCGCTGCGAACCTGTATCGGCCGGCGCTGGTGGCCATCGACGACGATCCGCAGTCGCTGGCGCTCGTCAGCGCGGCCCTCAAACGGTATGACATCGAGATCCTCACGGCGGAAGATCCCGTGGCCGGACTGGAAATCGTACGCCGCCGCCGTCCGCAGATGGTGCTGGTGGACCTGATGATGCCCGGCATGTCCGGCATCGAAGTGCTGGAGCGCATTGTGGAGGCCGATCCCGCCATCGACGTCATTCTGATGACCGCACATTACTCCACCGAATCGGCGGTCGAGGCCATCCAAAAGGGCGCTTGCGATTATCTGAACAAGCCGGTCTCGCTCGATCGCCTGCGCGAGCGCGTGGAGCGCGTGCTGGCGGAAGCCGAGCGGCGCCGGAAGGCCAGCCGTCTCGACGCGGAACTTCTGGACGCTTGCCGATTCGAAGGCATCATCGGCCGCAGTCCGCTCATGCTCGAAGCTTTCGCGCGCATCAGCCGCGTGGCGCCGCATTTCCGCACCGCTCTGGTGACGGGCGCGACCGGCGCCGGCAAGGAATTGGTAGCCCGCGCGCTGCACCATCTCTGCCCGGTATCGGCCGGACCGTTCACCGTGTGCAACTGCGCGGCGATCCCGGAGAGCCTGGTGGAAAGCGAGCTTTTCGGGCACACGCGCGGCTCGTTCACCGGGGCCACCCAGGATCAGGCCGGGATGTTCGAGCATGCGCACGGCGGCGTGCTGTTTCTGGACGAGATCGGCGAATTGCCGTTGCCCGCGCAAGCCAAGCTGCTGCGCGCGGTGCAGAACCAGGAAATCCAGAGAGTCGGTTCTCCGGCCCTGCGGAAAGTCAACGTGCGGATCGTCGCCGCCACCAATCGCGACTTGCGCTCTCTGGCGGAAGAGAAACTCTTTCGCGAGGATTTGTTCTTCCGCCTCTCCATGGTGGAGATCAAGCTGCCCGCGCTGGCCGAGCGCAAGGAAGACTTGCCGCTGCTGCTGCGCCATTTTATCGACCACTTCTGCGGTTTATACGGCAAGTCCATCGAGGGGCTCACGCGCCGCGCCGAAGCCCTGCTGGCGCGTTACTCCTGGCCGGGCAACGTGCGCGAGCTGGAAAACGCGATCGGCTATGCTTGCATGATGGCCGAGTCCGGCAGGATCGATGTGGCGGATCTGCCGGACAACTTCAAACGCGAGTTTCCGGCGAATGCTGCAGGCCTCGAATTGGTTTCCGTGGACGAAATCCAGCGCATTCATGCGCGCCGCATCGTGGATTATTATGGTGGGGACAAGTTGCGCGCGGCCGAAGTGCTGGGCGTCAGCCGGGCGACATTGTATCGCTTGCTCGGTCCTCGCGCTGAGACGACTTCGGCGGGCTAATCTCAAGCCTGAGATAGGTTGGCAGGCGAAAGCGCCTGCCCCACCAACTTGGCATTACGGGTGCAATATCTGAACGAACCAATTAAGGAGAACGATAAGTGATTAAAGAATTCAAGGAATTCATCATGCGCGGCAACGTCCTGGACCTTGCCGTCGCAGTGATCATCGGAGCGGCGTTCGGCAAGATCATCTCGTCGTTGGTCAACGACATTCTGATGCCGCCGATCGGCCTGCTGTTAGGGAAGGTGGACTTCAGCGGCTTGTTCATCGATTTGTCGGGCAAAGGCTACGACTCGCTGACCGCCGCGAAAGCCGCACATGCCGCGACCATCAATTACGGCCTGTTTCTGAATGCGGTGGTCGACTTCGTGATTGTGGCGTTCGTGATTTTCCTGGTGATCCGCCAGGTCAATCGCTTCACGCCGAAGAAAGAAGCGCCGCCCGCGCCTCCCGAGGAGAAATGCCCCTTCTGCCTCACGGCAGTGCCCATCGGAGCCAAGCGGTGCCCGCACTGCACCTCCATGCTGGTGGCAGCCTGAGTAACGGAAGTGCAATGCGAACTAACATTACCTTTAGGCTCTTCCGCCAACGCCGGCCATGGCTCGCCGCAGCCTTGGCCGTTGTCTGCGGGTGCGCCGCGCTTTACGCTCAGGCGCCTGGCGGCGGATCCAAGCCCGAGCCCGACGTCCTGGTTTTCACCGACGGCGAAAAGCTCATCGGTCAGCTCGTAAGAGCCAAGGGCGGCTCCGTTACTTTTAAGAGCGACATGGCCGGCGAGATTACCGTGGACTGGACCAAGATTCAAGAGCTCCGCACGTCGCATCCGTTTGCCGTCATTCCCAAGAATGTGGAGCTCGCGAAACATGTGGATACCGGCCAGGTGCCCGAGGGCAACCTTTCCATGAAGGATCAGAAGATCGAAGTACAAGCTGCCGCGGGGGCCGCGCCGCGCGCCATTCCGGTGGCGGATGCGGGCTTCGTGGTCGGGCAGCCCGAGTTTGAAAAGGCGGTGAACAACGAGGAAGGCTTCCTTCAGGACTGGGGCGGCACGGTCGTGGCCGGAATCAGCCTGGTGGAAGCCACCCAAAAAGCCGAAACATTCACGGGAGCGATTTCGCTTGTGCGCGCCGAGCCCACCGTGAGCTGGCTGAATCCCAGCAACCGCACGCTGTTCGATTTTAGCGCCGCTTACGGCAAGGTGAGCCAGCCCGGCGTGCCCGACATCAAGACCGATATCTATCACGCCGACGCGGAACGCGACCAATACTTCTCCCCGCGCTTGTTCGGATTCGGCCAGATCGCCCTCGACCACAATTTCTCGCAGGGCCTGGACCTGCAGCAATTGTATGGCGGCGGGCTGGGCTGGACGGTCATCAAGACCGGCACGCAGGAATTCGACGTGAAGGCCTCTGTCGATTATATCCATCAGAACTTCCAGGTCTCCTCATCCAACCAGAGCCTGGTGGGCTCCATGTTCGCCGAGATCTATACGCGCAAGCTCGCGCACGGCGTGGTGTTCAACGAGCAGATCTCGGCTACGCCGGCCTGGAACAACACGCGGGCTTGGTCGGCGACCGGCCTGGCAAGCCTGTCGCTCCCCGTTCACAAGCGCTTCAGCCTTTCGATTAGCTCGCTGGACACGTTCCTGAATGATCCGCCGCCGGGGTTCAAGAAGAACTCGTTCCAGTTCACCACGGGCCTGAGCTACGCGCTCCGATAGAGGTGGAAGCCGCTCCGTCCGGAGGCGCCGGCGCGCTCACAGCACACTGCTCACGACCGGCACCTGGACCGTTTGTAGGTTTAGAGGTGAGCCGCCGTGCCGGTGGCCAAACGGCTCACCTCCGTCAGACGCCGCTAGTGGTGCTCGGGCTGCCCGCGCGCCGGCGATGCGCTCCGGTCGGCTGGCCTTTGCACAGGCGGCGGCTGAATGTGTGGCGGCGCTCCGACGTGCCCCAGCGGAGGCGCTGGGCGGGCTTGTGCGTGGAGTTGCCCTTGAGGTAGCGAGGCCCTCGCAGACGTTGGCGCCGGCTGGCTTTGACGG
>JBEKUO010000740.1:0-3544 GCA_049514955.1 Bryobacteraceae bacterium | reverse complement strand
CAATGCGGGCGAGCAACCATTGGCCGGTGGCCATCTGTTCCAGATGGAGCCGCTCGGTGCGGGTTTGGGGCTGCCACTCGGCTGAGAGCTCGTCCCAGAGCTGTTTGTATTCCTCGGGGTCTTCGCCGGGGATGAGAGTGCTACGGGCGCGCAGGCCGTAAGTGAGGGCGTTGAGGCGCACGGAGGCCTTACCCTCGGGAGTTATTGGACCGGTAGAGTGCTGCGCATTCTGCCGGTTTGCTTCTTGCTGCTTATCGGAGATTATCATTTGGATTTTCCTTTGGAGTGAGGGGATGAGGCACCCTTACTTCGATTCCATGCTATGTGGCGGGTGCCGGAAAACGGCTGTTGCGCGGAGGGTGGCGGGGTGGTAAGTGGTTTGGTTGGTGTGGGGCGGGATTATTTTCGAAACGTGTGATCGTTTTCCGTGCGCCTACTACTTTTCGCTGTCGAGCATCCTCATCTGACGTTCGTCGTAGCGGGTTCCAGCGATGGCGGACGGAGGTACGGTCTCCTCGATGCGCGTCAGTTCGGCGGCGGAGAGGTTCACGCGCAATGCGGCCAGAGACTCGGAAAGCTGCTCCGGCGTGCGCGCGCCGATCACCGGAACGATACGCGGCCCTTTGGCGAGCACCCAGGCGATGGCCAGTTGCGCCGGCGTGAGATCCTTTTCCGCGGCGAGTTGCTTCAAGTCTTGGACGGTCTTCTGGTTCTGTGTAGAATTCTCGCCACTGAAGCGCGGGAGGTGGGCGCGAAAGTCTCCCTGTGCGGCGGGCTGGGAGCCGCTCAGCAGCCCGCGCGAGAGGACGCCATAGGCGGTCACGCCGACGCCAAGCTCCTCCAGCACCGGAAAGATCCGCGTTTCAGGGCCGCGGCTGATCAGCGCGTACTCGATCTGCAGATCGCTGACAGGCAGGACGGCGTGCGCTCTACGGATCGTGTCCGCTCCCACTTCCGATAGCCCGGCGAATCGCACATACCCTGCCTTGATAAGATCGGCGATGGCTCCGATAGTGTCCTCGATCGGAACATTAGGATCAAGTCTGGATGGGCGGTAAATGTCGATGTGGTCCACGGCGAGCCGTTTCAAGCTGTAAGCTGCGAAGTTTTTGACCGCGGCCGGACGGCCGTCGAAGCCGCCCCAGCCGCCGTCGGGAGATCGTAACGCACCGAACTTCACCGAGAGCAGCGCGCTATTGCGGCGGTCTTTCAGGGCGCGTCCGATGAGCATTTCATTGTGACCCGCGCCATAGAAATCGCCGGTATCGAGCAGGTTCACGCCGGCATCCAGGGCGGCGTGAATGGTCGCGATGCTTTCGTTATCGTCGGTGGCGCCGTACACTCCGGACATTCCCATACAGCCCAGCGCCATGGGAAACACGTTCAGCCCGGTGGAGCCTAGAGCGCGTGGGGCAATCTGGTTTTCGTTGGTCATGAACTTATGGTAAGAGGCCTGGTGGGCGCGCGGCAACGGACGCCATCGGCGGCGGCGCCGGGCAGCATAATGGAAGCAGGATGAAGGTCCGAGTGGAATGCTACGCGGGGCGGAAGGCGGAGGAGCGGCCCATCCGCTTCCATCTTGGCGGGCATGATTACCTTGTGGAAGAAATCGTGGACCAGTGGTATGGCCGTGACGGCAGCTTTTTCAAGGTGCGGGCGAACGACGGCTTGTACATTCTGCGCTGCGGCGAACCCGGGGGCGAATGGAGCTTGGAGTCTTTTCGCAGGGCAACCAGTTTCGGCACTGAATCCAACGGCAGCCGCGGATCAGACGGCTGGCTGGCCGATGGCTAAGCAGATCCACGCTTGAACCTGCCGGTGAGGTTGCTTCGATTATAAGCTGCTTCGGCAGGTACCTTATGATCGTTCGGATTGAGGAGCTTTAGTTGGGCGGCGCTGACCTCATCGGTTACGCCGGGCCGGCAGGTCGTACACTCCGGGCTTCGCGGTCGCACGGATGCACCAGCTTTCTATCAGCCCGTGGCGGAAGTCACCGTGAGGGGGGCGGTTGGCAGGCGAAAGCGCCTGCCCCACGGAGGAGGCATTCAGCCTGGTTTCATCCCGTCAACATCCCGACATGCGCATCGCCAAACACCATGAGAATCTTCTTAAAGCCGGTCACCATGCGCAACTGCGAATAGATGTAGCGATATGCCTCTAAGCATGAAATTCCTCCGGCGCTTATCACAACGAGCCATCGATCACCCGCAAGCCCCGGCGCCGGCCTGCCGGCCTCGGCGCTGAATAGCTCAAGCAATTCACGTGTCATGTTCAAAAGTAGAAGTGGGTCTGAATCGGGATTGTGCACGAAGCCAATCATTTTTGGCGCTCGCTTAGATTCGTCTCTCAAAAGTCGAATCTGGACACGATTCCCGTGAATTGTGTCTTTCTCATCTCGATCCGGCGATCCCCGCCCGAGAAGAGTTTGTATTTTGTCTTCGAGCGAGGCAGCGGTTTTCGATGGCAAACGGATGGGAGCGGTGATGGTCAGCAACACTGTCATGCCGTCCGGCACGGTTTCGCCAAGGGTGGCTTGCAGACGTTCGATGAGCCTGGTCGCAACCTTATCGAACCTCAAACGAGGCTTGGCGGCATTAACTTGGCCCGTGCCGCGCCGTTTGAGGGTTGTGATGTCAACAGCGACCCGTTTCCCAGCGACCATGATATAGGCGTCGGGGGGATCACTACCCTTTTCCCACGTTGCCGAGAACCGTCTGGCGACGGCTTCGATAGCGGCTCGCTCGTGCTTCTTCAAATCCCTCATGCGTCCCTACCTCTGAGGTCGACCCCATTGTTTGGGCAAAATTTCGCCGTTTCTCAGACCGGTGCGGCGGGCAGCCCAGGAGGCGGCCCGAAGGCCGTAATCCACTCCAGGTTGATTCGGCGCTCGGGTCGCATCCCTGCGCCCCATCCTCCTATCAAGCCCTCCATTGTACGGCAGTCGCGGATGACCGCCAAACCAAAACCATCCACTCTGTTCGGGGACAAAGCCGCTCATCATGGCGATGACGTTTTCTTATTGGCCCGTACAGATCTGCCGGCGTGCGGACGGCGGTGATTGTAGAAGCGGAAGTGCCGGTCCGGCGCCGGCGTCCACTCTGCCCCACTGGCGAAGCCGCCAGGATAGATGCGCTCGTCCCTCAGGCTGGACCACAGGCGCTCGACAAAAACGTTGTCCAGAGCGCGCCCGCGCCCATCCGTGCCGATCTGGCGCGTTTTTTCAGCGGCGCCAGAAAATCTGCCGGGGTGAACCAAGTACATCGTTTCACAACTACGTGGTTGTGTTCCGAGGAAACCGCTCCCTCACGGTCGCGGCTCCGATCGGAGTCGCGCGCGTGAGCAAGCTGTTTCTCGATAAGTTAGTGAACTTCTGAAACGTGTACTAAGTGCTATTGCGCTTTTGCGACTGCGCAGGGACTGTGCTCCGGGGGACCGTTGCGGTCGAAGCGCTTGGTGGCCGGCCCCTTGCGTTTCCAGTCACGCTGCGAATTTGCGTAAATCGGCGTGGAAAGTCGCGGGGTCGGGGACGTAGGAACAGGGGCGC
>JBEKUO010000739.1:0-3545 GCA_049514955.1 Bryobacteraceae bacterium | reverse complement strand
TCGCCGAAGTCTTCGATCAGGTCGCCGGGCTGGTCGTTCTTGCGCACGGCTGAAGTGAAGAAGCGGAACTCCGCGGGCTCGCCGACCACCAGGCCGAATTCGCGGTTGGGGATGCGCAGGTCGGTGCCTTCCTCCATGCCGAACGGAACCACCGTCAGGGCCTTGAGCGGCGCTACAAACCCGGGCACCGACGGCATGGCGATTTCAATGCCGACGTAGTAAGTGCGCGGCACGCCGCCGCGTATGCGTACGCCGCGACCGCGCCGGGCGAGGCCGTAATACGCCGCGCCGCGTGAGACGGCGTGCATCAGATCTTCGCCGCTAAGCAGCGTGACGGGCGGGTGACCCTCCTCGGCCAGCCAGGAATTCAGCACGCTGAGAATGCGCTCGCGAATCAGACCGGCATTCAGCACGCCGCCGTTAAAAAGGATATGGGTCGGGCAGGCCAGTCCGCTGGGTCCGCGCCGCACGCCGCCATGCTCGACGCTGGACGCCTGCTGCCGCAGAAAGCGGGCCATGTGGCGGGTCATAGCGGCATCGGCGGCGTACGGCAGGCCGATCTCCTGCAAACCCACGCGGCGCTGGCGCGCGGGCATGTCCTGGCTCGATACGGCGGGCAAGAAGCCGTCGCTGAGCAGCCGCTCGAGGTCGGCGCGCTGCAGCTTGGCTTTGATCGAACCGCCGACCACGCCGGTCCCCTTGCCGAGGATCGTGACGGGCGCCTCATCCTTCTTATTCCCGGGTTCGAGCAGCTTCTCCTTGGCGGTGCGGCAATTGTTCCAGAGCGCCTGGAGCTGGAATGCGTCGATTTTGGTGCCTTGTTGCGCGAGCTGATCGGCGACCAGCCGGGCAAGGGCCAGATCGATGTTGTCGCCGCCCAGCAGGATATGCTCGCCGACGGCCACACGGTCGAGGGTCATCTCGCCCGACTGCTCGGTGACCGCGATCAGCGTGAAATCCGTGGTGCCGCCTCCGATATCTACGACCAGGATCAGATCGCCAACCTTGACGCGCTCGCGCCAGTCTGCATGCCGCTCGATCCAGGCGTAGAACGCCGCCTGCGGCTCTTCGAGCAGCGTGACGTTCCGATAGCCAGCCTGCTCGGCAGCCTTGAGCGTCAGCTCGCGGGCCACCGCGTCGAACGAGGCGGGCACCGTCACCAACACGTGCTGATCGGTGAAGGGCGCATCGGGCATCTTGCTGTCCCAGGCGTGCCGCAGATGATCCAGATAGCGGCGGCTGGCCTCGACCGGCGAATACTTCGGCACGCCTTCGGGCGCGCGAAAAGGCAGGATGGGGGCGGTGCGATCCACACCGCCGTGCGAGAGCCACGATTTGGCCGAAGAGACCAGGCGGCCGGCGTTCTCAATGCCGCGCTTCTGGGCCAGACGGCCGGCCACGGTTTCGGGCTGCTGATCCCAAGGCAGGGCGGTTGAGCCTGCTGGAAAGTCGGTTGCGCCGGGGATGTAGAGGAACGAAGGTAGGAGGTTTTCGTCGCGCACTTCCGACGGGTTCACGAGCTGCGGGATGCCCAGCAACTCGACTTTGGGCAGTGCGAAAGGGTCGGCATCCGGGCGGTTCTCCACGTAAGAGAGCGCGGAGTTAGTCGTGCCGAGGTCGATTCCGATGATGTAGCGCGGTTCCATTTTTCAAAAAAGGCGGTGGCTACTCGACTTCGATTTCGGCGGGCGCGATAAAGGAGGCATCCTGCTTGGGGTTGAGGACGGGGAGGTCGACCTTGGCGGCGCGCCACCCTTTGTGGCGCAGCACTCCGCCTTCGGGCTTGCCGGCCGGCAAGTTGCCGATAAACTTCACGGCGGCCGGGTCGGTGGTGGCCGGGCGGGTGTAGGCGCCTTCGACTCCGTCGATGACCGGTTGCAGGCTGAGGTATCGGGCCAACGAATCGCGCGCCTGATCGTGCAGACTGCGCACGGCGGCGCCGATCTGGTCATCGTCATAGGAGGCGATGTCTTCCATGAGGAAGTCGACCAGGCGCGAGTCGCGCTGCAGGATGGCGAGGAGTTGTAGCGCGTACGCAGGGTTGGGGGGTTGCGGCTCCGCCTTCGCCGCCGCAGGCCGGGGGGCGGGCGCCGGGGTTTTGATTTCCCGTGGCAAAGGCAGCCCGAACAGGATGGCGAAGAACGCACGAAAGGCTAACAGGATACGGCTCACTCGTTGTGCTCCAAGTAGTTAGGATAGCATCCGAGGCGAGCTAGGCTCGCCATAGACGAGCAAGGCTCGCCAACATCGACAAACGGCGTCGATGTTACGAACGGGCGAGCGGGCGACGTGGAGACACGGCTTGGGGATGGTTGGCAGGCGAAAGCGCCTGCCCCACCTCAGGACAGCGGGCGATGCGGATTGTGGGAGACGGCTGGCAGGCAGTGGCGGTTAGTTAGGAGAGCAAGGCGACGCGGAGTTTTTCGAGCTGCCGGCGGGCGATGGCGGACCATTCGCTGTTGCTGTCCAGCTTGAGATACGCCTTCCAATGGCGCACTGCCTTCAGCGCGTCGCCTTTGCGTTCGCAGAGCAGGGCGAGGTTGAAGTGCGCGTCCCCGTAGTTGGGATTCAGGCGCAG
This sequence comes from Bryobacteraceae bacterium, assembly GCA_049514955.1. GTDB lineage: Bacteria > Acidobacteriota > Terriglobia > Bryobacterales > Bryobacteraceae > Bog-159. The sequence continues at coordinate 967 of JBEKUO010000739.1, read as the reverse complement.
GGCGGCTTCGTAGCAGTGTTGCGCCTTGGCAAGCTCGCCGCGCTCATCGTAGAGATTGCCGAGGTTGAAATGTGCGAGAGGGTAATTGGCGTCAGCCTCCAGGGATTGGGCGTAGAAGCGCTCGGCTTCCTTGAACTGGCGCAGGCGGTAATGGATGGTGCCGAGATTGACCAGCGCGCCCGCGGCGCCGGGGTTGAACTCGATGGCGCGCAAGTAGGCCTCGATCGCCTCTTCGACGGGGGCGCCGGTCTCTTCGAGAAAAAGGCCCTTCTGGAACCAGGTTTCAGATTCGCGCTCGCGAGGCAGTGGTGGCGGCTGCGGCGGCAGCGGCCGGACACTGGCCAGTTCAGAAGTATCGAAATCGAAGAGTATCTGTCCGGTGAGCGCCTCCATATTCTGTCCGGCGACGCGGACCGCGATCTTGCGGCCATCCGAGAATACTTTGAGCTCCGCCAGGGGGTCCTGGACCTCGGACAACCGGCGCTTGAGCGACACCAGGGCATGGCCGATCTTGCGCAGCGGGATGCCGCGGGCGCGCAACTCGTGGACCGCACGGAGGGCGATCAGGTCACGGAAAGAGTAGGTGGCGGCGCCTGCACGGCTGAGGCCGACACGCTCCCAAGACTGGAGCTGCCGCTCGGAGAGATGCAGCATCCGGCGAACCTCGGCGCGCTCGTACAGGTGCTTCGGCGCGGTGGCGGGCACGGGGGGATTTTAGCATGAAGCGCACTAAAGAAGACACAGTTCAATCATCTGATGCGAGAGAACCGGATCGCACCGTCTGCGCCGATTGCCAATCGGCTCGCAGGATGCCATCCTGCCCTACAATCCGTAGAGTTTTCGTGCATTTTCGCGCAGCACCATGTGGGCCAACTCGAGAGCCCGATCGCGCGAGATCTCGCCATCGCGCATCATGGCCGTAAGCGCGATAGCCAGCGCCTCGCGTCCCCGGCGTGCCGCGAGCCAT
>JBEKUO010000738.1:0-3555 GCA_049514955.1 Bryobacteraceae bacterium | reverse complement strand
CGGCAAGAATTTGAAGGTTACCAGGCCTTGCAGCGAAAAATCGCGGAGTGCGATGCGCAACTCAAGAAGCATTACCAAACCATGGAGGACAAAGCGGATCCCGGACAACTGCCGCCCTGCCCGCGGGAGAAGCGGCCGCATGGAAATGTGCCGGAAGGTTTTGATTTACGCAGGGAACTGTACCGGACCACGGGGGTAGACCTGACGGCCATCGATGGCATCAATGTTTTGACGGCCCAAACGGTGATCTCGGAGGTGGGCTATGACATGCGCCGGTTCGAAACGGAAGCGCAATTCGTGTCGTTCTTGAATCTGAGTCCGAACAATAAGATCAGCGGCGGCAAGATCATCGGCCGGGAGAAGCGTAAGGCGCTGAACCGGGCTGGATTGGCGCTGCGATTCGCGGCTACCAGCCTGCTGCGCAGCCAAACCTACCTGGGCGCGCAATACCGTCGTCTACGAACCAAGCTGGGGACTCCCAAGGCGAAGAAAGCTATGGCCAACAAGCTCGCTCGGATCGTATACCGCATGCTGAAGTACGGGGAAGCCTACGTCGACAAAGGCCGCGAATATTATGAACAGAAATATCGGCAAATCCAAATCCGGTTACTGGTCCGAAAAGCCGCGGAACTGGGTTTCCAACTCACTGAATCTGCGTAGTTCGAGGCAGTGGGTTTCTGGAGAGCGTGCCGCCGTGGGCTTCAGCCCACGGTCCGCCCTTTCTTTCTCTCTACTGAAGTAATACGATCATGGAAGGCAACTTGTCTACGCTTCTCAAATCCGGACTCTGGGCGGCGGCCCTTGGCTTCGCGGCCTGTATCGCAAGCGGCCCTGGGTCTGCGGACCAACAACCAGCCTCGGCACGGCACTGTTCCTCGCTGGCGTCCCCTGCATGCTCGGAGGTCTAATGCTGTGTCTCTTCGCAGGCGTAAGGGCATTCGTCAGGCGCAGACAAGGTTAGGTACATCGCTTCATTGCCCTTTTCACCCCACGCCCTCAAGCCCGTCTTGGCAGAAACCGCGGAGCCGGATTCGCGCCAGCACTAATATGGATCGGCTTCCCCACTCTTGTAATTGTCAGAAAAGGCCTGGCACCAGCGCCCACGTAGTGCGGCGATAAGCGTCATAATCCGTGCCGAACGCCACGCCCAAGTTCGCCTCTTCCAGCCGAATCTTGCGCCAATAGGCGAACGCACACATGGCCAGACCGATCAGCGCCAGCCACTCGCCGGTGACCAGCGCCACGCCGGCGTACATCGTTAGAAGGCCCGTGTAGATGGGATGCCGCACAAGCCGGTACGGCCCGGACCGGATCAATTGGTGCTCCACCTTGATCGTGATTTCACCGCTCCAGTTCCTGCCCAGGTGGCGCCGTGCCCAAACCGCCAGGATCAAGCCCAGCGCCTCCACGGCAAGACCTGCCGCCATGATGATCGAAGACGCCGGCAGGAATCGGCTCAACCCGCGGATCGGAACGATCTCCAGCAGCAAGGCCGCGTTCACCAGAAATACGTGAAGTCCGCGCGACACGTGGGATTCCGATCTCTTGGCTGCCGATACAGTCTTGGCCGCCCTTTCCCAGTAAATGCTGAATAGCGCCCAGAGGGCCATGCAAGCAAGCAGAATCGGCTTATGGCTCAGCAGCGCACGGTCCAGCGCAAGAGCCGGAATGCTGGCGATGACGATACGGAACTGTACGAGCCCCGCGCCGAGTAAGGCACCACATCCGCCCGCCACCAACAGGACCCTTTAGCGGTGCATCATCGTCAAATCGCCATCCCAAATATTAGTATTGTCCTAAAGTCGCGTGAAGCCGAACTTCGGCATTGAGACGGCGATAGGCTGGCACGGCTTCCGCGCCACGGGGATCACGACTACCTGACGAAGGGAGGCCGTATCGAGGTCGCGCAGGGCATGGCCGGGCACTCGGATGCGAAAACGACGGGCCTTTATGACCGGCGCAACGATTGACGTGAGGCTTGGACGAAGCGGAGCGGATCGCAATTTAAAGAGTTGCGCGAAGGAAACACTAAATGGCGCCGATAAGAGAACTAGCGAGCTTTCCGGGAGTTCTGCTGGGCGAGGGCCAGGAGGCAAGATGCACGGTTTTCGCCACGAAAGCGAGCCTTCCGGGAGCGCCAGGCGTGTTCGAGTACGTCGATTACGACATCCCGAACGCCTCTAAGGTGCTACCCAATGGGATTTATCTGTTGGTGGCGCAGGGAAAGACGATCACGGTCCGCTACCAAAATGGCTCTCGGCGGCTGGCTAGAAGAACTTGACAAACAGCACCCGGATTTGTGAAGACTAGGAGTAGCGTTCAATATGGCTCTAGCACAACGAAAACAGCCTGTGCGATACAAGCACGTTCCAGAAGAAAAGGCCGACGGGGCTACATTCACCCCGGAGAGGCTGGCGGGTTTCGTTGCTCGGCAAATCGCAACGGCGTTGCCGGCGACAAGTCACAGAGCTCTGCGGGTGCTCGATCCGGCACTGGGCGAAGGGGCGTTACTCGTGAGCCTTTTGGGCGCCCTGCAGGCGCAGGGCATTCGTAATGTCGAGGTCCACGGGTTCGATACAAACGCGGCCTCGCTTGGCATCGCAGAGCGTGCGATCCGCGCGAGGTTTCCCCTGGTGCCCATACACTTTCGCGCGAGCAACTTTCTAGAGTATGCGGGACAGTTCGCCAATACGCTCTGGCTCTTTGATGATGCCCCGCCGGGCGAAAGGTTTGATGCCATCATCGCCAATCCGCCATACGTCCGTACCCAGATCATGGGCGCGGACCTCGCGCAATCGTTGGCGCGTCGCTTTAATCTAGGCGGTCGAATTGACCTGTACCACGCTTTCATTCTGGGGATGATCGAGGTATTGGAAGAGAACGGCGTGGCGGGCCTGATCGTGTCGAACCGGTTCATGACGACGAAATCCGGGTCGGCTGTCCGAAAGGTTCTCCGTGAGGCCGTGGCTCTTAAGCACGTCTGGGATCTTGGAGATACAAAGTTATTCGAAGCGGCAGTGCTGCCCGCTGTTGTCGTGTTGACGAAAGGTGAAGCACGCCGGGGGCCGAGTCCTGGGTTCACGTCGATTTACGAGACCGATGACGCACCTTCCCGCCGCGCGGGGGACGTGATCGAAGCGTTGAGTGAATCTGGTGCGGTTTGCATTGATGACGGAAGGCGTTTTCAGGTAACGCATGGCGTCCTCGATCTCACCACGGCCGCCAATGATATTTGGCGCGTAGCAACGGACAAGGCGGACAGCTGGCTAAGGACGGTTGACGATCACACGTGGGGCAAGTTTGGCGCGATTGGAAGTATTCGGGTGGGCATCAAAACGTGCGCTGACAAGGTGTTCATAGGGTCGGATTGGGACAGCATCGCGGAACGGGAACGGCCGGAACTGCTGCGGCCCCTTACGACGCATCACATGGGGCGGCGATTTAAGGCCGATCATACAAAGGCGGCCCGCAAGGTTCTGTATCCTCACCTGGTGATCGGGGGGCAACGGGCGGCGGCGGATTTGTCTAAATATCCGCGGTCAGCAGCGTATCTGG
>JBEKUO010000737.1:0-3557 GCA_049514955.1 Bryobacteraceae bacterium | reverse complement strand
GCCGTTGCGGACGGAGTATGTCTGCCCTGATCGAACGAACTCTATCGACACACCCGTTTCTGCAGCCGCCGAAACCGGTTGCGCGCCACGCGGAATGGAGCTGCCGAAACTCTCCTGCATAATGCGTTCTGGCTTCACTCTCAGGCCGATGAGGATCGCGCGGCTGGCGTCCATGAACGGAGGCGGGCCGCAAAGAAAGAAGTGCTGTAATTCGATGTTTCTGACGGTGTTTTCGATGAATTCACGGCTGACATGCCCGCGTGGACCAGACCACTCGGGGTGAGGTTGCGATAACAGAACATGGTACCGGAAGTTCTTTATCCTCGATCGTAACTGTTCCAGCTCGCTCTCGAATATGATGTCACTGCTGGTGCGAACGCAGTACAGCAGTGTTGCAGTTGTTTCCAGGCAAAGGTCGTCGATATATCGGAGCACCGCCATCATGGGTGTGATCCCACTTCCAGCCGCAATCAGAACGACGTTATGGTGCTTGGATTCGTCCAAGCAGAACTGCCCAAAAGGACCATTGGCTTCGACTGTCATGCCAACAGATGCACGATCGTTCAGGAATACAGACACGCATCCCTGGTTTACCCGCTTCGGCGTGATCTCGACGTAACCCGATCTCGCCGGCGAGGAACAAATCGAGTACGACCGAACGATTTTCTTTCCATCGAAGAGAAAAGAGAACGTAAGGAACTGGCCGGGTCGAGCGTTTAGCTTGCTGCCATCGGGAACAGTAAAGCGCAGGGTCTTTGCATCCGACGCCTGCTGTGTGATGCTCGCCAACCTCAGAACCAGCGGACCGCTTGACGATGATGTTGCGGAGACCGCTCGCGCGGGTGCTTTAACGGTTGCCGCAGGTGTATTCGATCCGGCGCCGGCGAGAGGGTCTCGTAAAGGCCGCCGCACGACAAGGGTCAGCATGCTCAAAAACACGAACGCAATAAAGCCGATAGTCCGGACGTCATACCGCCTGGGCGGCACAGGCCGATCGGAAGCCGCAGCGGTTATTGGCGTTACCAAGCTCCGGCCGGCGGATGAAGCCGCCGCCACATGAGTCTTGCGCCGGTTGACGGCATCGGGCGTTTGTGTGGCAGACAAGTAACCGATGATCTGTTCGTCTTCGCCGGGCTGAAATGCGTTACCGCTGCCCTCGGCAAACGCGACCATTCGATAGACGGTGGCTCTCCACTCCTCTGGCGTTTCGGCGGTCTTATAGACGCGATCCAGGCTATGGCAGCGTCCGCAGCGCTGGTCCACAACGGCTCTGGCAACCTCCAGACTCGCCGCGGCCAATGATCCTTTCTGGCCCATCTGAGAAGCCAGGTATGAAACGATGATCCGGGCGTCTTCTTCCGATATGCCTGAGTCAGGCAGAGCTTTCATACGGTTCACAGTCGCCAGCCAGCCCGGCGCGTCCTTGTGAGCCCCGACGATGCGGTCCAGATTGTGACACTTGGAGCAGCGGTTCTCCATCGTAGAGGCCGCCAGATTGATGTCGATATCGGCGGCCGGCAGGTCGATAGCCGCGAGTGAAACCGTTTGCATCTTGACATGGTGGGAGAGAGAGGGGCCCGCCGTAATGCCAATAAGAACAAACGACAGCACGAATATAGTGAGTCCGATGGGCGTCAGAAAGGAATGGTAGCTTTTGTAATAGCGAGCGACCAGAACCTTTACAAAGAGAAGTGGGCTTAGTACCATCGCCAGCGTCATGTGGAGCATCGTGGCGGGCGGAGCGCTTCCGCCGGCTTCGCCCAACCTGGCAAGCATGAAATATCCCATCGCGCAAAACAGGGCGACGAAGATATAGCCGCCAATCCGATGGGCGGCAATTAACCGCGTGCTGGCCTGCGTGTCTCTTACCCGGGCGGACGCCTGTAGAATCAGCCATACATTGACCGCGCCGATCAGAACGAACGCGACCCCTAGCCAAAGGCTTGCGGTAGTGTTGAGCATGAGTGTTCAACCCGGGTGGCGGCGATTCCTGGATGGAGTCGCGGAATTGCGCCTCTTCACCGCTGCCGATTTCACCGAACACTTTATTCCCGCTTTTGCGGATAGGGGAAGCCGGACAACAAAACGTGCGCCTGCCGCGGGTTGAGTCCACATGTCGCCACCGTGGTCGCGTACAGTCTCGCGAGAGAGCGCGAGCCCCAGCCCCAGGCCCTGGCTTTTGCCTGCGGTGACGAAGGGCTCGAACAACCGGTCGCGAATCCCTACCGGAATTCCGGGCCCTGTGTCTTCTACCGCGATCAGCATGCAATTGTCCGCTTTTCTCCCGCTAATGCGGACTTGCCCACCGTGCGGCATCGCTTCGACAGCGTTGGCAATCAAGTTAAGGAATACGCGCTCCATACGAGAGCGCTCCAGAGGTATCTCTATACCACCGGGCATATCGTTCAGGATCTGAACATTCTGCTTTTCCGCTGCAGGCAATGCGGCCTCCAATGCCGAAGTGACGACATCGCGGATTTTGCAAAGCTCAGAGGGTCGTTTGCCTCCATCGCTTGCATCGGCAAGGTCGGCCAATAGTTCGCGCATGCGGCCGGCTGCACGGTAGATATTGGCCGCCAGGCGCTTGAAGTTAGGTGACGCGGGATCGAGTTCCATTAACATCTCAGCCCCCGCGAAGACCGTCCCCAGGGGATTCCGGAGGTCATGAACGATCGCAGTAGAAAGCCGACCCATGATAGAAAAGCGCTCCCGCCAGTTCTCCGGGCGCGAAGGGATGGAATTCGTTCCAGGCGCGCGGTCCGCATTGAAGCTCGTCCGCATCGGATACGCATCGAACATTTTTGTGGTGCTCTGTTGTGCCGATCCTTCCAGCATATTGCGTGTCCTCATGTTCTGCTATTCGGCAATGGCTATTTTCTGTCGCCGGAACTCATGGCGCCGTCACGTCCGACGCTACACGCCCGAAACCCATGTGCGCGCCGATTACCATGTCCACCGCACCTTCATTCCGCAAGTCGAACAAGGTCCGCTGAAGCTGTTGGCGCGCCCGGCTGATGCGAGACATGACAGTACCCAAGGGGATTCCCGCAATGTCTGCGATCTCCCGGTACGAAAGTTGTTCCAGCTCCCGGAGTATCAGAACCTCGCGGTATTCCGCGGGCAATTCCGCCAGGGACTTCTTCACGAGTTCTCTTCTCTCTGCCAGCAGCAACGCGGTCTCCGGGTTGGGGGTCTGCCGGCCGGCGCTGTGTACTTCTTCGTCGAAATCGGTGTTCCGAACCGACGCGCCCTTTTGCCTCAGGCGGTCGTAGCAGCTATTGCGTACGATCGTCAGCAACCAGGCGCGCCCGTCGCCGCCACGAAAAGTTGCAAAGTGACTGGCTACGCGCACGTATGCCTCCTGAACCATGTCCTCCGCCTCGGTTTCGTCGTGCATCAGCCAGCGGGCGAGGTTGTATGCCGCATCCAGGTGCGCTATGAACAGCGCCATACCACCCCGGGATCCCAGAGGCTCGCACGGCCCTTCGCTGGATGCGGATGGCAACTGGTGTATCATCATCTATTTCTCGAGCTTGGGTAATCCTTGCGGGCGCCAT
>JBEKUO010000736.1:0-3588 GCA_049514955.1 Bryobacteraceae bacterium | reverse complement strand
AACCCTCCTTAGACTCGACGGCCGGGCACTCCATTCCTTGCAATGCCGGGAAACCTAATTCCTAGGCCGGGCTGAGTGCCAGTCTGTCTGGGGCTGAGTATGAGGGTATTGGCGCCTGAACCACAATAGATTCGTCCTGGAATGCATCTGTACAGCCAAGCGCCTGAAAATCAGTGCGATACGACATCGTCTGTACCAACTGGAACAGTGTTACACTCTCACGAAGGGCCGGGCCAGGGTATGGGACCATCCGCGGGACATGCAGACAGCTTGACCAACAGGCCGCCGCGCTTCGTGTGGTTCGGTATTTTCGAAGTCGACTTGCAGCAGGGCGAGTTGCACAGGAAGGGCCAGAAGGTCAAGTTGCAGGAGCTGCCTTTCCAGTTTTTGGTCGCGCTGCTGGAGCGTCCTGGCGACGTCGTTACGCGGGAGGAACTGGCGCGAAAGCTCTGGGGGGGCGCCCTGGTGGATTTCGACAATGGGCTCAATACCGCCGCCAAGAAACTACGCGAGGCTTTGGGGGACGACGCCACCACCCCGCGCTATGTTGAGACGCTGCCGCGGCGCGGATACCGATTCATCGCTCCGGTGCGATTCCGGGACTTGCAGTTGGTGGAGGCTACCCCGATCAAGGAAACTCCCCCGGCCGAAGAGGCCAAGCCGGGGGTAAATTCGTCGACTCCGCGACGGTGGCTGTATATCGGCGTGCTGGCGCTGGCCGGTATCCTGGTGTTGGCGCTTCCTTTTTACTGGCTGAGCGCTCCCTCCCGGCCACCGCACGTCGTGCGGACGTTGCAGCTCACGCAAACCGGCCGGGTCGAGATCGCGAATGGAGTGGCGACCGACGGGTCGCGCGTGTATTTCACCGAGCGAACGGGCGGCCGCTGGTCGCTGGCCCAGGTCTCTGCGCAAGGCGGAGCGCCGCAGCCGCTTCCGTCGACGGAACAGCTCGCGCGCCCCGATATATTCGATATCTCGCCCGACCGCTCCAACCTGTTGGTGGCGGCGTATGACGGCATTGAGGAAGAGGCGGGTCTCTGGTTGGTGCCCACGGTGGGCGGAACGCCCCACCGGATTGGCGACGTTCGGGCGCACGCGGGCGCGTGGTCCCGGGACGGAAGCCAGGTTGTGTTTGCCAGGGGATCCGCTTTGTTTCTGGTTAACAGCGACGGCACGGGTTGCCGCAAGCTGCTGGACACGCCGGGCGAAGCCCAGACGATCCGCTGGGCGCCCGCACCCAGGCCGGATGTGCTGCGCTTTTCGATCGTGAGCCCCGATATGCGGGCAATCGCCTTGTGGGAAGTCGCCGCGGAGGGAGCGGGACTCCATCTTCTGCTGCGGAAGTGGAAACCTGGCGCGACATTCCCGGACGGCGAGAATAGCGGAGCGTGGCTCGCCGCGGGGAAGTTCTACCTCTTCCGGTCGCAACGCGGGCAGGGCGCCGGCATCTGGGCGAGGGCGGAAGGCCGTGGGTTCCCGGGAGTCGACAACCCTCCGGTTCAGATCTATTCCACGCCGCAGGATTTGATGGGTCTGGCGCCGGCTCCCGACGGCAAACGGATATTCTTCGCCGGCGGCCAGGAGCGCCGGGAATTGGTGCGGTTCGATGGCCGGCGCGGCCAGTTTCTGCCCTATCTCTCCGGCGCCGCCGGTCGGTGGGTCAGTTTCTCGAAGGATGCACGATGGGTGGCCTATACGACTGCTCCTCAAGAGACCCTTTGGCGGAGCCGGGTGGATGGCAGCGAGCCGGTGCAACTGACCACGAGCGTGCACGTTCTCCAGCCGTCCTGGTCGCCCGATGGCACGCGCATTGCATTCAGCGGGGGCGCGGCTGGCGAGACGAGCAGGGTCTACGTGATCCCATCCGCGGGCGGCGTGCCGGAGCCGATCACCCGCGCGCCGTTCATAGAGGGAGACGCGAGTTGGTCTCCCGATGGAAACTCGCTCGTGTTTGCGCGCATCCTGCCCCCTGGAGTGGCCGGCCAAGCGGGACTTTATGTGATGGATTGGAAAACGCGCAAGAGCAGATTCTTGCCTGGATCGGAAGACCTCGCGCGGGCTGCTTGGTCGCCCGACTCGCGCTACCTCGCCGCGACGAGCCGGGGAGGAGACCAAATCCAATTGCTCGATTTGAAGACCGGGCAGTGGACCGTTTTGGCGGCCGGTTCCGGGCTGGGGGTTCCGTTCTGGTCTCGGGACGCTCAGTATGTTTATTTTCAAGAGGTGCTGGGAGGCCCGGAGCAGCCCGTATTCCGCGCGCAAGTCCACACCCGCAAGATCGAGAAGACGATGGGTTCGAGCCAGATCCCGCAGTCGAATTTGACCGGCTACGTGGTGACCGGCCTGGCGCCCGACGATGCGCCGGTCGCCACAGTATTGCGCAGCAATTCGGATATCTATGCGCTGGAGCTGGAGCTGCCGTAGCAGCGCGGCGAATGTAAAGCGTTCCCTTACGGCCGCGCTCTGTAACCCAATTGCGAGACCACGAATGTAAACTGCCAGTTCGAATCTTCGATGGTCTTGCTGAGCGGGCTTCCGCACGAGTATCCGGGCTGGGTGACATGCAGGATCATGCCGGGGCGTTCCGCTGCGGTAGCCGCCTCGCAGCCGGGGAGTCATTTTGCGGGCTTGTGCCGGAGGTACCCCGGCTGCACGTGCTCGTACGGGGAATCCGCGTAGTGAAACTTGAACCGCGCGGGATCGGCCGCGTTGCGTTCGAGCGACGCCGGCGAATTGCGGATAGTCTGCTGGAATTCGATACCCCGATCGTTCGTAACGAGGACGTGGAACTGACCTTGCGCAGCGGCCAGGAGCGGACCGTCTTCTAATGCATCACAACCTTGATCGCGGACTGTTGCGACCTCATGCCCGCTGAAGAGTTGCTTCACGCGAGGATCTACACATTCATCAAGGAGGACGCGCATTCCAGAATCTGCGTGTTAGCAAGATCAAGCACGGCGAGGACCTGCTGCCGTGTGATGGGCGGATAGAGCCCCAGAAACTGGTCGATTGTCTCGCCACCCTCGAGAAAATCGATGAGGCTCTGGACGGGCACGCGAGTGCCCCGAAAACACGGGGTACCGCTCATGCGCCGCGGATCTACCCAGATCGCTTCATCCAGGCGAACTTTCTGTTCAGCGGTCACATCCTCACATTAAGCCATCTGTAGGCAAGGCGCAAGCACACACGCCTGGGAGGCCCATGCGTTTTGAGCCCTACAGCTCAACAGGCAGCGCGGAGTCTCCGTCAGACGCGGAGATCAGCCGCGTTATGGGTGCAGGCGGGGCGGACAGGTCGGGGGAAGGGCGCGGGCCGATTCTCTGACGGTTGCGCGTCGCAAAGAGATCGCACAGAAGGCCGCGCGGTCGCGGCGGGGTGAATGGCGCGCCTCAGCGCGGCTTTTGGCGGACCCAAACGAACACGTACCGAGAGTCGCCGAGCCGCTCATCCTCTGCCTCGTGGGAAACGACCCCAAACCTCTGAAGTTCCCTTGCTAGGGCGCGCGCTGCGCCCTTGCTCGACTCCGGAGCACCCGGCCCGGTCAAAACCTGGACGCCCCCTTCGGGTCGGGTTATAAATGAGTTACTC
>JBEKUO010000735.1:0-3590 GCA_049514955.1 Bryobacteraceae bacterium | reverse complement strand
GACCGAGGAGCAATTCAGAAACGCCGACTGATAGACGAAGTATTGCCCGAGGTTCAATCCGAAGAGATCGCCGGCGGGAACTTCCACGCTGGGTTTGGCGTTGCCGTCCCAGTAGATGCGGATCACGATTTCCTTGAGATGATTCTCGCTGCGGGCGGCGATGGTGAACCAGATGTGCGTGATCACGCCGGGGCCTTCGGAGGCAAACAGCTCACGGGTGGCGCCGGCGGCGATGGGCCAGGAGTCGGCATTGCCGCCAGTGCGGTCGAAGCTGGATTGCTTGAGCGACCGGTAGTCCTGGGCGCGCGCATAACGGGGCAGGAACGGATAGTCGCCGGCGGCGCCAGAGGCTGTTTGCCCGCGCGCGGACGACGCCGCGGCGGACAATCCCGCCAACCCGGCCAGCCGCCGCAGGAACCCGCGGCGCGGGCCAACTTCGCTTGACATAATAGGGTGCCTCCTGTGGGATCGCTTAGAAGCCGGATTATACTACGCCCGGGGTCGGGGGGAGGATTGGATCGTCTAAAATGTCACCAGGAGCACCGCGCGCCAGCAATATTTGGAGGAACTGGCAAGGAGTGCCAGCATGTCGATGCTGAACCGGAAGTAGCTGATCCGCCGAATTAATCTTGCGCGGGCAAGAGTGCCCGCGCGGCAGGCAGAAGTGCCTGCGCCACGTCCGGTGGCGCGGGACGGCCCAGGAGATAACCCTGGACCTTATCGCAGCCAAGGGCGCCGAGCACGGCCAGTTCGTTCTCGGTTTCGACACCTTCGGCCGTCGCCGTCATCTTGAGGCCGTGCGCCAGGCCCACGATGGCCTCCACCAGAGGTTGCGTGCCGGCCGGTTGCTCGATGCCTTGCACGAAGCACTTGTCGATTTTCAAATCGTCGATCGGCAGGCGCTGCAAATAGCCGAGGGAGGAGTAGCCCGTTCCGAAATCGTCGATCGAGATACTCACGCCCAAAGCCCGCAGTTCGGCGATCTGCCGGGCGGAGTCCTCGATGTCCCGCATCACTACGCCTTCGGTGAGTTCCAGCTCCAGATAGCGGGGCTCCATGTCGTACTGCGCCAAGGCCTCGGCGACCTTCTCCGCCATGTTCGAGCGCGCGAACTGAATGGCCGAGACGTTCACGGCGATCTTCACGGGCGCGAGTCCGCGTTGCCGCCACAGCCGGTGCTGCCGGCAGGCCTCCTGCAAGACCCACAGGCTGATGGGAATAATCAGCCCACACTCTTCGGCCACCGGGACGAACCGGCCCGGCAGGACCATGCCCCAATTGGGGTGGTTCCACCGCAGGAGCGCCTCCATACCGGCGAGCTGGCTCCCGGGAAGCCGGAATTGCGGCTGATAGTACAGCGACAATTCCTTGCGCTCCAGAGCCCAATGGAGATGGCTTTCGATCTCCAACCGCTCGCTGAACGCGGAATTCATCGTGCCCGAGAACCTCTGGAAGCGATTGCGGCCCCGGCCCTTGGCCGCATACAGGGCCACATCGGCGTGCTGCTGGAGAACACCGGCATCCTCCCCATCCTGGGGGAACAAACTCAGGCCGACGCTGGCGGTGGTGAATAGTTCGTGTCCGCTCACCAGGAACGGCTCCCGCATGGCCTCCACTAATCGCTCGCCCGCCATCGCCGCATCGTCCGGACTGTCGATGCCGAACAGCACCGCCAGGAATTCGTCGCCGCCGGTTCGCGCCAGCGTGTCCGATTCCCGCACGGCGCTTTTGAGCCGCTTGGCGGCCTCTTGCAGCAGCACGTCTCCGACGACGTGACCCAGCGTGTCGTTGATGAGCTTGAACCGGTCCAGATCCACGTAGACCACGGCGACCATCTTGCCCGTGCGCCGCGCCAGGGCCATGGCCTGTTGCAGACGGTCCTCGAGTAACACCCGATTTGGCAAACCCGTCAGGGGATCGTGCTGCGCCTGGTAGGCCAGGCGGTTGGTAAGTTGACGGTGTTCCAGGGCAATGGACGCCAGTTTGGCCTGAGCGTCCAGAAAGACCTGTTCGGACCCGGCCACCTGCCAGCCTTCGCGGTGCAGGACTTCCAGAACTCCCAGCACTTGGCCGTCACAAGCCCGGATCGGAACATTCAAACGGCCCGGGAATTCCGGCGAGGGCGCGCCGTGCGGATTCGCCGCGTGCTCCGGACAAACGGAACTGCCTTCCAGCAGGACGTGCGCCACGGTCTCCGGGTAGTAGTGTTCGATCGTTTCCTCCAGGCGGCGTAGCACCACACTCAGCGGCCGATTCTGCGCCACCATCTCGAGCACCTCGCGCCGATTGTGCTCCAGCCGTTCGGTCCGCTTCCGCTGGCTGATGTCCCGCCCGATGCACAGCACCGCCGCCGGCACGCCATTTCTGAATTGCAACCGGCTACTCACTTCGAGGGCGACCCGGTGGCCGTCCCGCGCGATGAGCTCCAGTTCCAGTGGGCCGGCCGCACCACCTCCCAACAGCGCCTCGATGTTTTTCTGGATGGACACAAGGTATTCCGGAGCGACCCATTGCCGCAGTCTCGTACAAAGCATCTCCTGCCGGCTATATCCGGATATCCTCTCGCAGGCGCTGTTGACCGAGGTGAGAGTTCCCTCCAGATCTATAGTAAAGATGGCATCGCTGGCCCCCTCGACCAGCTTACGGTACCGCTGCTCGCTCTCGCGCAGCGCCTCCTCCATCTTCTTTTGATCGGTGATATCGCGCGAGCTGGTGACCAGGGCCCTGACCCCCGGTTCCTCAAGCATGTTGGCTGCCGAGATATCCGCCCAACGCCAGGACCCCTCGGCATGCCGCAGGCGGAGCTGCGCCCGCAGTTTTGCGTCCGGTTCCCGCAGCAGTTCCTCGAACAGCATGTGCGCATACGGCAGATCGTCGGGATGGACAAGCTCGAAGATTTCCCGCCCCACGCGTTGATCCGGCACCAAGCCCAGGACTTCGCCCACAGCGGGACTGTCGTACAAAATGACGCCCGCCGGATCGAACAGGCTGATGGCATCGCTGCCGTCGCGAATGAGCGCCCGGAACCGGTTTTCGCTCTCCATCAGCGCTTGCTGGGCGCGCTGCCGGTCGGTGATGTTTTCAATTATGAGTGAGATGCCGATGACCTTGCCTGCGCTGTTCTTTATAGGAGAAGGCACAATGCTTACCGGAAACACCGATCCGTCTTTGCGCATGTGCTCTGTCTCGTAAGGTTGCAGGACCGCACCGCGCATGATTGCCGCAATCCTCTCCACCGCCGCCTCGCGCCGGGCTGGCGCTATCACCAGCAGCGCGGAACGGCCTAGCATCTCCGCGGCGGAATAGCCGTACAAGTTCTCCGCCGCCGCGTTCCAGTTCAGGATCGTGCCGTCCCCATCTTCCGCCAAGATCGCGTTATTGGAGGATTCGACGATGGCGGCCAGCCGCGCCAGCGCCTCTTCGGCCTGCTTGCGCGCTGTCACGTCGCGCATGACGCCGATCCAGCGGTATGCCTCGCCGCTCTCATCGCGCAGTGGTGCGCCGCAGTCGGAGTAGTGCCGGATTTCTCCATCCGGGCCCAACAAACGGTACTCCTCGCGAAAGGGCTCGCCGCTGTGCAGATGCCGGCG
>JBEKUO010000734.1:0-3591 GCA_049514955.1 Bryobacteraceae bacterium | reverse complement strand
GCGTGAACAGAGGAGTCGTGTGTGGCCATTAAGCGCAATCTGTTAGCTGTTGCGGCGCTCCTCCCCGGTTTGGCAGCCGCCGCAGATTCTTCGATGACAGATCTCATCATGCCGGACGCGCGTGTGGTGATGGAGGTCAACGTCGCCCGGATTCTAGCCTCGCCCATCGGCCAGGCCATGGCGGCCCAAATCAAAACCGAACTGACGGCGAAGCAGGCTCAGCAGAGCGAACTGCAGAAAGCTAATCCTGCATGGTCTCAGTTCGTGGGACTGGCCGGCACCGACTGGAGCCAATACGTGCAGGAGGTCGTGGTTGCCGCGAGTGGGCAAACCAAAGACGTGCCTACGCTGCTCATCGTGCGAGGTGCGATGGACCATGCGCGAACTGAGGTTCTAAAGGCCTATAACGGCGACGCGTCCGAGTACCAGGGTGTGCCGATTCTGGCTTCCACCGGCAAAGGCAATGCGGTCATCGCCTTCCTGGACAGTTCCCTGGTTGTGATTGGACAGCCCGCGGATGTAAAGGCCGCCATAGGGCGCCGAGGCCATCCCGCGGGACTGCCGGCCGCCTTGGCAGAGAAGCTGAAACGCTTCAGCGGCTACGACGCCTGGATGGTCGCAGCCGGGCCGTTCCCGGTCCCCGCAGCGAAGGTCCCTCCGGCCGCAGCCGGAGCCCCAATGGTGGAGACGCTCCAGCGGCTGGAATCGTTCGATGCAGGACTGCGCTTCAACCCGGATTTGGAGGTCTCCGTTGAAGTCGTGGCGGGCACCGTTAAAGACGCCAGCGGAATAGCGGCGATAATGGGCTGGCTCTACTCCGCCATGCAGTCGCCTGCGAACGGCTCTGGGAAAAAGGATGCGGTGGAGAATGGGAAATTCGAGGTACACGGAAGACGCATTTTGCTATCGCTCAACGTCCCGCAGGAGAAGGTCCGCGCGGCCTTAGAGCAGATGCGCGCCCAGGCGGCAAGCCAGAACAAGGCTGCCGGTCTGACGGTTACCAACCCGAACGCGCCGAAACCCGGCACAATTCGACTCGAATCGTCGCCCTCGGATATGGGGACCGTGGTGCTCTACACAGGTAAGGAACAGTAGCGGGTTGCGGAAAAAGGCAACTTAGCCGCAGATGCACGCTGATGCACGCCGATAAGACAAGACCAAGTTATTGGTTTTCAATCGGCGTTCATCGGTGTTGATCCGTGGCCCGCGCTCTTAATGCGTTTTGCGCAGCCTGTTAGTTTAGGCGCCAGTCTTCACTCCCGCTGCCAAACCACCGACCCGTTCACAATCGTCGCCACCGGCCCGCCGCGGAAAGTGTGCCCGTCAAACGGCGAGTTGCGGCTCTTGGAAAACGACTGGTTCACGTCGTAAGTCCACTGTAGATCCGTACTAAAGATCGTCACGTCCGCCGGAGCGCCTACGGTCAGCGTGCCCCGACCTAGATGCAGCACCCCCGCCGGCCCGGTCGTGAACAGCGCCACCAGCCGCGCGAGCGGAATCTTGCCGGTGTGGACCAGGTGTTCGAGCGCCAGCCCCAGCGCAGTCTCCAGCCCGATAATGCCGAACGGACACTTCTCGAATTCCTGCATCTTTTCGCTGCCTGGGTGCGGCGCGTGATCGGTGGCGATGGCGTCCACCGCGCCGGAAACGATGCCCTCCACCACCGCACCCGCATCGCAAGCGGAGCGCAGGGGCGGCTTCATTTTGAAATTGCTGTCGTAGGGCGCCATCTGGGAGTCGGTCAGGGAGAAATGGTGCGGCGTGGCTTCGCAGGTGATCGGCAGTCCGCGCTGCTTGGCATAGGCCACCATCGCCATAGCATTGCGGGTGGAGATGTGGGCGACGTGGAAGCGCGCTCCAGTGGTCTCGGCCAGCAGGATGTCGCGCGCCACCATCACGTCTTCCGAGCTGGCTGGGATTCCGTGGAGGCCCAGCCGCACGGATTCGTAGCCTTCGTGCATGTCGCCGCCGGCGCTCAGGTGCAGGTCCTCGCAGTGATCGATCACCGGCAGGTCGAACGACCGGGCGAACTCCATGGCGCGGCGCATCACGCGGGCGTTCATCACCGGCCGTCCATCGTCGGAGATGGCCACCACGCCGGCGGCTTTCATCGAGCCGATGGCCGACAACTCTTCGCCCGCGCTGTTTTTGGTAATCGCGCCGATAGGGAAGACGTTCGTCGCGGCGAGCTTGCGCGCGCGCTCGACGATGTAGCTCGTGACGGTGGCATTGTCGTTCACCGGAAGCGTGTTCGGCATCGAGCAAATGGACGTGAATCCGCCGGCGGCCGCCGCGCGCGCGCCCGTTTCGATGGTCTCGGCATGCTCGAAGCCGGGCTCGCGCAGGTGCACATGCATATCGATGAATCCGGGCGCCACGATGAGCCCGGAAGCATCCAGAACTTCGGCGCCAGGCGCCCGCACCGCGCCCACGGCGGCGATATAACCGTCCTGGATCAGAACATCGGCCTGCGTGTCGGTGGCCGAGGCCGGGTCGATCACGCGCCCGTTCTTGATGAGGAGCTGTGGCATCTAACCAATCACCCGTTCCAGCACCGCCATGCGTACGGCGACGCCGTTTTCCACCTGGTTAAGAATCACGGAGCGTTGGGAGTCGGCCACTTCCGACGACAGCTCGCGCCCGCGGTTGATAGGGCCGGGGTGCATGACGATGGCGTCTGGCTTCGCAAGAGCCAGGTGCTCCAGGCGCAATCCGTAGAATTGGAAATATTCGGCCGTAGGAAACGCCGCTTCATGCTGGCGCTCGAGTTGGACGCGCAGCATCATGATCACGTCGGTGTTGAGAAGCGCCTCGCGAATGTCGTTGGTCAGCGTGACGCCGGGGGCCATCTGTGCAAGCTGCGGCGGCAGAAGCGACGCCGGGCCGCACAGCACGATCTCCGCGCCGAATTTCGAAAGCAGGTAGACATTGGAGCGCGCCACGCGGCTGTGCGCGATATCGCCGATAATGGCCACGCGCAGGCCTTCCAGAGTGGGCCGGCGGTCGAGAATGGTGCGCGCGTCGAGCAGCGCCTGCGTGGGATGCTCGTGCGTGCCATCGCCGGCGTTGATAATGGGCATCGCCAGGTGGCGCGCGAGAAAGTGCGGCGCGCCGGACGCCGAATGCCGCATGACAATAGCGTTGGGGCGCATCGCCGCCAGCGTGTTCAGCGTATCCACCAGCGATTCACCTTTCGACACGCTGGAGCCGGAGGCCGCGATGGAGATGGCATCCGCGCCCAGCCGCTTGGCGGCGATTTCAAAGCTGGTGCGCGTGCGGGTGGATGCTTCGAAGAAGAGATTGACAATCATCTTCCCGCGCAACGTATCCAGTTTCTTCAGCGACTGATCCTGGATCGGTTGAAAATGCTTGGCGCGCGCCAGGATAGCTTCGATCTCGGCGCGATCCAGTTCTTCGATTCCCAGCATTCCCGCCGGCATGGTTTACACGGCTTCGCTCGCGGCGACTCTTTCGACCAGCAGCACTTTTTCCATCTGGTCGATCTCCTGAAATTTCACTTCGATAATTTCCTCGTCGGCGGTCTGGACCACGCGCCCGACGAACTGGGCTTCAATGGGCAGCTCGCGGTGA
>JBEKUO010000733.1:0-3596 GCA_049514955.1 Bryobacteraceae bacterium | reverse complement strand
TAAAGTCGTAGGGGCGGCCTTTATCCTTCTCTGTTCGGTGCCAGTGATCGTAAGCGGCGCGCTTGCGCCGATACCCTCGGCCTTTGTCAACAGCGTGGGTGTTGTCGAATCGCACCCACGGCCGCCCCCATCCTTCTGGCGCAGCACGAATGCGTAGCTGATGCCATGAGGACGCTCCGGCGACATCTCCGTGCGCCGGGCGCTAAACTCCACCACCACCCCCGGAGCCATCTCGAAATCTGAGCCGTCTAGGGAAAGCAGAAGGTCAAGCTCGTCTTCTTCCAGATGTTAACATGACACGTTAAGATATGATTTTCAAGATCCGATTCGCCACCTCCCTTTTGTAAGCAATCATGTCAGCATGATTACATGCGTGCATTCACGGTTAACTCGACGGGGTGCAAGAACAGTGCTTCGCCTGCAGCTTGGGGCGTTCGTGGATAGGCGCTGACACGGTGGCTAGAGTCCTGCTCAAGGATGGCTCTCCGCTGCGGGCCGTCCCTTACAAGCCGGAAAGGGATGAACCGCCCCTTTCCGGCCGGTCGCGTCCTTGACGGGCTCGTGGGCGTAGGGCGGCGGAGAAGATCAAGGAAGGGGCCGGCTATGTAATGGGGACGCCGTACAGGCTGAGCATCTGCCAGGCGCGATATTGCTCCGGACCCTCCAGATTCAGGACCTGGGTGCCGGTGATGGTGCCGGAAGTGGGATAGATTTCGATGGAGAAGGAGGCGACGTGGCTGCTCGATAAAAGCACGAGCGCGGGCAGAAAGAAATAGTCGCCATCGGAAAGCAATTGGGCGCTTCCCATGGCCTGGGAATAGACTCCCAGATCGACGCTCAGTACGGGCGTGACCTGCATCGTCTGTTCATCGACGGTAAGAGCCATGCCGCGGCTGTTGCCGCTGCCCAAGCCAAGCGGCGGCGGAGAGACTCGCGTGTTGCCGTTATCGAATATCGTCAGAGGCCCCTGGCCTGCGTTCTCCATGCCGGCGTCGTGTTGGTGCGAGAACCAGGGCCAGGGATCGGTATCCGGGTTCTTGAACATGAAGTCGCCATCGACCCCCATGCGCCAGAGAATGTCTCTGGTGCCGGCGCCGTCGTTGTAGTCGATCTTGACGACCCAGTCCTGGTTTCGCATCGAGAACACGATATCGTGATCCTGAGGCCAGTAATACAGGCTGTTGCCGTGCAGCCAGTCGTGCGCCAAGGGGGCGATGCCAGGGCCCAGGAGGAAGATCGGCGGGCAACCCTTCTGGTCGGCGACGCATGTTTCTCCGAGCACTGCTGGCCGGTCGAGGAACAATTGATTTCCGCCGCCGGCGTGCTGGAAGGAATCAAAATACCACACCACTTGCCAATTGTCGTCCAAGATGACGATCATATCGCCGATGACGTCAACCGGAAGACCGCTGGTGTCGCCCTGGATCCCAGCGGGAAATATCTTTTCGATATCGGCCAGGACGGCCGTGTACCCGTTGGGCAGCGTTTGGATGGCGTCATGGTGAAAACCCCCCAGGCAGGCCGAGCCAACCGGCGGCGGGCTGGGAAAAACGTTGCACGGACCACCGTTGGCCGCGCCTAATGCAAGCAATTGCTGTTGAATCGCGCCAGTGTTGGTCTCCCGCACGACATTGCCGGCCAAATCGATCCGCCGCAGGAGCTGCTCCTTGGTCGCCGCCGGATTCCAGGCCGGGTCGTCCTCGATCGAGAGGAATCCACCGTTCTGCAAAGGACGCGTCAGGACATTGATGTGAGTCGTATCATTAGGATAGTAATACCAGAGGATTCTGCCGACTAAGTCTGTCGCCACGTCAGGGTAAGTAGTTTCCTCGCCAAACGTAAAAAGATTGTGGAGGATTATGGGGTCACTGGTGTCGGTTTGCGGCCCGATCTGAATGGTGGGCCCGAACTCAGGGAAACTGATATCCGCAGGAAGAGCACCCGTGGTGAACGTAGTAACCGGCCCGTTGACTAACTGGCTGCCGGTAGCCGTTTCAGCCGACATCTCGTAAATAGAATTGGGGTACATGCCGGCTATTTCAAAAGTCATGGTGTAGGGAGGATGGCAGCTTACCATAGTCGTGGCGCTTGCGGGCGTTTTCTTGTCGGCAATTTGAAAGACGACCCGCATGCTGCTTCCCGAGGCACAAGAAGGCGCGCTGAATAATGCGACCAGCGGGTTCGCCGTCGGGACTACCACCGGCGCATTGCCGGTTACCAGCGGATTTACCTGGTACTGAACGGTCTGCGAGGCTGTTTCGCCGGTTGCGAAGTCCTTGACGACCACCTGGATCCGGTAAGTACCTTCAACCGACGTGGGCACCCACACGAAAGGAAGGGAAGTCCAGACACCCGCAGCCAGCGTACCTACGTTGAAGTCCTTTGCCAGAGTCAGGGATCCATCAGAGTGCGCTACGTTGAACTGGAAAGTCAGGGGACCAGGGCTGGTGTCCGTCGCACTTACGGTCCAGACGATCGACGAGCCGATGGACCGGGGGGGAACAAGCGACGGCAACATGGAGACAATCTGAACGGTGGCAAACGCGGGGACACAGAGGGACACGAACAGACCGATTGGCAGGAATTGACGATGCATTCCTAACACCCCTGTAGATACTGCAAACACCGCAGTATACGAGAAGACTCGGACGCAGCGAGCGAATCATTCCAGATTCGTGCACAACAGCACGTTGTGGCGGAACAGTTGGGCACTCTCCCTTCCCATGACAGAAGGGATCCGTGCAGGGTAACCCGAATTAGAATGGGAGGCGGCAACCGCCAGGCAAAACCGCCCACCCTCGCGGTTCCATTGCGCAATCTGCCGGAAAAATGGCGCGGCTTGCAGGTTCTATCCTACAGGCAATCGAGGGTGATGTTTCCGCCAACTGCTCCGTTGGATGCCCACGCAATGCCCGGCATGTCACAATAGTTAAAAATGATCGAACAGCTTCGCCCGGGCGTTTCCGCCAAAAACGCCCGGGTTTGTCTCTTTGATTTCGATGGCACCATCTCGGTGATCCGCTCCGGCTGGATGGAGGTGATGGTCCCCATGATGGTCGAGATCCTGCTGGATCTGAAGACCGGGGAATCGGAAGCCGAGTTGCGCGCGGTAGTCGAGGAGTTCGTCTGGCGGCTCACCGGCAAGCAGACCATGTACCAGATGATCGCCTTCGCCGAGGAGATCGCCAAGCGCGGCGGCACGCCGCTCGATGCGCTTGAATACAAAAAGATGTATCTCGATCTGTTGCACGCGCGTATCCGCCACCGCCTGGAAGAGCTGCGCCGCGGGGAGGCTTCGCCGGAAAAGTACCTGGTGCCGGGGGCGCGCGCGCTGGTGGAAGCGCTGAAGGAGCGCGGCCTGCGCCTCTATCTAGCCAGCGGCACGGACCAGCAGTACATGCGCGAAGAAGCCGAATTGCTGGATATGGCGCGCTACTTCGACGGCCGCGTGTATGGCGCGCTGGACGATTACAAGAGCTTCTCGAAGAAGATTCTGATCCAGCGGCTGATCGCGGATTCGGAGTTCCATGGAACGGAATTTCTGGGCTTCGGCGATGGCTACGTTGAAATCGAGAATATCAAGGAGGTCGGCGGCG
>JBEKUO010000732.1:0-3599 GCA_049514955.1 Bryobacteraceae bacterium | reverse complement strand
TGGTGATAGTGGCGTTGTTCAGTGCGGTATAGATGGCGATCGGCAGAACGGCGGCGTCGGCGCCCCATAGGTTAGAGCTGATCAGGTTTGTCTGGCTCGAAGGCACGCCCGCTTCTGTTTCGGGGTCCACCTGGAGTGTGGTTTTCGGCACGGCAAAGAACGCGCGATTGCCCACCACCGAGTCCACCGAGATATAGGCCCAGACCGAGGTTTGGGCGGCGTTCCACACGACCCACAAGTTCCCGCCCTCCGGTAAAATCGAGGCGCTGCGCGAATCGTGGATCTGGGCGCAGTTAGGGTTAGTCGTGCAAGTTCCCTTAACCGTGTAGTGTTGGGCTCCGCTACCGGCCAGTTGGTTGAACGCTCCGATGGCTGCCGTCTGCCACATGGCCGAAGAGCCGGCGCCCAGCACTTTGACGACGGCAGCCCCATTCGCGGCAGGCGTCGCGATTACCACCGCGGCGGCGAACAGGACCGCGGACAGAAATTTCGATTGTGTCATTCGTGATCTCCTTTTCTCATCCAAAGAGTTAATTGCCATTGTTCCGAACGGCATCCGGCGCCACGATATAGTCCGGAATCATGCCGTCCAACCCGGGATCTCAAACTAGCCGCCACAAGAGCGCAGCAAGGCTTGTGTTCAGTGGCACGCACTGTTACTTTCAGCCTTCACGCGGCCACCGAGGAGTATAGTCGGTGGCGGATGACATTTTGATGAATAGTGGATCAATATTCGATGTCTATTTTCGGTTATAGGAGTCCTGGAGTTGCCCGGCGGCACAGCATCGGGAAATCGCTTATGGCGAGGATCTAAGTGCGCGTAACATGAAATTCATACAATTTCTATTGTTCGTTTCACTGAACTCATAGTAGTATGTTGCGGGTGACTACTTACGATCACCAGAGAAGGAGAACACAAATCGATGAAATCTAGCATGTCGGTCTTAGCCATTTCCGCGTTGTTGGCGCTGGCTCCACTCGCGGTGGCGCAGAAGGCGGCGGCACCGGTGGACTTGGGCACGCTCGGAGGCAGCGCCAGCGGCGCTAACGGAGTCGGCAGCGCCAACGACCAAGTCGTCGGCGGGGGGAACGTCTTTACCGACGCCTACCAGCACGCGTTCTATACCAATTCAGCGGGATATCCGGAAGACATGGGGTCTTTGATTGGCGTGTACGGCAACAGCGTTGCCAACGGCATCGGCGCTCACGGGGCCATCACCGGAACTTCCGATCAGATTATAGACTCTGAGGGCGACATCGCTTCGCACGCCTTCTATTTCACGTCGTCGCGCACTGGAATGGTGGATTTGGGCACCAATGGCGGCACGTTGGCATCGGGGAACGCCACGCAAAATGGCGCAGTAGTAGGCGCATCCACCATCGCCGGCGATGTGGCTTATGTCGGGTTTTACTGGACTAAGGCACTGGGCCTAGTCAACCTGAATACGCTCGCCGGCGATTTTGGCGCGGAAGGCTACAATAGCTATGCGTATGGCGTCACCGCCACGGGCGTAGCCGTGGGAAGCTCCGACTCCCCCGACGGCACCACTCATGCGGTCGCCTGGAATGGGGAGTATAGTCACCCGATCGTCGACCTGAGGACTCTAGGCGGGTCTTACGCGCAGGCTAATGCTATTAACGCCAGCTACACGATAGTAGGCTTCAGCACTCTGGAAGGCGACGCCCAAACGGATGCCTTCGTCAGCCTCAAGGGCGCCGGCCTGCAGGACATCGGAACTCTGGGCGGCTCCTACGCGCAAGCCAACGGCGTCAACGACAGCGGCGTGGTGGTGGGCTCATCCAATATCACTGGCGACACAGATGTGCATGCGTTTGTCTGGACCCAAGGCGGCGGAATGGTCGATCTGAACAGCCTGCTCCCCAGCGGCTCGCCGTTTATCGAGCTGAATTCGGCCAACGCCATCGCGCCGGATGGGACGATCGTCGGCGTCGGTCTGGCCCTGGACGGGCAATATCACGCGTTCGCCTGGTGAGTTGTCCCAGCCGTCAGTTTTGAAGGGCAGGAGCTTGCGCTCTTGCCCTTTGCTGTCCTATTGAACTACTTCAGAAAATCGGAACTTCATGCGCTGCCCCTTCTTTGGCTCGTTGGGTGCCATCAGGTACGCGCACCGCTCCCGGCCCGAGATGCGGCGAAGATCAATCGCTATGGTCGTCACGAGGCCGACTAACATCTGGCCGAACCTCTGCGGGAGACATGTCCCGCCCAATCAGATACGTGCCGAGATCCTCACTAAGCGTGCCTATGGGATGATTTCGAACAGCGTCCCCCAGCCGTACTGGCCGCCGCGGGTAGCCGCGCCATATAGGTTGCCCGAGGAGTCCAGTGTCACACCCGCATACGGGTACGCTCCGTCTGTTCCGTTGGTGAAGCTGTAAAGGGTGGCCAGCGCTCCCGCGGAATTGAGTTGGAACACGGTGCCATAGCCCTTGGCGCCGCCGGCGTAGGTGGTGCCGTAGAAGTTGCCCTGTCCCGAAATCAATCCTGCCAGCGGCTGCGAACCATCGAGTCCCGTGAAGGTGTGAACCACGGTGTACTGCAGGCTCTTGACATTCAGCATGAACACGACTCCATTGCCGGCGGTGCCGTTGCCGCTGCCCCCCGCCGAGGTCGTCCCGTAGAGGTTGCCCTTCCCGTCCGATGCCAGCCCGCCTACGGGAGTTGCACCATCCTTTCTGCCACGAAAGCTGTACAGCACACTCTCCGTTTTTTCCTTGATGTTGACGGAGAAGATCGTGCCCCAACCGTGCTCGCCGCCGGCCGTGGTCACACCGTACAGGACGCCCTTTTGCAGCACCAGGCTGGATGCCGGACCTATGCCGTCATTCCCATTATTGCCGAAGCTATAGAGCTGGACCAAGGTGCCGCCCGCACCAAAAGCAAACACGCTGCCGGAGTCGTTCACTCCGCCATTGCTTGTGGTGCCGTAGAGGTCGCCAGACGGATCGATGATGAGGTTGCCTTCCGGGGTTTCGCCGTCGGGCCCTGTGAAGTTATACAGCACGAATTCGGAGCCGCCACTAATCTCGTATATGGTTCCGCGCAGACTAAATCCGCCTTGAGTGGTGGTTCCAAAGAAGTCGCCAAAACCATCCGTGATCAAGCCGCTCATAGGGGCCGCCCCGTCATTCGGCTGGCCCGCGAAATCGTACAGGGTTTCCTCAAGGGGCACGATCGGGACGAACTCAAAGACTGTACCGGCTTGGTTTGACAAAAGGCTGCCTCCATGGAAGGTCGTGCCGTAGATAAAGCCCCCGTTGAACAGCGGAGTGCCCCATGGGCCTCCGCCGCCGGCGCCGCCGGTAAATGCATAGAGTACTTTGAAAGTCTGCGCCGTGGCTGGCGGAGTCGCTAACATCATGAGTACCAGCGCCAGCCCCCAAACAAGCGCGGCAGTGACAAACCTCGATCTACGATTGCGCCTACGTTGTAACTTGTTTGTCATAAGATATTCCACGCGGGACTATTGAGCCACTATGCACTTGGCGGGACCTTCGGAACAGCCGTGCCCAGCCACGGGCCGAACGGACCGACAGTGGTGGATCCGGCCCAACAGGCGCGAAGCCCGTCATGTACACAG
>JBEKUO010000731.1:0-3601 GCA_049514955.1 Bryobacteraceae bacterium | reverse complement strand
TTAGTCATGTGGCGCAGGCTTTAGCGAGCCTGAAGCCCACGGTTGGCAGGCGAAAGCGCCTGCCCCACAAATGTAGAAACGGCAGGCGGAGAGCCTGCGCGACACTTTCAGCATCCGAAGACGCGGTTGAAAAATTCGCGCGTCTTTTGGCGGATCTCGTCCAGCTTCAGATCCAGTCGCTTATCGTGCAGGTGCGCGGGAGTCCAGCGGCGCACCAGTTCCGCGAGCATCTCAGACTGGGACGGCGAAGTCGGTAGGTGCCCTCCTGCGTAGCCGCTCGCCATGCGCAAGCCGTGATCGATCGCCCGGTAGAACACGGCCGCGTCGCGCAGAAAGTCCGCGTCCTCGCGCTCCAGGTGGCCCATTTGCTCGATTACATCGATGCGCGCCGGAGTGTTCAGCACCTTATAGAAAATGCCGGCCCCTCTCAGCCGCAGGTACATCAAGGCGAAGTCGATGTCGTAGAATCCGCCGAGCGCGGCCTTCAGCGGATTCCGCGCGCTCTGTTCTTTTTCGAGGCGGGCGCGCATTTGCGCCAGCTCCTTGCGCGAGCGGCCGCTTTGCCCATAGCGCCGCCAGTCCACGTCCTGCAGCTTGTGCAGGAATTCGGTTGCGCGCTCCAGGTTTCCAGCTACCGCGCGGCACTTCATGTAGGCAATCCCTTCCCAAGCTTCCGCGTGCCGGGCAAAGTAATCCCAATAGCTCCCGGCCGTCTGCACCAGCGCGCCCTCGCGGCCGTTGGGGCGCAGGCGCGTATCCACGGTGAACATGATGCCATCGCCCGTGTACGCGCTGATAGTGTTGATCATGTGTTCGGCGACGGCCGTCCAGAACACCTGCTCGGCGGCATCCTCGTCGGGGATGACGAAGATCAGGTCGGCATCGGAGGCCAGGTCGAACTCGCGCATGCCGAGCCGGCCCAGCGCGATCGCCATCATCTGCTGCGCCGGCGCATAGTCCGGATTCACCGGCCGCGGGGCCTCCCGCAAAGCGATGCGGTAGGCCGCTGCAATGACGTCGTCGGCCAGTTCCGAGGTGCGCTCCAGCGTTTCGAAGATGGGGGCCGGACCCAACAGGCTGTCGCTCTGGATGCGAAACATGCGGCGGCGGAAGTAGCTGCGCAGCGACGCGCTATCCGTGATCGGGTCGTACGGCGGAGCGGCGTCGGGATCCAGCTCCGCCAGCATCTGCGGATGCCGCAGAAGTTGGTCGCCGAAATACGGGCTATGTGCGAAGATATCCACCACGCGCTCCGCCAGCGCGGCATCGGCATCCAGGCGTTGCAGCCATTCCGGTTGCGCGGACACCTTCTCCAGAAAATGTTCGAAGCGTTCCCTGCCGCGGTGTAATTTCAGAGGCGCCAGCGTGGCCGCCAGATGCGGCGCGCACTCGTCCAGGCCGCGGGTAAGATTGCTCGGCGCGGACGGGGGCAACCCCTCCTCCAGCGGCGGCCCCAGGCGGGCACCGTTACCGTCGAGCGGCATATCGTACATGGGCTTCTGTGCCCGAATCACACGGGCGTACAGCTCCCGCACGTTGTTCAAGTGTTCTTCCAGCCGCACTTCGAGCGATTCCGCGGTGAGCGGCTCTCCCGATTCCGCGGGCATCTTGCGCGCCAGCACCTCCAGTTCCTCCGCGCTGGTGGGCAGCGTGTGGGTCTGCCGGTCGTCGTAGAATTGCAGGCGGTGCTCCAGGTGGCGCAGGAATTGATACGCGGAAGCCAGCCGCGAGTATTCGCTGGCGGTCAGCAGATTTTTGTCGTGCACGCGGGAGAGCGCAAACAACGTGCCGCCATGCCTCACCCAAACTTCACGGCCGCCATGCAGGCGCTGCAGGCACTGCACCAGAAACTCGATGTCGCGGATGCCGCCCGGCGCCAGCTTGACGTCCACCCCGGCGTGCGCGCGCTTGCCGGCCAGCTTCTCGCTGATGCGTTCGCGCGCTTCGGAAACCGCCTCGACCGCGCGGAAATCGAGCGAGCTCGCGTAGATCAGCGGCTCCACGAACTCCAGCAGCTCGCGGCCCAGGGGGCGATCCCCGGCACACGGGCGCGCCTTGATGAGCATCTGCTTTTCCCAATCGCGCGCGCGTTCCTGATAATAGCGGCGGGCGCCGTCGAGCGAGATGCAGATTTCTCCCAGGCGTCCGTCGGGCCGTAAACGCAGGTCCACGCGGTAGCAGAGGCCGTCCGTCGTGTAGGTCGATAGCAGCTCGGTGTATTGATTGGCGACCTTCTTGAAGAACTCCTTGTTGGTGATGGAGACGGGTCCGGCGGTCTCGCCATTGGCGGAATACACGAACATCAGGTCGATATCGGAGCTGTAGTTCAGCTCCTGACCGCCCAGCTTGCCGAGCGCGATCACCGCGAAGCCGCAGGCGCGCCGCTGGCCGTCGGCTCCCACAAACGAGGGCTCGCCGTGACGCGCGACCAGTTGCTCGCGGATCTCGCGATACGCGAAATCCAGGATGGCATCCGCCAGGTTGGAGATTTCGCCGGTGACATCCGGCAGCGCGGCCAGACCGAGCACGTCGCGCAGCATGATCCGCGCCAACTGCAGCCGCCGGAAGCGCGCCAGCATTACCGCAGTGGCCAGATGCGGTGCTTCCGCGGCCTTAAATTGCAGAAGCCGATCCGCGAATTCCTCGGCCGACAGCACGTGGTGCAGGTCGCCCGCGTTGGCCACCTGCAGGAGCCACTCGGGACGCCGCAGCACGGCCTCTGACAAAAAACTGCTGTACGAAAATGTGGTGATCAGGTAGCGCAACGTGGCGGGCGAGCTGCTCATGCGGTTGAAGGCCGCCGGAGCATCGTGGCGCAAGCGCTCCAAGAAGTGCAGCGCCTCGTCGGGATCCGGCACGGAGGCCAAAAGCAACTGAATCCGCGCGGCGATCCGTTCCGGAATGCCGCTGCCCAGCCGCGCAATGTCTTCACGCGCGCGGGCGGGGTTCCGAAACTCAACGGCTTCCAGCAGATCCTGCATGCAATCAGGCGAACGTGGCCTCTATTGTGATTATATCGTCAGGCCGCACCGCGCCGGGCTGGGTGGGAACGTGTACTGAGCCAATATCGGATCATCGGACTACTCGCATGCGATTTGATGCATACCGCGCCATCGTCTCGTTGGTGGTTACCAAAACAAGACCTTCCGCGGTGGCTTGCGCAATCAGCGCCCCGTCGAAAGGGTCGTTATGGATGGCGGTAGGCCGCGGATTTCGGCGACGTGAACCGGCCGCAAGGGCATAGCGGTCGCGGCGAGATCGCTGAGTGCGGTCTCCCACCAGGCAGCCGCGTTGCCCACATCGAGCTTGCCCTTCGAGGATTCGAGGATCACTTCCCATACGAGCTACCTGCGAACTGAAGCTCGACGGTTGGCAGGCGAAAGCGCCTGCCCCACCAGCGCCAGCAGAACGACGTTGGTGTCCAGCAGGTAACCGTTCAGGGATCATTGGGAATTAAGCTGTGATTGCCGCTGATGAAGCTCAAGAGCAGTGTTTGAGAACTCCAATATGCCGAGTATTTCCTGGGCCTGCTAACTTGCAGCCAATATCTCTATTTGCCGTTTACAATGCGATGCAGCAGTACCGCTGTCCGAAGCAGCCG
>JBEKUO010000730.1:0-3601 GCA_049514955.1 Bryobacteraceae bacterium | reverse complement strand
GTCCAGGACCTCAATGGCGAACACGGATCCGTAATTCGCCACTGGAACGAATTCCAGTTTCAATTTCCCCTGACCGTTAGGCCGTAACCCGTGGAACTTCTTGATCAATGCCCGGTTGGCGCCAGCTTCCTTGAAAATGTCAAAATTCCGTAGCAGCGCCGCTCCATTGCAGTAGACATCGAAGACCCGCTGGCCAACTCCGTTGACTCCCTCGTTTTCCGGACCCCAGTACGTCTCCGCGAAATACAGGTTCACTGTGTAGCTGCCAGCCGCCACCGGGATGGCATACGAAAAGTGGCCGTATCGCTCGTGGCCGAACAAGTCCGCATCCGGAGTGCCGGAAACCGATCTCCAGTGGTTGGAGATCATGCCCCCCATATAATAGTTGTCTGGCGCCCAGACTTGTCCCTGCGAATCGGTGACCGAATTGGGTTGCGTGACGACCCGGATCGGGTTGATCTTGTGCAGCGGCGCCGGCTCCACCTCGAGGGCATCGATGATCGGCTGCTCGCGCCTGGCGTGGAAAGTGACTCGCAGAAAACCGTCTGGGGCAGGTTGCATATCCTTGAACACCCGGACGTCGGCAATCTGCGGTCCCCCGGCGTCCGACACGATGTCAAAGCCATCCACCAGCAGCTTGCCATTCGCCAGGATGTCGAATACCCGGCTATTCTCACCGCCACCCGTCTCCAGGCCGGGGCCGTAAACCGATTCGACGAAATGCAGCTTCAGCTCGTAATTACCGGGCTTCAGGGGGATGTTGTAACCAGCCACCCCCAGGCGTCCACTTTGATAGAGGAGCGGATCGGACGTGCGCGCGACAAACTGCCGGTACGGCGCTCCCGACCTGCCACCGCCTTCAAAGAAACGGTCTGCTTGCCAAGCGTGCCCGTAATGGTCGATGTAATTTCGGTCGTACCCGGCGATGATGCGGATGGCATTATCGGCTGGAAGGACGGCGGGTGGCTGGGGAAGGTGAGTCGGCGTTATCCCTGGCCCAGAAATGGTTCTGGTTCGCAGAATTACGTATACCGCCACGGTCGTCGCCACTATCACGGCGACAGCGGCGTATAGCAGCAACCTGTTCCATGCCGTGGGAGCGGCGGGCTCGGGAGGCGGCTGTGCGGGAGCGTCCGGGTATGGCTCCGGAACTGGCACGTGTCCCGCTCCTCCAGTCTCGCCATGCTCTTCTCCATTCACGGGCGCCGACACCGTGGAGTTCCCTTCATGAAGGAACATCGGCGTATACATGCCCGACGGGATGACGATCTTCAGCGGCCGATGCGCCCCCTCCGTGGCATAGTAGTCCCGCAGTTTTTTTCGCAGACGATGGATTTCCACCCTGGCGATGGCGTCTTCCGCAGAGTCGAAACTAGCGGGGCGCCCCAAGACTTCTGTCGCAATGCTGTATTCGCCAACCTGATTGGCTTGACCCTGAAAATACTTTTCCGAGATGTACTCAAGCAGCTTCACCAGCCGCTGTGAACGCGCGAAAGTCTGGGATGCAAGAACAACCCCAAGCTCCGCGCGTTCGGAGTCGACGCTTGCGGGTCGATCTCCACTCTGCACAACCTCCCCCATATGGAGGAATTATACACATTCTGCCGGGTGGTGGCGAAACAATGTTCAAAATGTAAACTTACGTTGCTAACAGAACTCGGGATCTGTAACGACCTGTACTTCTTTGAAACTAATGGCTTTACTATTGCGCGAATGGGCCTCAAGGAGCCTGTTACACGGTCGTGTAGGATTTCACGCATGATACTGCGGATCGAACCGGAGAACCTCGAAATCGCCGTGACCTGCCGCTGGCGGGCATGAAGCCGGATCGCTGCGACCGTTGGCACCGCGCGGTCGAGCGGGGCTAGCCGCATCCGCTGACTATGTTTCATGATCTCCGGTCAACTTCGTGCCGGATTTCGCTTCGGGCGGCTGCAAATCAAGGCCCAGTCACCGGGAGTGCGCTGAGCGCTTGCCATACTGGTCCGACTTCCCGCCGATTGATATACTGCGTCTTCGAGAGGTGAGCCATGATGCGACCTGTCCTTGTGCTTGCAGCCGCGCTGTTAAGTCTTGCGGGTGAAGCGGCCGGGCAGTACATACGCGGCGTCAACGTTTCCCAGGCGGAATGGGGCGACCCGATCAGCGCACAGTACGGCACCGAGTACAGCTATCCCACCGCGCCGACTTTCGACTATTTTGCCGCCAGAGCTTTAGGGTTCATTCGCCTTCAAGTGCAGTGGGAGCGCCTGCAGCCCGTGCTGGGCGGGCCGCTCGATCCCACCAATCTGGGATACCTGCAAAACGACGTCGCATACGCCAAGGCGGTCGGCGCTTTCGTCAGCATCGTCCCCCACAATCAGGCCCGCTATGCCCCCACCGAAAACCAAGTCGCGAATCCATGCATCATCGACAATCCCTGCCCCGGCAGTCCCGTCAACGTGACCACCGCCGACCTGGCCGATTTCTGGGTCCAGATGTCCAACGTGTTCAAGGATGAACCCGCCGTAGTGGCTTACGACCTGATGAACGAGCCGCACGACATGGGCACGGCGAACTGGAGCACGACCGCACAGACCGTGGTTTCCGCCATCCGCGCCAACGGCGACAACAAGCTGATCATGGTTCCCGGCGATGGCTGGAGCAGCGCTGAAGGTTGGCCATTTTATAACGGCAACGCGAGCTTCATTAGCGACCCCGCCAATAACTACTATTATGAAGCCCACCAGTATTTCGATTCCGATGGCAGCGGCACTTATGCCGAGACTTACGATCAGGAGCTGGCGGCCAATCCGGATCTGGCCCAGGTAGGCGTCGTGCGCGTGAGCTTCTTCGTGGACTGGTGCACCACCAACAATGTCCAATGTTATCTGGGCGAGTATGGAATTCCGAGCAATGACACACGCTGGCTGGCCGTACTGGACAATTTCCTGACTATCCTCGATCAGGCGAAGATGCCAGGCACCTATTGGGCGGCCGGGGAGTTATGGGCAACCGTGCCAACTTGCTCATGCAGCTTGCTTTCCGTGCAGCCGTCGAACAACTTCACGACCGACCAGGAGCAGTTGCCGACGCTTCTGGCCCATCTGCCGCCAGGCTCGTTCCGGACGGCATCGGCCGCCGCATCCTACGGCTATAACGTGGCTCCGGGCACGCTGGTCGCCGGTTATGGCAGCGGGCTGGCGCCGGGGACGGAGCAGGCCACTCTTCCGCTGCCAACTCAACTCCAGAATACTCAGGTGCAGTTGACCGATGCTGCCGGGAATGTGTCGTTCGCTCCGCTTCTGTATGTGTCGCCCGGCCAGATCAATTATCAGATTCCCTCCGGCACGGCGACGGGCCTGGTGACAGCCAAGGTGTTGAACAGTGGGATGGCAGTGGCTCAGGGGATACTGGAAGTGACTTCCGTAGCCCCCACGATCTTCACAGCCAATGGCAACGGACAAGGCGTGGCCGCCGCGTTGATTCAGCGCGTGAAGTCCGACGGCACCGTGACCTATGAGAATGTTGCCACCTATGATCAAGGCACGAAACAGTTCGTTGCATCCCCGATCGTATTTGGGGGAGACACGCTGTATCTGCTGCTATACGGCACCGGGTT
>JBEKUO010000729.1:0-3604 GCA_049514955.1 Bryobacteraceae bacterium | reverse complement strand
TCAAAGATGCCAAACCCGTGCGCGATTGGATATCGTCGGACCGGCTGCAAATCTCCCTCAAGCAGACCGTCGGCGATCGCTGGGCCATCATGGCCGGCGGCACCGGTAGCGGCTTCCTGGACGCCATTTTCTCGCGCGGCCTGGCTACTTCGATGGAGGTCACCAACGCGCTCGCCGCGCGCCTGCTGAAGGCCCTGAAGGACGACGATTTCACGGCCGAGCGCTTCGAGTACGTCGCGCGCGTGCACGAGATCAACCGCACGAACAACGACCGAACGGCTAGCGCCTCCTACACCGCGTGGCGGGACTTCGACCTGTGGAATGCCTGGTTCCGGGTGTGGGCATTGGGTGTCGGCCTGGGCGATCTGAAGTTGGCCAGCACCTACCGGCGCTACAAGAAGACTCACGACGATTCCATCCTGCCGGATGCCGAAGAACCCTTGGGCCTCTTCTACAGCCAGCACAAGGGCTTCGGAGAACTTTACAACGCGGCGGTCGCCAAAATGGACGAGGTGGAGGCCGGCACGACCGATCCCAAAGAGGCCTCCCGCTACATTTTCAATCTGGTGCGCAACGCCAAATTCAACTCCGCAGCCAATCACCTGGGCGACCCGGAACGGCACTTCATCAATGCCGGCGCGCCTTGGACTACGGTGCGCACATTGGCCTGGCTGGCTACGTCCGCGCCGCCTGAAATCCGCACGTTGTCGATGGGCCTGTTGGGGGATATGGGCCGCAAGCCTCATCCGGCGCATGGTTAGGCTTTTTGGGTGTTGGGTTCTGGCCTTGCAGGCGGCGCCCAGCACCCTCCGGCGCCTCACCTCGCGACCAGCCGCGCTAAAAGCCTGGCTGATCGGAGAAGCGATACCAGTTTCCTACAACATGGCGCACGTACCATCTTTTCTCCGGTCGCATGGC
Organism: Bryobacteraceae bacterium; assembly: GCA_049514955.1. Lineage (GTDB taxonomy): Bacteria > Acidobacteriota > Terriglobia > Bryobacterales > Bryobacteraceae > Bog-159. The sequence continues at coordinate 2,686 of JBEKUO010000729.1, read as the reverse complement.
GTCGGTAATACAGGAATCCTGTTTCTTGTATTGCTCAAAAACGTAACCTACATGGAGCAAGGGAACTCATGTCCTGCTTAGAAAAGCCACAACAATTGACTCCTCGTCGCAGTGGGCAGCTAAGAGAGCTGCTACATTGGTTGGAAGCGTGGCAGCATTAGTCGTAGTGAACCTGTCGTTGCATGGCCTGATACAGGAGATTGCGCCGCTCCTGACCTCCTCTACGACACGGTTATACTCGCTCACATTCCGTCTGAATCGCCAATCAGTTATTAACCTCCCTATTGGTGGAGCGAGCCGGATTGACAACAGGAGTCCTAGGGAGGTAAGTGCCGGCATCATCCACAGGCGAGATGATTGCCGCCAGGTCCCAACTCCCAGAATTACAGCAAAAACAAGGGTCACAGCCAAGCCGAGCAAAGCCAAAAATGCTGTCACGAGACAAAGGAAATTCGGCTGGACGTAGGCGCAGAGCGTCAGCAAGAAACAGCCGCCGCCTAACATCGTAATCGCTCGCCACGCCATTCGCACGACACACCTTCTTCAGAATGAGACCTGCGGTAGGGTTCACGGCCCTATCGCTCGACCCCGCTGCCCAGCCGAAAACAAGCCATCTCAGTCGCATTCCGCACCAGTAGCAAACCGTTGTCGATGGCCGGAATATTCCATGTCCGGCCTTCGATGGCGGAGAAACGCGCCAGCTCCTGGTGGCCCTCCGGCGTGGCGCGCACCAGCACCACGTCGCCCTGCTCAGTCAACACCACCAGGTATCCGCCGGCGAGCAACAGTTGCCCATAACCGTAGCGCCCGCCCTTCCACTTCAACTCACCGGTCTTGGGGTCCATACACGCCAGGATCGCCTCATCCATGCCGTAGATGTAGCCCTGATACAGCACCGATGAGTTGAACTTATTCTTCAGCCGCGTGTTCTGCCAGACCGCGTGCGCCGCGAAAGCCTCGCCCGCCTTCGCGATCTCCAGCAAGGCCGCGCCCGGGCCCGGCGCCGAGGAAAGCAGCACGTGCGTCTCATCCACCACCACCGGCTGCGAGCAGTTCATGCCCATTTGGGCCGGGAACGCGTATTCCCAAAGCAGATCGCCGTTCTCCGGTGCGAGCCCCACGGCGCGCGACGCGCTGATCCAGACGATTTGCCTGCGCCCGGCCAACGTGGCCAGGATCGGCGAAGTATATCCCGCAGGGTCGTTCAGCGCGTGCCAGAGCGGCTCGCCAGTCAATCGCGCGTATGCCACGATGCTCCGGCCCTCAGCGCCGCCGGGAGTCACGATCACTTTCTCATCGACGATCAACGGCGAACCAGCCATGCCCCACATGGGATTTTTCGCCGCGTTGTCCGTGAGGATGTTCTTCGACCATACCGGCTTACCCGTCTTGGCGGAGACGCAATACAAATCGCCTTTGGCACCTAGCGAGTAGACCAACCCGTCGTGGTAGACCGGCGTGGCGCGCGGCCCCGCTCCGCCGAGAATTTCATCGAAGAGCGCGGGGTAAGTGAAAGCCCACAACTCGCGGCCGGTTTCGATGTCATACGCCGTGATCGCCTCCTGTTTGCGTCGCTGCTCGATGGTATACGCACGGCCCTCGGCGACCGTGAAGGAGGCGTATCCGCCGCCCACCGGCTGCTTCCAAAGCCGCGGCAAGCCCGTTGCCGGCCACGTCGTATCGATCTCGGTCTCCGCATAAACGCCCGCGCGGTTCGGACCGCGGAAGTCGGTCCAGTAAGCAGGCTGGATCGGTGCGGTGGCGCGCGCGGGCGTTACTACCACCGGAGCCTTCTCGATCGGCGCCGGTGCTGGTGCGGCGGCTGGTGGCGCTGTTGCCGGTGCCACCGCCTCGACAGCCGCCGCGTGCTGCTGTTTACGGCTCTCCTCCAGCCGCGCGTCCCGCCGCGCCCGGCTGTCGAAAGAGATCTTGTACGGATCCATGTTGCCAGTCCATTCGACGCGCAGGCCGTAGACCAGAAACAGTTCGACGATTGCCACGACGGCAATGCCCAGCGTGCCGGCCAGCCGCGTCCAAACGCGCATGCCGCCGCGCATCCATAACAGAACCAGCCCTAGCGGCGGAAATATCAAAATGCCGAGCCACAACGCCAGACGGCTGCGTAGCATAGACCTCCTATTTGTGTTGCCCTGCTGTTTCAGAGTGTACAGGATTTTCCAGGATCGGACGCAGCCAAAACGAAAGTCGTGCGCACGGCGCTGGACGCGTCGCCCATCGAGCTAGGCACTGAAGGGCAGATCGAGAGAAATCGATTGATACGGCACTTCCGGCCGAATCCGTCCGCGCTCCCCACGATGAAGCCGCACGAAGCCATAATGCTCCATCGTCTTCAACGTCCGGGACAGATTGGATGCCTTGCGCCCGGTACGCTCCGCGAGTTCCTGTAGTGAAACCGGATGTGTCGCCGCGATCGTCGCGAGCAAAGCGCGGTTCTTGTTCGACAAAACCTTCGCAAAACTCTCGGTCGAAGTAAACCACACCTTGGGATCTCCCGGTTTCGGCTTGAGCTTGCCCCGCGCGATGGCCATCGTTCGCGCCTTCATGTCTTCGTACGACGCGATTCCGATCTTGAGGGTCTTCATGCCACTATTCCTTTCTCGCCGAGGATCGCGTCAGCCGCCGACCAGAAGTCGGCGAGTAGAGTCGCCGCGTCTTTGTACTCGTA
>JBEKUO010000728.1:0-3609 GCA_049514955.1 Bryobacteraceae bacterium | reverse complement strand
GCGGAATCCAGTTCCTAGCGTCGCTGAATCCCGCGGGTCAGGTTTCTCCGGCCAACACTACAGGCGCGATGTACTTCGCTAGCAATCCGTGTGTATCGGGCGATCTGGAATACGGATTCGCGCACGTCAACTGCAGTCCGCCCGACTGCTATTCCTACGCAGGCACGCAATATCCTAACAACATAATCTTCTACTACAGTGGGAATACGAACTGTCCCTCGGCGGGGTCTATATATGGCTGCTATCTCGTAGAGGCGCAGCCACCGACCGAGAATGTTCAGGCTTGCGGCGGCGCTGTGGCCTTTTTGGTGCAACCGAATAGCAATCCGAGTGACAGTCGCGATTACACGTATTACTATAGCGCCTGGACCTTCTTGAATAGCGCTAACGGCGTGTATGAGATGGCGTTCTCGCTGATGGATCCGTACAGCGGGTCCGTTCCAATTGAGTGCGTGGGTAACCCGAGGGCCAAAGCGAGCACCGGGTGGGGTCAGTCGCCGCAGTGGCGGGCGTCCGCTACATGCACCTACGCGCCCGTCGACGGACCAGCCAGTGGCTTTGAGTTGATCTATGAGGCGGATGATACTTGCAGTCCTTACTTCCCGGTGCGGACCCTCTACAATACGCCCGGCAGCGTGATCGTTGGGCTGGTGAACGGCGACAATGCGGCTGGCCCTCCAACGACTGAAGTCGCATTGCAGGTGGCGGCACAGGGAATCAAAATCGGTAAGTAAGCGCTAGTGGATCAACCCGGTAATCGGCACTCGAATGAAGCGAGGAATGTAGTCATTGGCGCAGACCAAGTCCTGCCCAACGCTTGCGTTTACGTTATAGGAAAGCAGCACACCCGAGGTGTTGGCGAACTCCGGATGGTCCTTCGGGTTATAAGCATAGAGCGTACCCGTGCTGCAGCCAGGAGCGCCGGACTCCGGAGTAATATAGACGATAGTCCGGTGGGACCATGGTCCCACCGGCGTGCATGAGTAATAGGTCACCACATTCTTCCAGTCCGGATAAAGCGGCGACCACGTCTCCATGCCCGCCATCATGTAGAAGACGCCGGTGGCAGTAGTGTGCTGAGTCACGCTGTACTCGTTGGTGATGGCGGGGACGCCGGCCATTGGCGTCGCGTTCGATTGACCCGTAACCCAGCTCTTCGAAGTCGCATTCCAGTACTGCCAAGCCGCTGGATTGGTAAGGTCGCTATAAGAAGACATGCGCGCCACATAGGGCAACTTCTGCCACGTTCCTGGATCCTGGATGCCGTATACGTACAAGTACTTCCCGGCCCGCAAAAGCTGGGAGCCCCACTCGATGGTCAGGTCCGGAAGGGCCACCGAAGCGACCGATTCCATCGTCAAAGCGGGCCACGAAAGCGTTGCCACCGAGTTTCCCTGAAAGTCGAACGAGCCGGTCCACTCCAGCAGCACGATTTGGACTTCGTAGACGCCCGGTGCGGTCTCGAACACCATTGCGTCCCCCTGCCAAAACCAGTTATTCGGATTCGAAGGCGTAAAATACGAGGTTGTCTGAGGCGGATATCCCAAGGTCGCGATCGCATTGCTACCAGGTGTCGAGTGAGTCAGCGAGTTATGCGCCGTAAACAGCCAGCCGGAGCGCAGGCGCGTCTGCGGGTTGACGGTGCCGATATAGGAGTCCGACCACATCCACAGATCGGTTCCATCGGGAAGCAAAACCGAGTAAGTACCATCACCTCCGGTCCAACCAGGTCCGTTTTGGGTAACCAACGCATCGAAGGAGGTATCCGGCGTTCCTTGGCCGGGAACCGGCGGAAGCTGACAGGTCTGGGCTCCCAGAATCGCGCAGCCGAAGCAAACAAGCGCAAGCGTTCCGATTACGGTCCGAACGAACATGTGGACCATTATATCGCGTGCCATGACCAGTGTGGGGCTATCGCGCATCTTTCAAGTACTTGTCGAACCACGCGATAGAGCGCTCGAGTGCATCCACCTGGTTCTCGCGCTTGGCAAAGCCGTGCCCCTCGCCTGGATAGTAGTGCGCGTCCACAGTCTTTCCGTACTTGCGCAAAGTGTTCACGACCTGGTCGGCTTCCTCTTTGGGATCGCGAATATCGTTTTCGCCCTGCAGCACGAGCAGCGGCGCTTTGGCATTTTGAAAGTACTTGATAGGTGAGGCGTCCTCGTACACTTTGCGGTCCTTCACCGGGTCGCCTAGTAGTGACTGATCGTACTGCTGCAGCTCGGGGCTCTCGTGCTCCTGTTCCGTCAGCCAGTCGGTGATCCCAAAAAGTTCCACGGCGGCGGCCCACACGTCTGGCGTTTTGCCGATCGCCATCATGGCCATATATCCGCCATAAGATCCGCCGATGATCCCGATCTTCTTTTCATCGACGTAGCCGGTAGCCACCAGGAACTTCGCCGCATAGACTTCATCTTGCAGGTCGCCGCCGCCCAGGTCTTTGTAATTAGCCTTCTGGAATTCCATCCCGTAACCCGTCGAGCCGCGAACATTCGGAGCGATGCAAACGTAGCCGCGCGAGGCGAGAGCCTGCGCCGTGCGATTGAAGGAATCGAGCGTCTGGCCGGTAGGTCCGCCGTGCGGCAGCACCACGCCAGGATTAGCTCCGTCGCGCTTCAGGTTGAACGGCGTCCAAAGAAACGCGCTGATGGTCTTGCCGTCGAAGGTCCGGTAGTGGACCAATTGCGCGGGAGGAAGTTTCGCGGAGTTGAGTCCGGCGAGCGCGGAAAAGGTGAGCTGCCTGGCTTGGCGGGACTTAATATCATAGACCCAAAGGTCGCCTGGGCGGTTGGAGCTTTGGTGAGAAACCAGCAGCCGGTCGCCCGACGGTGAGAAAGCCGTGGGCCGTCCAGCCGGACTTGTCAGTCCATCCGGGAAGCTCAGAGGCTCGGATTGTGTCGAGTCCCGCTCCGCGATGTAAGTAGTCGTGCGGCCGTCTTCGTTGACGACATAGGTGAATCGCCCGCCGCGCGGAGCAAAATCGCCCGGTTCGGCATCCCACTTCAGATCCGTCACCCAAGCGATCTTTTTGCCGGCGACATCCAGCAAGGCGATGTTCGAGTAACCGAATTTCTCATTCGAACTGATCGCCAATGTCCGCCCGTCCGCGGAAACAGAGGACGCCCGATAGAGAATGTCACCCGTGTGAGGTGTCAGGTTTTGGAGCGCGCCACCCTCCACGTCAATCCGATAAATATCTGAATCCGTATGCGCAGCATTGGCGCGGTTGGCGTAGAGGCTTCGTCCATCCGGGCCCCAGGCCACGAACTCCCACCTGCGGCTCCGGGACTGCTCGCGGGTCAGGTTGCGGACCTCGTGGGTGTGCCAGTCGAGCAAGGCAACGTCAAAGCTTGGCGACGTCTTAGGCTTTATGGAAATGGCCAGAGTCTTGCCGTCAGGCGACCAGTGCGGATTGGTTTCCGAGATGTCGGAAGTCTTCGTCAGGTTGATGGGTGGTCCGCCCAAAGCCGGGACAGCATAAAGGTCGTAGATCTCACCCCCAGCGTAGTCTTGATCGTAAACAATCCATTTTCCGTCAGGCGACCAGGTCGCTGCCGACTGGCGGTCATCCGACTGCGTCAACTGGATGGGCCAACCGCCCGCAGCCGG
>JBEKUO010000727.1:0-3633 GCA_049514955.1 Bryobacteraceae bacterium | reverse complement strand
GCCTCGAACCGCCCACGCGTGCGTTTTCCGGCGGCTTCCACGGCGGCGACGATGCGGTCGCAGGTGCCGCCCGGAATGCCGCGGGTCTGCAAGACGGTCAGAGGCATGGCCTTCTATCATAAAGAGCGGCAGCCCCTGGAGGACAGTCACATCGGTACTGTCATAGTACTGCCCAAGGAGCGCAATCACTCCAGCGTCACTTTTTCGCCCGTGCGGCAGGAGCGGTAGACGGCGTCCACGATCTCCAGCGCCCGGTAACCGTCCTCGCCGGAGACCAGCGGCGGACGGCCGGCGCGAATAGCTTCGCCGAAATCCAGGAACTGGCGCTCGAAGGGCTCGAGCGATATGGCCATGGGATCGGACGAACCGGATGCCACATTCTGCGCCAGCGGCGGCGCCTCGCCGGAGTCGTCCCGGACATCCCAAGCGGTGAGCTTGTCTCCGGAGAGGATGGCCGTGCCCTTCGTGCCGTGGAATTCGACGCGCTCCGTGTAGCCGGGCCAAAAAGCCGTGGCAGCCTGAATCACGCCGGTGGCGCCCGAAGCATAACGCACCACCGCGTTGACTACATCTTCGGATTCGATGCGGTGCAGCGCGCCCAACTGCCAGACGGCGTACAGCTCGCCCACCGGACCGCCCAGCCAGCGCAAAATATCCACCTGGTGAATCGCCTGGTTGATCAGCGCCCCGCCGCCTTCGGTCGTCCAACTGCCTTTGATCGGCCGCGCGTAATATTCCGGCGAGCGATACCACTTCACGTAACAATCGCACTGCACCAGCTTGCCCAACCGCCCGGCCGCAAGCGCGCGTTGTAGAAACAGGCTGGAATCGTCAAACCGGTGCTGGCTGACGACCCCAAGCTGTATGCCCGCTTGGCGCGCCGTTTCCACCATCGTCCGCGCGGTTTCCAGGTTGGTCGAAATGGGCTTCTGCACCTGTATGTGCTTCCCGGCTTGCGCGCAGATCTCCAGCGGCTGCATGCGGAAATCGGGAAATGTGCAGACATCCACGTAGTCCACATCGGCATGCCGGCAAACCTGTTCGTACGACTCCACGAACTCGGCCCCGTACTCGCGCGCGAAGCGCCGCCCGGCTTCCGGATTGATGTCCGTGCAAACGGTCAACTGGTAACCAATGTTGCGGTAGGCCTGGGCGTGCATGCGCGATATGGCGCCCGTGCCGATCATGCCGACTCTCATGCGGTTCTCCTGTGGGGCAGGCGCTTCCGCCTGCCAACTTTAGGTGGGACAGGCGCTTCCGCCTGTCAACCCAGCCGCGGTTCTCTCCCGCAGGCCATTGTACCCGGATACAATGAGGGATCGTTATGTTTCGATCCTCCTGGCGCGCCGCGGCGGCCGTGCTTCTTCTGCTGCTGGCTCCGGCCTGCAAGAAAGCGCCGCCCGCCAACGTCGCCGCCACGGTGAACAACCGCGCGATCGGTTATGCCGAGTTGGACAGAACCTATTCGCAGTCGCAGCTCGCCAATGCCGCGCAGGACTCCAGCGCCGAGCAGACCATGGCGCAGAAGCTCGAACTGCTGCGCAGCCTGATCGACGACGAAATTCTGTTGCAGCGCGCCGAAAAACAGGGCCTGCTCGCCGGCGACGCCGACGTGGAAACGAAACTGACCGAGCTAAAGGCGCCCTACACCAAAGAGCAGTTCGAACAGCAACTGGCCGGCAGCCGCATGACGCTCGACGACCTGAAGACCAAGATCCGCCGCCAGCTCAGTATCCAGAAGCTCATCAATAAGGACATCACCTCCCACATCACCATCACCGATAGCGACGTCACCAGTTTCTACAATGCCAACAAGGCCAGCTTCAACCTGGCCGAGCCGCGCGTGCACATGGCGCAGATTCTGGTGACGCCCAACCCCGACGCCAACGTGCGCAACCTGAAAAACAGCAAGGCGCAGAGCGAAGGCGAGGCCAACCGCAAGATCCAGGACATCCAGGAACGCCTGCGGCGCGGCGAAGACTTCGCCATGATCGCGCAAAGCTACTCGGAAGATCCCAACTCCGCGCCCAACGGCGGCGATCTGGGGTTCATCCCGGAGTCCGCCCTGGAGAAGGCCAACGTGGAGCTGCGTAAGATGGTGATGTCGCTCGCGCCCGGCGCCATCTCGCCGATCATACACACGCAGGAAGGCTACCGCATCTTTAAGGTGATCGCCAAGGAATCCGCCGGCCAGCGCGAGCTGAACGATCCGCGTGTGCAGCAGAGCATTCGCGAGACCTTGCTGAACCGCAAGGACCAGTTGCTGAAGAACGCCTATTACGAGGTGGCCCGCAACGAGGCGAAGGTGGTGAACTACCTGGCGCGCAGCGTGGTGGAAAGCGCCGGCAAGCCGGCGAAGCAGTAGGGCAGGTTGTTAACCTGCAGGCCGATTGTCAATCGGCCTTTCGGTGGAATCGCGAACAGGAACGCCAAACGAACCCACATCTTCATCCGCGGCAATTGGTCGCGGAGATCGACAGGCGGCCGCGCTCAGGCAGGGAGCCGCCAAGTGGTCAAAAAGCTGCCCCGCAAATATGATCGGCGTTTTTGAAAGGGAGCCGCGCGTTGAGATGGTGGCCTTCCTGCTTGAGACCAGCGTTATCATTGACGCCCTAAACAACAGGCGCGCCGCCCGTCTGGCTGAGCTTAAACGCAACTTCGCCCGCAAAGACGCCGCTGAATTTGGGAGACGCCATCGTCGCTGCCGTCGCCATCCACTACGAGCCGACCTTGCTTACCGATAACGTCAAAGACTTCCCGATGGAGACCTTGTCGCTCCCGCGCAGCGACGCTAGCGTGATATGATTTGGCAGGCCAATTGTCATGATGCCGATCGACCTTCGCGTAGCAACGCCTCCTGACTCCCGATCGCTTTGGAGAAAAGTCATGAACATGCCAATAGTGCTGGCGCTGGCTGTTGTTGCTTTGTTCCCGGCGTGCTTGCACGCTAATCCCCCAAAGCCACCGTTGGAAGTCGTAGTGCTTGGTTCTGGCGGGCCACGGGCGTTCGGGAGGGCTGGTTCGAGTTACATCCTGGTTCTCGAAGGGAAGCCGCGGATTTTGGTGGATGCCGGACCGGGAGCGTTCCTACGGGTTGGAGAATTGGACCTGGATTTAGGTGGAGTAGATACGGTTTTGTTGACGCATCTGCATATCGATCACAGCGGCGACTTGGCGGCTTTCTTCAATGCACGGGCGCTTACCAGTGACGGACCAATCTCCTACCAGGTTTTTGGCCCGGACGGAGCGGGACTCTTCCCCAAGACCTCGCGATTTGTGGATTTGCTGGTGGGAAGTGACGGCGCGTTTGCGTATCAAAAGACGTTTGGCGCGCGCGAATCGTTTGCAGTTCGCGATCTGGCAATTAGCTTGGACTCAGCGCGCACTAAGATCGTAGATGAGGATGGCTTGGTGGTCGAAGAAATTGCGACGCATCACGGCGACTGTCCGTCGGTGGCTTACCGGATTTCTTACCGGAGCGTGGCCGTGGTTTTCTCTGGAGACATGGATGTATCGGCGCTGCCGAATCTGGTGCAATTGGCGAAGAATGCAGATTTGCTGATTTTCAATTGTGCTGTACTTGACCCTCCGGGTTCGCCTTCGCAGTTGTACACCCTACATACGCCGCCGGGG
>JBEKUO010000726.1:0-4923 GCA_049514955.1 Bryobacteraceae bacterium | reverse complement strand
CTGCCTACGTGAATCGCGTGGTGCAAGCCTGGAAAGACAACGGCCTGCCGCCGAATGTGCCTTTTTTCATGACCGAAGGTAACGATCTCGACGACGGCGGCGCGGGCACCGTCAAGAGCGCCCTCTGGCTTGCCGATTATGTGGGTTCCATGCTGGCCGTGGGCGCCGGCGGCACCTACTACTTCCACTACATCGCAACGGAAGGCAGAGGCGGGGGCGGCGGCTTCCTGCCGATAGACGAAAACAACCGCGTCAAAACTTATCCTCCGCAGTATCTGGCGACGCAGGTGATCACCAAGGAATGGGTACAGCCGGTCGACGCCATACACAAACTCTACAAGGTCTTGAGCGACGTGAAGGACAAGGACGGGAACGCGCTGGTGACGGCTTACGCCGTCGAGCGGCCCGATGGGCAATGGTCCGTCATGCTGGTCAACAAGGACCAGGACCACGATCACTCCGTGAAAATGACGTTCACCGATGCGGCCGCCGGGCATGATCGATTCTTCGCAGGCACTGTGGACCGGGTGGTCTTCGGGCCGGCTGAATACCAGTGGCATCCCGATCCCGTTTCCGGCGGCGCGGCGCCTCCTACGGATACCGGACGCCGCCGGAGGCTCAGCGGTCACGCGGCCCCCGATGGCCCGGCGTCCAAGTCGGCTGTCACGTCCGCTGGCCGGGATACGCTCTACGAGCTTCCCAAGTCGTCGATTATCGTACTTCGCGGCAAACTTGCCACAAACTAGCGAAGTGTGTTACACTGTCGTTGGATTTGATGTTCGCCAATTAGAGGCCGATTTCTCTAGCGCTTTCTGCTACGCTGGTCCACCTTCCTAATTAGCCGCTTTCAAGTCAGTAAAGGAAAACTTAAACACATGAAGAATATTTACGTCGGAAACCTCAGCTTTGGGGCGACCGAAGATGCCGTCCGATCCCTGTTTGAAACGCACGGAAGCGTGCAACGCGTCAACATCTGCACCGACCGTGACTCAGGACAACCCCGGGGCTTTGGGTTCGTCGAGATGAGCAACGATGGCGAGGGTGAAAAAGCGATCGCCGCCCTCAATGGCACCGATTTTGACGGCCGAACGCTGAACGTCAATGAAGCCCGTCCAAAGACGGAACGTTCCAGCAGCGGCGGCGGTTTCGGCCGCAAGCGCTGGTAGCTTTCATGTGGCGCACGCTTTAGCGAGGGCCGCCGGCTACGCCGGTTTGAACCGGGGTATGACCCGCGCGATTGGCCTCGTGGCGCAGGCGCTCCCGCCTGCCGCAGGCGAGTGAAGTTCGCCAGGCTTTGGCATTTGTTCGCGCAAGCGCAGTTACCGCACCGCAAACCGGTGTCGAATGAGGCCGCTAACTTATTGAGCGACAATGGGGTCACAGATGAGCGCGCGGGAGCGAGCTTCAGCTCGCTCCGCTGAAGCGTGCGTCACAGCCTTATTTCAGTTTGACCGGATACGGGGCGTGTTCGGGTAGCTTCGGGCTGGATTGTTCCAGTGACTTGAGCAACTCCGCCACACCGCGTTCCAGTTGTGCGTCGTGGCCGTCGATTACGGATTTCGGATCGTTCTCGACCACGATGTCAGGGTCTACTCCGTGACCCTCCACCGCCCACTCGCCTTGCGCGGTGGCATACGCGAATTCCGGCACGTTTACTCCCCCGCCATCCATGAGCGGTCCGTGGCTCGTAATCCCGACTACGCCACCCCATGACCTTACACCGATGAGAGGTCCTAACTTGGCGGTTTTGAACATCCAGGGAAAGATGTCTCCGTCAGAAGCGGAGTTGCCATCCAGAAGCACCGCCTTTGGCCCGATGAATACGCTGTCCGGATAAGTTTGCGGCGTGGCAATCGTGCGCGGATACGTCAAAGCCAGCAGTGTGCGGCTCAAGCGCTGGATCACCATGCGTGAAATATTGCCGCCTCCGTTGGCGCGGTCGTCGATCAGGAGCGCGTCCTTGCGAAGCTGTGGGTAGTACCACTTGATGAACTCGCGAATGCCAGACGCGCCCATATCCGGCAAGTGCATGTAACCGATCCGCCCATGCGAGAGCTCGTCGACGCGGCGGCGGTTTCCCTCCACCCAGTCCAAATACAACAGGTCAGTCTCGGCCGCCAGCGGCTTGTATGTGACTTTGCGGGCGCCGGTGATCGAAGGAGTAGTGTTCAACAGCATGATCACGGGGGCATCGCCGGCGTGCCGCAGGAGTTTGTAGATGTCCACAGCGGTCGTTACCTCTTCGCCATTGATGGCCAGGACATAGTCGCCGACTTTCGCGTCCACGCCTATTTCGGTCAAAGGCGCACGATAGACTTCTTCTTCGTTCTGGCCGAGGAAAATCTTCGCGATTCGATACCGGTGTGTGCTGGGGTCCACTTCAAACCGCGCCCCAGGCAAGCCCGCATGCGGACGCGGCGGTATCTGGATGTCTCCGCCATCGATATAGGCGTGTTGTACGGTCAACTCCGATATCATTTCGCCGATCACGTAGTTGAGATCGCTGCGATGCGCGACATACGGCAGAAGCTCGCTGTAGCGTTGCCGCAAAGCTTCCCAGTCGTAGCCGTGCATGTTGGGCGCATAAAAGAAATCGCGGTAGCGCCGCCAGACCTCGTTGAAGATCTGCTTCCATTCCGCGGCGGGGTCTTTCTCCAGCATCAGTTGGGTAGTGGAGACAGTTTTCTTGCTTCCGGCGCCGTCCGGCTTCGCGCCGCCTGGTTTAACGTCATACACATTCCAAGCCTGCTCCTGATGTACAAGAACCTTCGATCCATCCCGAGAGAGCACAAACCCGCCGGCATCGTCGACCAGGACGGTTTCCTTGCGATCTTTGAACGCGAAAATGCGCAGGGAGGGTTTGGTGTCCGAAGGGCGGCCGTAATAAGGGTCCGGCGCAATTCCGTAAACCAGCGCATCGCTCTTCACGGCCAGCCCGAAATAGTTGTTGGCGTCCAGCGGAACGCGTGTTACACGTTGATCCAGGCCGTCAAAATCGATACCTCCGTCCTTTGGTTCCTCAGGCTTCTTGGATTTTTCGGGCTTCTCTTTGTCGGCATCTTTATCTTTATCGCCATCTTTTTCGGAGTCGCTCTTAGAGTTGACCTCATCGCTCTCCACTGGAAATGGATTTTTCACATCCTTCCGAAGAGCCAGAACGAAGATGCCGTGCGAACGATTGGTCGCGAAATCGAACTCAATCTGAGAGATCTGCGGGTGAAACTCGTGGCGGGCCATGAAGTACAGATAATCGCCGCCGGGATGCCAGGCCGGAGACTCTTCATTGAAAATCCCGCTGGTCACGCGGCGCAGTTTGTTTTCTTTGAGGGTCCAGATGTACAGTGCCGAAAAATTGCGCCGATCGTTCATGCTGAAAGCCAGATAACCGCCGCCCGGAGACCAGGCATAGTCGCGAATGGGCCCCTCCGTCGAGACCGCAATCTCTTGCGGATTGCGGTCTGTCAGCGATACCACCCAGAGCCTGCCATCTTTGTCGCTGAATGCGATGTGATTGTTATCCCCGGACCATTTGGGTTCATACCGGAACGCGTGCCCGCCGCTGGTGATTTTCTCCGGCGGCGTCGACCCATCCTGCGCCACTATGTACAACTCCTCCTCGCCGCTGGCATCCGACAGAAACGCTATCCGGTTACCGTCCGGCGACCAGGCCGGCCATTTGTCATGAGCGCCGGGCGAATGCGTGAGATTCCGCGTGTAACCCTTCTCGACCGGCGCGGAAAAAATGTCTCCGCGCGCGGCGAACAAGACCCGCTCGCCTTTCGGGCTGAGTTCAACTTGCTCGATTAAATTCGCGGCCGAGACGTAACTCGCCCTGCGATTTACGCCGTCATCCGGCACGCGGACCGCAACATCGGTGGTCTTGCCAGTTTCCACATCGAGGACATGCAGTTCTCCGTCCAGCTCAAAGACAATACGGCGCTGCCGGTCGGTGCTCGGCCATCTCACATCCCACTGCGAGTAGTTCGTTACCTGCCGGGTTTTGCCGGCGGCGGTGTCGTACGCGTATAGGTTGAAGTGACCGTCGCGATCCGAGTCGTAATAAATCTGCGTGCCGATCCACATAGGGTCGCGGCTGGCGCGCAGCCCTTCCGTGATCCGTTTGGCCGCGTGCGTTTCCGTATCGAAGACGTAAAGCTGATTGGCCTGGCCGCCGCTGTAGCGCTTTTCGGTGCGGAAGTCGCGCGCTTGCGGAGAATAGACGATCTGGTTCCCGCCGGGCGAGTATGCTCCGGCGCCGGAGACCGGCATGGGCAATGGTTCGGAGGGCCCACCATCCACCGAAACCCGATAGAGCCGGCTCAGCGCCAGCGTCCAGCCATCCCGCAAAGAACGGTAGATGACGTAGCGGCCGTCGTTGCTCCAGCCATAAACCTGGTTGTCGGTTCCCCAGCGCGGCGCGAGCGGGCCGCGCGCCGGATAAAACGTCAACTGTTTCGGCTCGCCGCCGTCGGCCGGCATAACGTAGACTTGCTCGTCACCGTCGTATTGCCCTGTGAACGCAATCCATTTCCCGTCGGGCGAGAATTTGGCAAATAGCTCCACGCCCGGATGCGAGGTGAGGCGCGCAGCCGTTCCACCGGCGGCGCTCACCACCCAAAGATCGCCGCCGTATGTGAATACGATGCGATTATCGTGAATGTCGGGAAAGCGCAACAACTTGGTTTGTCCGCAGACGGCGGCAGCCAGCAGAAAGAACAGGAGCATGGCTGCGGATTGGTGGTATAAAGGACGGGCGGCGAGTCTTTGTGGGAGCATAGGGTCTCAAATCAGGCTATCAGATCCAGACGGACGAGAAGGCCGGAGGTCACATGTCGAAATCGCGCAGACAATTTTTGACGCATACATCCGTGGCGCTGCTGGGCACGGCCGCCGCGTGCCGTAGCAACGCGCAAATGCCGGCCG
>JBEKUO010000725.1:0-3660 GCA_049514955.1 Bryobacteraceae bacterium | reverse complement strand
TGTTTTGACCGGATACGTCTGTTCGGCCAAATGGTTGACGACAGCATATATGTTGACAAATCAGAATATCTCTGACATGATGGGGTTGGTTTGACTCCGGCCTTCGACCCGGAAACCGGGGCGCTCCCCCCCGGCGACCATCCAGCGGCGTTGCCGGAGATCGCGACGTGCCTGGGTTTCACGCCCCGCCTGGCGCTGGCTGCTGGAGGGCCTCCGAACGGCCATGAACGCGTTTTGGACGGCAGGAATTCGGAAGGTGTATATCGACGGCAGCTTTTGCACGGAGAAACCGGACCCCGGAGACATCGACGGGAACTGGGTGGAACCCGACCCCGAAGTGTATGACCGCATTGATCCGTATTGGATCGAATTTGAACTGGTGTTCGTGCCGCTCCTAAGGAAGCAAAAAAAACAAAATGTGGGCCGAACATGGCGTCGAATTCTATATCCATCCGGCCATGCAAGCGAGGCCAGATGAGGACTTCCCGTCCTTCTTTCGGCATGATCGTGACGGCCGGCCGCGAGGCATAATTCGGGTGATCGGGGATTAGAACCATATGATCAAGAGCGACGCTCAGAGAGACAGGACCGTGGCCCAGATCGTGGGCTTTCGAGAAGGGATCTCGAAGGCGAAGGCGGAGATGTCCGGCCGGCGCGCTGCCGCAGTGTCACAAAGCTACGAGAGCATGATCCGGCAGCTTGAAGATGAAATCCGTGAATATGACGCCTTGAAACGGGGCGAATTGGCCCTACCCAACATAGAGCGGCTGGATCAGATAGCCCCTTTTATTACCCGGATCCGAATTGCCAAGGGTATCTCGCAGACAGAACTCGCGCGGCGGCTGGGCGTCAGCAAGCAGGTAATTAGCCGTTTCGAGGAAAGCGACTATCAGACCGTAGCGGTCGCGAAGCTGCAGAATATTCTGGATGCGATCGGGATTAAGATGCTGGTTACCATCGACGCATGAGAGCTTCCTACTAGCTTAGTCGCCTGATTCAGAATTACGGTGACGTATTGTCAGGCCGCTGGGGCCAAGCGTTTGGCGTTGAGTTTGGCCAGCAGAGCCTGCAGATCGCTGCGCGTGAATGTCCATTTGAAGGGAGAAGCCGTCCGCTCGTAATGGACCTGAAAAGGACCCGAATGGGACGGCTTCCACCAGGAGAGAGCGACCAGGCGCCAGGCAGCCGCGCCGCCCGAAACGCCAGAGATTGACCCGGCTTCGGTGTTGGGGATTCTCTCGATCTCCACGTGATGGATTACAAATGCACACACCACGCCGCTGGCGTGCCGTGAGCGCGTCGCTGGAGCAAAGGTATGCACCGAGCTATGACGAGTCGAAGTAACCGCACAACGAGATTTCCGCGGCGGTGAATTTTACGGACTACCACGATCGCCGCGCCACAACGCGGGCAATCCCAACTGGCAGTCGGCAGGTGCTGCGGCGGTGGGTGCGATGAAGGGCTCATCGCCAATAGCTGTCGACGCAAGGGGAGCTGGACGGCACGAAAGCGATTGGACAGGAATCCAAAGTGGCGAATCCTGACGAAGCCCCGGGGCAGCACGTGCGGAAGAAGCGGCGCAGGAACTCGGTGGCTAGCAGGGTCATCTTGCGTTGTTTGCCGTCGTGCGCATAGTCCTTCCAGCGAAAAGTGACGCGCTCCCCATCAAACGCCAGTAGCCGGTGGTTGGAAATGGCGATGCGATGCGTGTAGCGGCCCAAGTAGCGCAAAACCTGCATAGGACCGCTAAAAGCAGGTTTGGCATCGCTCTTGTCGGGCTGGACCGCCGCGTAGACGACCCAGTCCTGGCGGTGCAACCGGCGCAAGAACTGGCGGAACTGCTGCGGGTCGGCTAGCGTGGATGCCGGCCCTGCACATCGCCATTGTTTCCGTCGATAGAGGCGCTTCAATCCGGCGCAGAACTTCCCCCGGAACACGCGGGCGAGGACCTTCACGGGTAAGAAGAACGGATACCTGGGGTGCACCCAACGGGTGTGATCTGGCGACAACCCGCCCATGGGGATGGCACAAGTGAATATGCGGGTGCGGGAGCGGGTTTTGTCCCACGTATGCAGGATACTGGTGATGCCGATTTCGGCTCCCAGGTGTTTGGGGCCGGCCGCTACTTCCAGCAGCGTTTAAGCGCTGGCCGTGAACAACCGGATGCTGCCCGGACCCGAAGGGCCGGACATCAGGTCATAGAACACAATCTTCACGCTGACGGCCGACCGAGTCACCGGCGAAGCCTACTGCCTGGCACATCACGTCACAGTCGACGGAGGAAAGCGACGCTTGATGCTCGCCTCGCTCCACTACCTTGACACATTCGTGAAGACGGACGGGGAGTGGCTGTTTGCGGAGCGCAAGCTCTACGTCGACTGGATGGAGGGGCGCGCGCTGTCATGAACGCTCCGGTGACGGGCCCTCCACGCCTTGTAATCGTAGGCGCGACGGGAATGGCTGGTGGCTACGCCCTTCGCTATGCGCTCAACCACCCCGCCGTTGGCTGTATGACGGCGATCGGCCGCGGGAAGCTTGGCATATCGCACCCCAAGCTGGCAGAGGTCTGCATCGAGACTTTGCGGACTGCTCCGCTCTCGCGGGAGCACTTTCGGGTCAGGACGCAGCGGTCTTCTGCCTGGGCGCGTATACGGGGGCGGCGCCGGACGCCGAGCTCCGCACGATAACAGTGGACTATACGATCGAGTTCGCGCGCGTTCTCCTCGCCAGCAGTCCCGACGCGGCATTCTCATTCTTGAGCGGGAGCGGCGCGGACCCGACGGGACGAAGTCGGTTGGCCTTTGCACTCTACAAGGGAGAGGCCGAGAAAGCGCTACTCGCGGCGGGTTCCCCCGCGTTTACATATTTCGGCCCGCGTATATCTACCCCGCGGAGCCGCGCGAGGAACCGAATTTCAGCTACCGGCTGTTGCGAGTGATCTACCCGGCGTTTCGGGTGCTGTTCCCCAATCAGGCGATTCCGGCCGACGACTTGGCCCGCGCCATGGTGGATGTCGCCGTCCGGGAAACACGGGAGGCCGGAGGCCTGGTTTTCGAGAACCGTGACATCCGCGCGATAGTCGATGCGTGCTCCGACTAGCAGCGTCAATGAGCTCGGAGGGTTCACGAGCGCGAGATCCTAGACGTCGGTACAGAATTAGTACATGAACACGCCACTTGTCTTCTAAACCACTGAAGCAAAAGGTTGGCTCCCTGGCATGGATTCGAACCACGATCTTGACAAGATTCTGAAGTCCCGCAACTTACTGATTCTACGAAGTCGCCAAAGTCGTCAAAAGCCTCAAAAGCAGGCCCATGGTACAAAAAGTGTACAAAAAAATTTACGCCTGCGGTTCATCGCGCTCGCGCTTACGATGGCAAAACTGCGAACTGATCATCAGAGACCTCTTTCATCCACTCAACCACCTTGCCGTTAAGCGCTTCCTGGATAGCGATGTGCGTCATGGCGACCGTAGCACTGGCGCCGGCAGCGCCGGTGACGAGTGCGACTTTGCTTTCAAACGATAGGTTCATAGTCATTCCTCTTTCAACAGGCGGGTTAGCGAGTCATTCCAGCCCGGCGTTCGCTCACCTCTACCATGCGCGCCCAGGCCGTAATGTCAAAATCGCATGTCCGGCAAAACCATGGAAGAGTCGACAT
>JBEKUO010000724.1:0-3670 GCA_049514955.1 Bryobacteraceae bacterium | reverse complement strand
ATGTGAACTACTAGCCCGCATTTCTCACGTGTGGCCAAATGACGTGGCGCCCGCGCCCCTGCGTGCCGTGAGGAGACTCTTCCCGGCACCCCCGCAAGCGTGTGGACAGGCCGTCGAGGGAGGGCGCCGGCAGGAGTGCCGACGCGGCACGCAAGAGTGCGTGCGCCACACCCTGACCACGGACGTCTGTGAGAAATGCGGGCTAGAATCACGACGATCGCATTCACCATTCCCTGGAAAACACCCCGAACCGACGGCCCGTCGAGCCAACGCCAGCCGCGAGCACCGAAGTGATCCTTAGTAACGTCGCTTTCCGTAATGGATCGGATTTTGCTACGGACAGGCCATGCCGCCATCTCCACTATTGCCGTAACGCGGATAATCGCAAGCCCGACGTTCTCGAGCCGGCGGCCGCCGCATTACGGGTTTACCTGGATCTTGGCCATCATGCCCGCCTCCGCGTGATGCAGAATTTGGCAGTGGAAGACGAATGTGCCGGCGGTCCGCGGGTCGCGGAAATCCATGCGCAGTTTCACCGTGGGGTAGGGACCGATGCCCTCCCAGGCGGGTACGGTCACCGTATCCCGCAGTTCCGGGTTGGCGAGTTTCTTGCCATTCACCTCCAGAAACAGGAAGTGCATGCGGTGCATGTGAAAGGTATGGACCTCGCCGGAGTGGTTCGCGACAATCCAGTCCTCCAGCGCACCTACCTTGGTGACAACGGCGGGCGGGCCGGACGGATTGAACACCTTGGGAGTCTGTCCCTCTACCGTCAGGAAGAACCTGGTGGGGCCATTGGTGCCATTGGTGGCCTCGGCAAAATACAGCTTCCTTACGGCGGTAGCGCGGCCTTCTGCGAGCATCACGTCCGCACGCCCGGCCCAGCCAGATTCCGCCGGGCGAGAAGGCGCCCCATCCAGCGCGGGAGGCTCTTGGGCATCGGCCGTTGCCACAATCTTGGCCAGTTCTTGCGGCGGATTCTCGGAACCGGTGCGCCCGGTTTCGACTTCGGTTTGCATTAAGCGAGCACCTTGGCCGACGGCAGGGCCGGTCACGATAAATTCTGCGCGGCCGCCCGGAGGCAGTTCGATCATCCGCAGGTCCACGCTCTTCCGTACCGGGACCCCGTCCAGAGCGACCAGCCTCACCGGCTGCGCCGTCTTTCCAAACACGACCTGCAGAGCCAGAAAGGCTTGCGCTGTGGCGTTGGCCACCCGCCAGAACTCCTTCACGCCAGGCTTCATTTGGATCACTGGCGACGGCAGGTGAGGATAGAATGCCGGCTGGAAATTGAGGCTCAGCCGATATTCGCCCGGCGGCCAAGCTTCGGGATCGTCGTCGTCGAACTGCTGGCGCACGATCAATATCCGCTCTGGAAGGCCGGCCACTTCCGGCTTCGCCTTTTCCATGCCGCTGACAATCAGGACTCCCGAAGCACCGCCGTTGAGCTGCAACGTGGCCGATCCCTGCCGGAAGGGATGGTACCAATACATGCCCGGAGGGTGGTCCTTGGAAATTTGAAACTTGTATGCAAAGGCCGGATCGGTGTTCTCGATAGTGGTAACGGAGACTTCGCCCTGATGGCAATCGGGCGGGATATGCAGGCCATGAAAGTCGATGTTGGTGGAAGTGGTTGCGGTGGTACCACCGGCGCAAGGATCGTGCGGGGCTGGGCTGGGGGCCGGGGGTTGTGTGTGGTGCCGGAAATAGGTGAAACGGTCGGTCAACGCCAACTCGATCTGGTCACCGGGATCGAGTCGCAGGGTGGGAGCTTCTGCCGGTCCGGAACTGGCTTCATAGACGTAACACACCTTGAGCGCTTGTTCCAGCATTTCCCGGCTGCGAAGAGTGAGGTCGACTTTAAGCACGCCGTTCCTAGCGGTCAGCTCCGGCGGATTTTTCACCACGCTGTTGGAAGACGGGCGCGCCGGGCAACCGCTGGTTTGCGCCAAGGCGCCGCCAAGGCCCATACCGCATGTCCAAGCCGCCAAAAAATACCGGCCAAGCGTGTGCATCATGGTTTGCTTTCTTGCGCCAACGGCCGCTAGAACGGCCGAGGCGGGTACACTCCGATGGAGAGCAATGCCGAAGCGGGACTGCCGGCGAATGGCGAATGAGTAGTTTCCGTAAGCGTGCATCCTGTTCCCGTGGAGAGGAACCGCAACACCCCGATATAGGACGTTTTTTCGGTGCTAAACTCGGGGACATAGAGAAGACCGCCCATGCCCGTGGCCAGTTCCGTGGCAACGGCTCCGATGTATGTAAATTCGGCATAGAAGCCTTTAAGCGGGCTGGAAGTGCAACCCTGCCGCACTTGGCCCGTCGTCTTATCGAAAAACGCTGCCGTTACGCGGCCCCCCGAATTGTTGGACACGTAGAGCACACTTTCATCCGGGCTCAGCCGGACGCTGCCGGAGTTCCAAGCAGTGCCCAGGGTGTATACAGCCGTCGGGGTCAGTTTTCCGGATGAGATATCGGAAACTTCGACGGCGGCCGCCGTAGAACCACTGCCGAAGATTGCGTAGCGGCCATCGCGGGTGATGTCCACTGCATCCGGGAAGTAGTCATTCCGGGAACCCGTGGAGTGCTGCGCGTCGCCATTCGAAACGGGCATCCCCCCGGAAATGTCAAAAGATTCGATGGAGCCGTCTCCGTAAGCAACGACCATCATGTTCCCATGGATCGCCATGCCTTCTGCCAAGCCGCCGTTCAGACCTTGCGCGTGAAGGTCGCCCATGAACTGAAGCGTACAGCCGGGCTGGATCTGAAACGCGCCGATATTTCCCGAGCCGGAGAAGGAGGCGTATAGATGGCTGCTACTTACCGCCAGGCCAATGCCGTTGCGGGCGAGCTTGTGATCTGGGACGGAGCCGCGGAAGGGTCCGGCCAGCTTGTGTGTGCGGGCATCGATGCCCGCTATATTCTCGGATTGAGCATTGGAAGCATAGACGCACGCGTCCAGGCCGCTGGGCGCCACCAACACTCTGGCAGCGCCGAAATAGCCGCCTGCGATGCCGTTTCCGCCCGTGGAAACGCGGGTGGGGCTGGCTAGGCTGCCGTCCGCGGCGATGGCGTAGAAACTGACTGTGCTAGGCGGAAACACGGTCGCGGCGTCGTCGTTCGTGACCAGGAAATGCACGCCGTCGCGGGCCCCGGCAGCCCACGCGGCAATGCCAAGCATGGCCACGGCAGCGGCGGCCGGCAATATCGCGGACAGCTTCAAGGTATCATTCCGTTGCACGAAAGGCGGGTCCTGGAGATCTGCCCCAGAACTGGGCAGGCGCGAGGCATGCCAAGACTTGCCGCTTTAATCAGATCCTTAGCGTAACGCTGGCCGTTTCCGTCAATCCCTCTATTGCACCGTCACGCTTACATCATCGACATACATGTAAATATAGTCGGAGGCGTAACCATTGCCGTGGACGGCGAAATACACACGAATGGTCTTTCCTTTGTAGCTGGTTAGATCGTATGTGACCTGCGTCCACGTCTTGGTATTGCTCGCCACCTTAAGCGCCGTCGCCAAAGTTGTACCCGAGGTGTTCTGGATCAGGGCTTCCTGATACGCGTAGGTAATCGTATCGTCAGTCCCCGGCCAGTACCAGAAGGTGAGCGTAACCTTGTTTGCCGTGCTCGGAATCGCAATGGCTTGGACGATGCTGCTGTTTCC
>JBEKUO010000723.1:0-3673 GCA_049514955.1 Bryobacteraceae bacterium | reverse complement strand
GCATTTTCGCGGACATCCGCTATTCACTCCGCGCGCAGCGTAGGCAGCCCGCATTTGCCGCGGTCGCGGTGCTCTCACTCGCTCTCGCCATCGGCGCCAACAGCGCGATCTTCAGCTTCGCCGACGCGCTGCTGCTGCGGCCTCTGCCGGTCGCCAATCCAACGGCTGTCTTCGACGTCACTAGCACCACGCCTGACAATCCTTTTGAGGGCATGTCGTTCCCCGATTACCGCGATCTACGCGATAAAAGCCGCTCCTTCCGCGGCCTGGCCGCGTATCGCCTGACAACCCTGGCTGCCGCCGCCAATCCCGCGGCGCCGGCACAGATGCGCTTTGCGGCCCTGGTGAGCGACAATTACTTTCCGGTCGTGGGCGTGACACCCGCGGCCGGCCGGGCGTTTTTGCCCGACGAAGCCGCGCAGCCCGTCGCCATGGTCAGCTACGATTTCTGGCAGCAGAACTACGCGGGCAGCCAGTCCGCGATCGGCAGCGCCTTGCGCCTCAACGGGATCGTTTTCACGATTGTCGGCGCAACCCCGGCGTCCTTTACCGGATTGGACCGTTTCGCTTACCCCAGCATCTTCGTTCCCCTCGGGATGAGCCAACGCCTGAACGGCGCGCCGGCGGATCCGCTGGAGGACCGCGGACGCCACGATCTGGTAGTCAAGGGCCGGTTGAGCGCTGGCGCTTCAAAGGAATCGGCGCACGCTGAACTTGCTATTATCGGGGCCGCCCTCGCGCGCGAGTATCCGAAGTCGAATCGCAACCGGCACATGTCCGTCCGCACGGAACTGCAGAGGCGCATCCAGCAGAGCCCACAATTGCTGGCGCTCGCCAAGATGCTGATGGGTCTGGTGGCGCTCATCCTGATCATTGCGTGCTCGAACGTCGCGAATCTGTTGCTTGCACGGGCGCGCGCCCGCAGCCGCGAGATCGCCATCCGGCTGTCCATCGGAGCCGGACGCAGCCGCGTGGTGCGCCAACTGATGACCGAGAGTCTCATCGTGGCGCTGGCGGGCGGCGCGGCGGGATTGTTCGTCGCCTATGGCGGTATTGCGCTTCTGGACATGCAAAGCGTACCCAGCGATCCACCCTTTGTACTGGGCGTGCAACTGGATTGGCGTGTCGTCGAGTTCAGCCTGCTCGCGGCGCTGGCAAGTTGCATCTTCTTCGGCCTGGCTCCGGCCTGGCAGGCAGCGCGGACGGATTTTGTGAGCGCACTGAAGGCCGGCGGAGGCGGCGCGTCCGGCAAGCGGCGCACATTCGGCCGCGACGTTCTGGTGGCCGGCCAGATCGCGCTCGCGATGGTCGTGCTGATCGCCGCCGGCATGTTTCTGGCGGGCTTCCGGAACCTGCTGGTGATGCCTCCCGAATTTCGCACGGACCACTTGATCAGCCTGGATACAGCGCCCGCCTTAGTGCATTACTCGCCCGAACAGACGATGGCCTTCTACCGCCGGCTTGTCGATCGCGTTCGCACGCTGGCCGGCGTGGCGGGGGTGGCGATGACCGAGTCGCTGCCACTGTCTCCCTCTCAGACCGCGGTCAATGTAGCGCCCGAGGGGTACCAGTTCCCGAAGGGCCGCGAAAAAGAGATCGAGTTCGGCGCCGCTGTGGACGCCGCTTACTTTCGCACCCTGCATGTCGAAATCAAACGCGGGCGCGCTTTCACCGACGACGACCGCGCCGGATCGCGCCGCGTGGCGATTGTGAACCAACAGTTTGTGAAGACCTATTGGCCGGGCCAGGATCCCATCGGAAAGCGAGTCCGGGTGGAAAGCATGGACGGCATGGGCGGCCCTGCCGCGGAGGTCGTCGGCGTGGCGAAGACCGGGCACTATCTGGCTGTGAACGAGGCGCCGGCGCCCTACGTGTATGTGCCCTACGAGCAGAACCCGCGCTCGCGCATGACGTTAATCGTCGAATCGGTGGGCGATGCGGGTGCGCTCGCAAAGCCTTTGCGCGACGCGGTTCGATCCATCGACGGCAACATGCCGGTATTCAACCTGCGTCCCGTCGCGGCGCTCTATGAAAGCCGCGTGACGGATACATGGCTGAATTGCTTCCAAATGGTGGGAACCATGGGATTCATCGGTCTGGCGCTGGCCACGACCGGGCTTTATGGGCTGGTCGCCTACACGGTCAGCCGCCGCGTGAAGGAGTTCGGCATACGCGTCGCCGTCGGTGCGACCCGCCGCGACGTTGTGTGGCTGGTCGAGCGCCGCGGGCTGATTCTCGCCGGCGTTGGTATCGCGATCGGCGGAGCGCTCACTGCCGCAGCCACGCCAATGCTAGCCGCGAGCTTTCCCGGCCTCGGCGTATCGTCACCGGCTGTGTACGCGCTTGTTCCGCTGGTGTTGCTGATGGTCGGCGCGGTGGCCAGCTATGTGCCGGCGAGGCGCGCCGCGGGGCTGGATCCGCTGCGGGCCCTGCGGAACGAATAGCTTCAGAAATGGTGGCGGAGCCAGTGCCTTCGCATTGCCAAGCCACCGCGAAATCATGGAAGTGCTGGCAACCCCGCGTGTCGGTCAACGTCGGCTGCGCATCAACTCGGCCGCGCGCTGCCATAGTGCATGTGGCACACCTTAAAGCGCGAGCGGACCGGGGTGGTCCATCACCAATGCCGGAAACCGCCGCGTGGCGCAGGCACTCCTGCCTGCCGCGCCGGCACTTCTGCCGGCGCAGGCGAGCTTTGCTCGCCTATCGGGCAAATGGACAGCGGTCACGCCAGATCTAGCGTGCTGCCATGGGCTTCCGCCCACGGTCGGAATCGGCGAACTGAAGTTCGCCGCAGCACGCTGAAGCGTGCGCCACGGCCTATTGCTTCACGCCGAAAGCATACACATTCGAATCGTACGTAGTCACAAACACCTTGCCGCCCGAAATGGAGATACCGCTGAAGTGCGTCCACGATGGCATCGCGTCTCCGCTCGAGTAAAGCTGTTTGCCGGTGGTGGCGTCAAAGGCGTAGAGCACGGTGTTCCCCACATGCTTGGCGATGCGCTCGGCGGAGTTATACAGACCGCCATCGGCACCCTTGGACTGCCGCGCGAACTCGCCATTCGAAATCGCGAACACCAGCCCGCCCGCGACGATGGGAGGCTCCGGCAGATTCATATCGCGCGAGATCCATGCCGGCGACAAAGTGGGCTTGCCATCCGCGTCCGCCACGCGAAACGCCATGATGCTGCCGTTCGGCGCATCCCCGTTGGTGACGGGAAACTTCACGCCGCTCGCGGCCGGTCCTAGCGCCGGAGCGTAGAGCCAGCGGTTTTTCTGCTCGTCCTCGGCGGTGGCGAAAGCGCCCCAAAAGCCGTGGCCGGCGAAATCCGCGTCCTCATTGGAGAACACCGGACTGCGGAAGAGCGGCGTCTTGTGGTCAGGGCCGCCTATGTGCTGCGCGTCGAGCAGATAGATCACGCTCTCTTTGCCGCCCGCGGCCACAATTTCCCGCCCGTTCATCGAAAACACAGTGGCCGACATGCTCCCCATGTCGAGATCTTTGCGGGTGAGGTAGTTGTGATTGGCGGGCGTGAAGTAATCGACCAGCTTCAGATCTTTCGCCGAAAGCTGCAAGACCGTGTCCGGAAACTGGCCGCGGGCGGCATCGTAGGAGCCGTCGCCGGTCTGCGCGAAAACCATGCCTCCCTTGCTGATCGGGGCGCCCGCGCGT
>JBEKUO010000722.1:0-3677 GCA_049514955.1 Bryobacteraceae bacterium | reverse complement strand
GTGCCCCATGCTGGTCAGCAGGCTGGCGAGCCGCGGCCACAGCGCGGGCCGCCGTGCCAGAAATCGCGGCGATTCGGGAAGGCTCGCCCAAAGGGCCACCGCTAAGAGCAGCGGCAGGACGCCGCCGATCGCATAAAGCCCCCGCCACCCGAATTTCGGCAGCACCCAGGCGGCCAGCAGACCGCCCAGCATTCCGCCCAGGGGAAAGCAGACCAGTGTGAGTTTTACGGCCGTCGCGCGCCGGCGTAGTGGCGCAAACTCCGCAGTCAGGGCGCTGGCGTTCGGCAGAGCGCCGCCGGTGCCCATACCGGTTACGAAACGCAATAGAGTGAGCCCCGCAAACCCGTGGACAAGCGCGGTCCCGATGGTGGCCAGGCCGAAAGCTATCACGCAACCGATGAGCGCTATCCGGCGGCCGAAGCGATCGCCGCAGTAGCCCGCCAGCGGACCGCCCACTGCCATCCCGGCCAGCCCTACCGCCAGCACCGGACCGAAATCGCCGCGGGCTACGTGCCACTCCCGGATCAGCGAGGGGATGGCGAAGCCGAGAATCTGAATGTCGAAACCATCGAAGATGACCGCCAGCGCCGCGAGCACAGTCAGCAGTTTCTGATAGGTCGACCAGGGACTGCGATCAAGCAGTGCCGCGACATCGAAGGTCTGGCTTATTCGGCTCACAGTTTGTGCAGGCTCATGGGCGGCCGTAAGTGAAGTAACTTTCCGACCGGAGCGAGTAGATTTTTGCGGCCGTAGGCATTAGGGCATTGTACACGAAAGCGGTACGAATCCACACGAAAAATAGAAGTAATGATTGACTCGCCCAACATCGAACACTAAAACGAATCGAGGTCGCGGCTGCTAACGACTTTTCCTGAGTAACCTTGCCGGATCTCCTTTTCCAGATCCACTCCTTCCCTTGGTCCAAAGTACAACTGGTGGTACAGGACCAGCAGCTTCGGCTTCGACCTCGCCGCGATCGCCGCCAGTTCAGTGGTGGACGTGTGAAAGGCGGCGTGATATTCCCGCTCGCTGGGAGGCAGCCTGGGGAAGCGCGCGGCCGAGTAGACCTCATGCACGAGGATATCGCACCCTTGGCAGGCTTCCTCGATCGCGGGGCACGGGGCCGTGTCCCCCGATAATACAATCGTGCGGCCGCCGGCCTCGATGACGTAACCGAAAGCCTGGGGCCACGAGCCATGCAGCACACTGATAGCACGCACCGAGATGTGCGCGTCGCGATATACGGGTCCCGCGGAGATTTCGTGCACGTTGACGCGAAGGCCCGTCGGGTCCTCACGCTCCAGCCCGTGGGTGCGGATCTCGATGTCGTCGCGAAAGGCCAGCTTGAGATGTTCCGTCATGGCAGCCGTGCCTTTCGGGCCGAAGACCTCCAGTGCCTCCTGGCGGCCGGCCACCCATGGAGTCAGGATCACGTCCGCATAGCCTAGCGTATGGTCGGAATGCAGGTGCGTCAGGAAAAGTCTCGTCAAATTCGGTGCCACGAGAGCCGGCATGCGATACCGCTCGGCGGCCTCTTGGGCGCGGCGGACTACTCCCGCGCCCGCATCAAAAAGGTAAGCCTGTCCGCCGGCCACAATGGCAACTGACGGGCCGGAACTAAGCGCGTCCGGTATCGGCGTTCCGGAACCGAGAATGATCAACGTTGGGGCTTCGGCTGCAAACATGTGAGTTGGCGCGCTCGCAAGCGCGCACAAGGCGAGAAATCCCCGGCGGAGAGCCGATGGGCGGTTGATGAGTCGCAAGGTGTAGAATATCGTATTTGCCGTTCCGGACGCGATTACGTCAGGAACTCGCGCAAAAATGGGGCGCCCCGCGCCGCCCGAAATCTTGCGAGTTCTTCCCTTTAAATGGCGGCGCGGGCATGCGCGCCCTTTGCGCTAGGAGGAGACTCCCCAAAATGGCGACCTCAATCGCGACCGCGGTTTCCACGGGCAGTCTCGATCCGGGCCGCTGGCGTTCTCTGGCCGTGGTCTTGTCGGCCGCATTTCTGGTCACCCTCGACTTTTTTGTCGTGAATGTCTCGATCCCCTCGATCCGTGCCGGCCTGCACGCCTCGTTTGCCGACCTGCAACTGGTCATCGCCAGCTACGGGCTTACCTATTCCGTTCTTCTGATCTCGGGCGGCCGGCTGGGCGATATCTACGGACGCAAGCGCATGTTCCTTTGCGGAGTCGCCGGGTTTACCTCGGCTTCGCTGCTGTGCGGGATGGCGCCCAGTCCGGGTTTCCTCATTGCGAGCCGCGCCATGCAGGGAAGCATGGCCGCCATGTTGTTTCCGCAAGTGCTCTCGGTGATCCAAGTAACCTTTCCCGTGCATGAGCGAGCCAAGGCGTTCGGTTTTTTCGGCATGGTCGTCGGCACCGCATCCTTCTCCGGGAATGTGTTGGGCGGCTTGCTCGTCAGCGCCAATGTCTTCGGATTGAGCTGGCGGCCCATATTCCTGATCAATCTGCCTATCGGACTGATCGCCATACTGGCGGCCAGGCGAACGATCCGGGAATCGCGTTCACCGAAGGCGCGCCGCTTGGACCTGGGAGGTGTCGCCCTGATGACTGCGTCGCTGTCTATGCTGCTCTATCCGCTCGTAAAGGGACGCGAAGCCGGGTGGCCCGTATGGACGTATGCCTGCGCGGCGGCGTCGGTCCTGCTGCTGGCCCTGTTTGTGCGCTACGAACAAGGCTTCACCGAACGCGGCGGATCGCCACTGGTGGAGCTTTCGCTTTTCCACGATCGCGCCTTCGTAATCGGCCTTTCGAGCGCAGTATGTTTCTTCAGCACCACGGCGTCCTTTTTTTTGATCTCCACTATCTTCCTGCAGAACGGCCTCGGCTATAGCGCGCGGGCCGCGGGGCTGACGTTCGGTTCCTTCGCGATTGCCTTTCTGTGCAGCTCGCTGGCGTCGGTTCGCCTGCAGCCGAAGTTCGGCAGCCGGATCATTAACTTGGGCGCCGCGCTCATGATGTGCGGCTTGGTCACATTGCTGTGGATGGCGCACTCGCGCGGCGCCGCGTTGACGGGCCTCGAACTCGCGCCCGCGCTGCTGATCTACGGCACGGGGCAAGGCTTCGTGATGCCCACGCTGATCAGCACGATCCTCATCAATATCCAGGGCCATGACGCCGGATCGGCCTCCGGTGTGTTAACGACCGTGCAGCAGTGCTCTTTCGCCACTGGAGTGGCCGCAATCGGCACCGTCTTCTTCAGCGCCCTGGGCGGCCGGACTGGCGCAGATGTCTTTGTCCACGCGCTTTCCACGGCCTTTTCGGTGAATATCTGCCTGCTCGGCGTCACGTTCCTGCTCATCCTGCAGATCCCGCGCAACCCCGTCAAAGAAACCCGGCTTTGATCCAGGGTGCACAAAAGTGGAGAATCCGGCGATCGGAGCACTCTCAGTTTTATCTGTGTTTATTTGCTGCCAATATCCGGTTCCGATTTCGCCTCGGGCCAGAGGAAAGCATATCTGGCCGCAGATGAACGCAGATGAACGCAGATAAAACTAGGGAAACGGCAAATTGGGTCCTACACGCTTGATCCAGGGGTGCGCGACATAAAAGTGGAGAAGCTGGCGTTATGTGGGGCAGGCTGGCAGCCTGCGCGGCGGTTGGCTACCGCCGCTGTCTGGTGCAAACGCGGCAGGTGGCCGATTGACAATCGGC
>JBEKUO010000721.1:0-3677 GCA_049514955.1 Bryobacteraceae bacterium | reverse complement strand
CCCTGGCCGCCTCATCGGCGGTAGCAGCCTATGCCCGCGCTCTGCCGGTCGTCGGAGTGCAGCTCTACACCGTCCGCCGCGTCCTGCCGAAGAAACCGCTCGAGACCTTGCGCGCCATCGAGCAGATCGGCTATCGCGAAGTCGAGTGCACCGGCGACAACCTCGACGCCATCTGGCCCAGCCTGAAACAGACTTCCCTGAAAGCCGTGAGCGTGCACCTCAATGAGCAACTGTTCCTGCACCAGCAGGAGAAGCTGCCCGCGGCTCTGGAGGATGCCGGCAAGCACGGCTTCGAATACGTGGTTTGCCCATGGATCGAGCCAAAAGATAGAGGCGGCGTCGAAATGATCCGCAAGCTCGGCCAGACGCTGAACGAAGCCGGAGAAATCTGCCGCAAATCCGGCATGAGCCTGTGCTATCACAATCACGCATTCGAGTATCGGCCCACTCCCGAAGGAAGACTGCTGGACGTCCTGATGAAAACCACGGACCCGAAGCTCGTCAGCCTCGAGCTAGATGTCATGTGGGCAAGCGTGGCCGGCGTCGATCCGGTGAGCGTCTTGAAACAGTATGGCGACCGGATTCCTTTAGTGCATTTGAAGAACGTCGCGCCCGGCACGGCACAGCGCTTCAACGAGGAAATCCCGAAAGAAGCGTTTCGCGAGCTGGGCAATGGAGCGGTCGATATTCCCGCTGTGCTGCGCGCCGCAAAAGAGGCCGGCGTCAAGCATTACTTCGTCGAACAAGATGAGACGCCCGGCGACCCGCTGCAATCGTTGCGCGCGAGCTTCCAGTATCTGGAAAGCTTGAATCTGTGACCAATAGCCCGAACGGTGCCGCCAGTTTACATCCCCGCAGGAAACCCGGCCGCGTCCCGATTCGTCGCTACTATTGGCAGAATGCTTACCTCCATCCTGCAGCGGCCGCGCCCACCACAACGGTGACCAGGTGCCCTGCGTCTCATGAAGACAACCGACGTATTCGTAATCGGAGGCGGACCGGCCGGGCTCGCGGCCGCCATCGCCGCGCGCCGCAAGGGGCTTGCGGTAACGCTCGCCGATGCGGTACGCCCGCCGATCGACAAGGCCTGCGGCGAAGGACTGATGCCGGACGGTCTCGCAGCGCTGCGCAGCCTCGGCATTCGACTGGACGCCGCCGACTGCTACCCATTCCGCGGCATTCGATTTCTAGGCGCCGGTGTCTCCGTGGATGCCACCTTTCCCGAAGGTCACGCGCTCGGCGTGCGCCGCACGGTCTTGCATTCCATGCTGGTGGAAGCAGCCGCCGCCGCCGGCGTTCGTCTGTTGTGGGGCACATCCGTCAGGGGCATCTGCCCCGAGGGCGTCGATATCGCGGGTCAGACCATGCCGGCGCATTGGATCATTGGCGCCGATGGCTTCCACTCTCGCGTACGGCGCTGGGCCGGGCTCGACGCGCGCACATCGGGGAGCCAGCGCTTCGGGTTCCGCATACACTATCGCATCGCGCCCTGGAGCGACTGCATGGAGCTGCACTGGGGCGCCGGTTGCCAGATCTATGTGACACCTGTTGGACCGCAAGCGGTCTGCCTCGCCCTGCTCTCGCGGGATTCTCATTTGCGGCTGGATGCCGCCCTGGCGCAGTTCCCGCAGCTTTCCGCGCGCCTGGCCGGCGTGCCGCGCGAAACCGCGGAGCGCGGAGCGGTCACCGCGAATGGCAGGCTGCGGCGGGTCTATCGCGGCCGCGTCGCCCTCATCGGAGATGCCTCCGGCTCGGTCGATGCGATCACCGGAGAAGGGCTGTGCCTCGCGTTCCACCAGGCGCTCGCGCTCGCCGATAGCCTCGCCTGCGGAATTCTGGAGCCGTATCAGGCCGCGCATCGCCGTCTGGCCAAGCGCCCCACCCTTATGTCGACGCTCTTGCTCACGATGGATCGGCGGACCTGGCTCCGCGAACATGTGCTGCGCGCCATGGCCTCAGACCCCCGCATCTTTCGCAAGATGCTGAGCATGCACGTCGGCGCGCTCCAGCCACTCAATTTCGCGGCGAATGGCTGCGCGCTAGCCTGGCAGATGTTGACCGCTTAAAGAGCCTGCGATGCGTTCGAGGTCTCTGACGCCAGCGCTTACGGCAGCGTTCGCTTTTTGTGCCGTCGCTGCCGCGCCTGCCCTGGGCCAGGAAATCGTACTGGACCTGGACCCCGCCCGCACGACAGTCGAATTCAAACTGGATGCCACGCTCCACTCGGTACACGGCAGCTTTAAGCTGAAGCGCGGCGCCATCCGTTTCGATCCGGCCACGGGAAAAATCGCCGGCGAGATAGTGGTCGACGCCACCACTGGGGAAAGCGGCAATGAAGGGCGCGACCGCAAGATGCACCAGAGCGTTCTGGAAAGCCAACGCTATCCCGAGATCGTGTTCACGCCGGACCACGTCGAAGGCGCGGTGGCTCCCCAAGGCGCGTCGCAGGTGCAGGTCCACGGCTCGTTCCGCATCCACGGCGCGACGCATGACATCACGCTTCCAGTGCGGATACAGATGACTAACCGCCAAGCCGTTGCGACTACGCACTTCACCATCCCCTATGTGAAGTGGGGCCTGAAGAATCCCAGCACCTTGCTTCTACGCGTGGGTGACAAGGTGGATATCGATGCGACCGCTTACACGCGGTGACGCGAACCGGTGCACCCAAACGTTCCCCCCGGGGGGAGTCGGGCCAGGTTCGCAGGTTGATATGCCCGGAGGCTATCGCGTACGCTAGCGGCACGGAGTTTAGATGAGCCGCGACACACTTCATGATCTGGTCGACCGGATTCCAGAAGAGGAACGTCCGGCCGCCAAACGGTTTTTGGAGTACTTGGCGGTCACTCCGGCTCATCGGACGGCGTTGTCTGCACTACCGGATGACGAGCCGTTGACCGAGGCGGACGTCACGGCAATCGCACTGGCACGCGACGAAGTGCGCGCCGGAAAGGTCATTTCGCACGACGAGATCCTGCGCGAATTCGGCTTAGGATGAGATTCATTTGGCCGGACTCTGCACGATCCGATATGCGGGCGATCGACCGGCAAATTGCTATTCGAATCCTCCACGGCTGCACTGAATTTGGCGAATCCCGCAAGGGTGATCTTAAGGCACTCGCAGGCACCGGCAAGGATACTCTCGACTTCGAATCGGGACCGGATCGTCTCAGCGATAGCGCAGGAGAAAATCACGATCATGCGTGTTCGCCATCGTTCCGAAGCGTATTGTTGAGTTCTCGCCCTACGATGCAAGCTGGCCCGAACACGCATTACCTTAGGCGGTGGTCCGCTCAAGCCCTGGTAAGTGCCATGGCGCACACGCGGTGAACGCGCGGACCGGTGCACCCAACCATTCCCCCGGCTTGCGATGAGATTCGTTTGGCCGGGATCCGCTCGATCCGATCACAGGGCAATGGCAAAGATACTCTCGACTTCGAATCGAGGAGGATCAGATCGTCCGGCGTGTTCGCCATCGTTCCGAAGCGTATCCCTGAATCACATGCGCTGCGATTCGAGAGTGGCACGAATGCCAGCTCCTTTTCCTCGGCCCGCTACGCCACGAACCCCTGCCCGGCAACCGTCTTCCGGCAGCAATTCACTCAGCGGCACGGTGACGAGTGCAGGCACCGTCGCGGAGAGGTCCGCCGCCCGACGCTCGCCGTAAGCCCCGGCCG
>JBEKUO010000720.1:0-3681 GCA_049514955.1 Bryobacteraceae bacterium | reverse complement strand
GGTGAGCAAAGAGCAATACGAGCGTGTGCGGCAGTATCAGGAAATCGGCAAGCAGGAAGCGAAGTTAGCCGCGGGTGGCGGGCGAGCGGCGGGGCATGCCAAGGGCTACTACGTGGAGCCAACCATCTTCGCCGACGTGGACAACAGCGCGCGCATCGCACGCGAGGAGATCTTCGGGCCGGTGGCCGCCGTCATCCCGTTTTCAAGCGAAGCCGACGCCATCAGGATCGCCAACGATACGCCCTATGGCCTGGCCGCCGCGGTGTGGTCGCGCGACATCTTCCGCGCGTTCCGGATCGTGAAGGCCTTGCGCGCAGGCATCGTGTGGGTGAACCACATGCAGCCTACGTATGTGGAAGCGCCCTGGGGCGGGTATAAGCAATCCGGCTTCGGCCGCGAGTTAGGGCCGTGGGGGATTGAAGAGTACCTGGAGACTAAGCAGGTTTATATCAATTTGAATGAGCAGCCGATCGGGTGGTACTGAGGGGCAGCTACAAGCCTGCTGCGACGCGCCGAAGTCGGACACGAAATCACGAAAATCACGCTTGATTTCCATCGTCTCTTAGGATACTCTAAACGCTGGGTACTGCCACTGTCCGTCCGCTAAAAGTCGATTCACTGTAAGCCGTCCGAGCTTGCGCTCGAAGACTGCCTGCGGCGAATCGCTTCCTTCTTGTTATCCAACTAAGTCTGTTACCGGAGAACTGCGTATGAAGGAATCCTTTGACTTAACAATGATCGGCGCGACAGAAGACGTATACCAGGCCTTTCAACCTTACGAAGCGCGTGGACTGACCCTGGGGCGTGTATCGGTGGTCCACGGCGATCGATACCGGCTGTACACCGCGAACGGCGAGCTGCAGGCGGAAGCTATCGGCGCGCTGCTGTATCGGGCGGAGCGTTCCGGGTGGCCGGCGGTAGGCGACTGGGTGGCCGCCCAGCTTGTCGGACCGGACCAAGCCATGGTCCACGCCGTGCTCCCCCGTAGAACCATGTTTTCGCGGCGGGCGTCCGGCGACCGCGAGCAAGAGCAGGTGATCGCCGCCAACATCGACCTGGTGCTGATCGTGTGCGGCCTGGACCAGGAATTCAACCTGCGGCGCATCGAGCGCTATATGACCCTGGCGCATGCGAGCGGTGCGGGCGCGGCGATCGTGCTCAACAAATGCGACGTGTGCCAGGATCTGAGTGCGCGGATCGAGGAGGCCGCGAGCATTGCGGGCGAAGCGCCGGTACTGGCCATCGCCGCGCGTTCGGCTCATGGAATCGAGCCGGTTCTACGGCTCGTGGCGCCGGGAGTTACGATGGCGCTGCTGGGCTCTTCCGGAGTCGGTAAATCCACGTTGGTGAACCAACTCCTGGGCGTCGATCGGCAGACGGTCCAGGATGTCCGGGAGAGCGACAGCCGCGGCCGGCACACCACGACTTATCGCGAGCTGCTGCCGCTGCCACAGGGCGGCGCACTGGTGGATACGCCGGGCATGCGCGAGCTACAACTGTGGGCGGGACAGGACAGCCTGGATTCCGCTTTTACGGAGATCGCGGCCCGTGCGTCGCAATGCCGTTTCCGGGATTGCAGTCACACGGTCGAGGATGGCTGCGCGGTGCAGGCAGCCATCGTCGTGGGTGAGTTGGATCCCTCGCGTTGGCAGAGCTATCAGAAACTGCGCGCCGAGATCGCGTGGCACGAGCGCCAGGCCGATCCACAGGCGGCCCTCGCGCTGAAACAAAAATGGAAGAGAATCCATAAGGCCATGCGCGTCCGCTACCAGCACGAAAGGAGGACCGAATAGCGCGTGGCGCAGCATGCATGTCTGCCGCGCCGGCACACAGGGCGGATCGCCGTGTCGCCGCGTCGTAACATCGATGTTCTTGGCCGGCATTGGCGAGACCGCTCGCCTGCCCCCAAGCCCTTCCCGAATGATACGATGCATAGCTAAGCACCCATGCCGTCGATCGAGCTGAAAACATCTATTCCCGGACCTCGCTCCAAACAACTTGCGGCGCGCCGTGAGGAGGCTGTGCCACGCGGCGTTTCGCAGTTGACGCCGGTATTCGTAAGCCGCTCGGAGGGCGCGGTCATCGAGGACGTGGACGGCAACCGGTTTCTGGATTTCGCCGGGGGCATCGGCTGCCTCAACGCCGGACATCGCAATCCAGGCGTGGTCGCCGCGCTGCACGCACAGGCCGATCGGTTTCTGCACACCTGTTTCATGGTGACGCCGTATGAGAGCTACGTGCGGCTCGCCGAGAAGCTGAACGCGCTCACGCCCGGCAGCACGCCCAAGAAAACTCTGTTCCTGAACAGCGGCGCAGAGGCGGTCGAGAACGCTATCAAGATTGCGCGCGCCTTCACCCGGCGGCCGGCGGTGATCTGCTTCGAAGACGCTTTTCATGGGCGCACGCTCTTGACGCTATCGCTGACCAGCAAAACGCACCCATACAAGGCCGGCTTTGAACCGTTCGCGAGCGATGTCTACCGCGTGCCGTATGGCCGGCCGGCCGCGCAACTTGAGGACACCTTCCAGCGCGTGGTGGCGGCTGAATCGGTCGCGGCCCTCATCGCGGAACCGGTGCAGGGCGAGGGAGGTTTCATCGTGCCGCCGGCCGGATGGCTCACCGCAGTCGCGGAGATCTGCCGCAGGCACGGCATTCTCTTCATCGCTGACGAAGTGCAGACGGGCTTCGCTCGCACCGGCAAGATGTTCGCGATCGAGCACGAAGGCACCGAGCCGGACCTGATGGTCACGGCCAAGAGCCTCGGCGGGGGGCTTCCGTTGGCTGCGGTCACGGGCAAGGCCGAGATCATGGATCACACCGGACCGGGATCGCTCGGCGGCACGTTCGGCGGCAACCCGCTGGCATGCGAAGCGGCCCTGGCGGCGATCCAGGCGATCGAAGACGGCAACCTCTGTAAACGCGCCATGCATCTGGGCGAACAGTTCCGCCAGCGGGCGATCGCCTGGCAGCAACGCTACCCCGCGATCCGCGAGGTTCGGGGATTAGGCGCCATGCAAGCGTTCGAGCTCAGCGACGCCGGGTCGACGAAAGCTCTCGCCCAGTACTGCTACGAGCACGGCCTGATCCTGGTGACCGCGGGGACTTACGGCAACGTGGTGCGCATCCTGATGCCGCTGGTAGTGAGCGATGACCAGATGAACGAAGCGCTGGACGTAATGGAAGCGGGGCTCACCGCGGTGGCGCCCAACCGCGCCACAGTTGGTGTCGCATGAAGGCTAAACCACCAGCCACGAGCCACGAGCCACTAGGCGCAGTCAGTAGCATGAGAGACAAAACCCTGGCCCCCGACCCACGACTCCTGACCCCGGCAGTCGTAGGTCGCCTGACCCCAAAGGCCATAGGCCGCCTGACTCCAGCGGCCGTAGGCTGCCTCATCCTTCTCCTGCTCGCCGGCTGCCACAAATCCGCGCCCACGCTCGGCCTGCTGGTCTGGGAAGGCTACGCCGACCCGTCATTCATCGCCGGCTTCGAAGAGAAGTGCCAGTGCAAGGTAAGCGCTTCTTACATGGGATCGAGCGACGAGTTAGTGGCCAAACTGCGCGGCGGCAGCGCCGCCAACTATGACGTGATTTCGCCTTCGAGCGATGTGGCCACTATGATCGCTACTACAGGCCTCGCCGCTCCGCTCGACCTTTCGAAAATCCCCACATACAAGGAACT
>JBEKUO010000719.1:0-3690 GCA_049514955.1 Bryobacteraceae bacterium | reverse complement strand
GCGCTCTGGTCCAGCGCCTCTACCAGCCCCTTCAGCGTCTGCCCAGGATCGTTCACGAGCCCGCGGACGGCGAACTGAAGTTCGCCGCGGCAAGCTGAAGCTTGCGCCACCCTAGCGCTCTCCGGGTCCCATCGATAGACCCGCATCGTGGTCTCGCGGTCCAGATGCAGGGCGGGAGTGCGGAGGAATGCATCGCGCTCGTCAATGCCGGGATGTTGCCGCACTGCGGCCCGAGATCACGCTAACGCGGCGAGAGGGGAGATTCGTTGGAGCGGCTTCGGCACAATCTTAACAGGGGAGGGTGAGCGTCCTACGCCGGCGCGAGCAAGCTCTTCAGCAGATCCCCGACCTTCAGATAATCAGCCCATTTGACCAGGTATTCCCGGTCCAGGCGCTCGCGCTGCACGGCGACGATTCCGCGCACATCGTTCCACTGGCGCTCGGAGACTTCGCCACCGGAGCGATACCAGACCAGTTTCATGAGTACGGTGTCTTCGGCGCTGGCGATGGGCAGTCTGAGCGTCTCGCTTCCAAGTTGGAGATCTTCCAGCGCGCGACGCGAGAACTGCATCTGCTGGAACGCGTCGGAAGACAACGGGAAAATGTCGAATTTGTAGCTGCTGGCAAAGTGGATCAGGTTCAAGGATCGGCCGGCCGTAAGCGCGTCGCGCATCATATCGGGATCCGCGTAAAACTCGCCGCTGAGTTCCTTGGCAAGCCGGGGAATCTGCCGTGCGTCGATGTGGGCCACCAGGGCGGCGTCCATGGTGGTCCGTGGCACGCCGTGAACTCCGCTCGCCAGTGAGCCGCCAATCAGATAGGGAATCGCGCTTCGGTCCAGCGCCTCCACCAGCCGCTTCAACGCCTGCCCAGGATCGTTCACTGGCCCGCGCGCTCCGGGTCCCACCGTAGACGCGCATCATCGTTTCGCGGTCCAGATGCAGGGCGGCTGTACGGAGGAACGCTTCGCGCTCGTCAATGCCGGGATGTCGCCGCCGCATCTCGGCCTGGGCTGTGTCGAATACCATGCGGGTGAGCGCGAAGATCGCCTGCACCTTCTCAGAGGCGCTCATGCGGCGTTGGCACTCCAAGAAGACTTCGAGCGCTTGTGGATCGGTATCCGAATACCAGTCCGACCGCGGCATCATGCTTATGGTACAACGCGTGTTGGGCTGCGGTTGGCAGGCGAAAGCGCCTGCCCCACGACGGCGTCGGCTTTGACGTCCGCATCTGAACGGTATGGAACCTGAGCCGCGCCTAGATCGTTGCCAAATAGCCGAATGCCGCTGGTGGCGCTGCCCGCGATCCGCAGAAAAACTGCGGTACCTGGCGCCGCCTTCGAATTCCGTACGGTGGCGTCTGTTACATTCATGAATTCGACCGCGGGCGCGCCGCTGTTCCCCTGCGTGCCGCGGAAGCCATCCAGCTCGACATCCTGTGCGTCTTCCAGCCGCAGGGCGCTCTGCCATTTCTGCGATGCAGGCTTCTCCCAGGTCACTTCCACGTCTTTCAGCTTCAAATTGCGCGCATAACGGATCTCCATCGCATGCACCGTCTTCTGCAGCGCTTGCGAGTCGTTCCCCACGAAGAGCTTGATATTGTCCAGGCTGACGCCATCCAGCCAGCTCTGCGGATGTCCATCGATCAACGAAGAGCCCTGCCCGTGGGCTACCACGTTGCGGATCATCACATTGCGAATCGATCCCGCCGGCGGCTCGTTGGCGTGCGCCACGCCATCCACCTCGCTGCGGCGCTTCACGTTGAAGTGGATGGGATCGCCGTCGCCCCACCAGAACCAATCGTGGCGGCGGCATTCGATGGTGAGGTTCGCGAGCACCACGTCGCTGATATATCCGCCATCGAAAACCATGAAGGCAATGCCGCGGTTGGAGTCGGTGATGACCGTGTTCTCGACGGTGACCCGCCGGACGCAATTCATATTTCCATCGCAGAATTTCAGCGCGCTCGAAGCCGAGGAGAGCCGGCAGTTCGTGACCGTGATGTTCTCGCAGGGCAGCGGCGGTCCCCAGATATTGGACGACCAGAGCACGATGGCGTCGTCGCCGGTCTCGATGGTGCTGTTGGAGATGCGCACGTCTTTGCAACCGTCGGGATCGATGCCGTCGGCCCAGACGGCTTCCTTCAGGCTGGATTGGATATAGACGCCGTCGATGGTCAGACGCTCGCAGGCGTAGGGATTGATGGTCCAGCTTCGGGAGCGCAGGAACGACAGGCCGGCGATGCGCACGTCTTTGCAGCGCAGCAGAACGATCAAATGCGGGTACATCTGCTCGGTCGGAAAGCCGGCCGGAAAGGAGCGCATCAACGGTTTGCCGAGGGCTTTGGCCAGCAGCATATTCTCGCGGATCAAGGCGTCGTCGAAGTTGCCGTTCGCCGCCCAGAAGTATGACGCCTGGCCGTCCAGGGTGCCGCGCCCCTCGATGGTGATGTTGTCGAGGCCTTCGCCGTAGAGCAACGCGGCTTTATCGAAAGCCTTGCCGTCGAGCGAAGCGAACAGGGTGGCGCCGGAATCGATCAGCAGGCGCACGTGGCTGCGCAGATGGAGGGTGCCGGAGGTGTAGGCGCCGGGGGGCAGATAAACCGTCCCGCCGCCGGCCGCGCCGCAAGTATCGATGGCTTTCTGAATCGCGGGTCGGGCGTCGTCCGTTTTTCGCCCGCTGGCGCCGTAATCTTTGACATTGAATATTGCGGGAACGCTTTGCGCGAAGCAGACGGGCAGCCATGCGAATAGTGCCAGGCGGGCGGGGATCAATACTCGGGCTCCTGTTCGCTGTTTTCGGGCGACGGTGCCGGAAGGGGATGCGGCTCCGGCTCGGCTGGCGCTGATGGCTCAGGGGCGGCGATTGCGTCCGGCTGCGGCGCGGGGAGCAGGGAGTTGGCAGGCTGAATGCCTGCCCCACCTGGCGCGGCCAGCACGTCTGGCCCGGGCGCGGGAGCGCGGTCCAGTTCCGGCTCGGCTGGCGACTCCAGCTCCGGCTCGGCGAGCAGGGAGTTGGCAGGCTGAATGCCTGCCCCACTTGGCGCGGCCAGCACGTCTGGCCCGGGCGCGGGAGCGCGGTCCAGTTCCGGCTCGGCGAGCAGGGAGTTGGCAGGCTGAATGCCTGCCCCACCAAGCATCTGCGAGTCGTGCGAAGGTTCGGTGAGCGGCACGTCGCACTCGCAGCAGTCGCTGCACCGCCCGCATTTCTCGCAGAGGTGATTGGCGCACGTATCCTTGGTGCACCACACGCAGATCTGCGTGGATTCCTCCTCACAGATCGTACAAACGAACGGCATGCTATTTCTTCTCCGATTTCGGCTGCTTGGCAAGCATGCCGCGGCAGCGCTGCGCTTCGTGATCCATGATGGCGTACTCCTGTTCGCGCTCAGCCGCCAGGTCGACGATATATTGCTGGAAGCGCTCGCGATTTGCGCCGTTGCGGGCCATCTCGGTGTTCAGCAGGTCCGCCAGCGCCGGATTCCAATATTTGCGAAGGCCCTGCTCGATGGACGGCACGGTCCGCTCCAGGGAGAGCAGGCGGAAGAACGCTTCGAGATCCGCGGAGAGCTTCTCGGGCGAGTTGGCCAGGGCCAGCACGTCGGCCGCCAGAGCCTTAGCCTGTGCTTTGCTCGATTCGATCTGGGCGGCGTAGGTGTCCGGCGCGCCGTTCTGCAACATGGCGTTGGCGT
>JBEKUO010000718.1:0-3690 GCA_049514955.1 Bryobacteraceae bacterium | reverse complement strand
ACGTTTCTGCTGAGCTGCCGCGCGCTGGGCCGGGGCGTCGAGCACCGCATGCTCTCCGCTCTCGGCGAGATCGCACGACAGCGCGGGCTCGGCGCCGTGGAGGCGCGCTTTATCCGCAGCCAGCGGAACCGCCCGGCGCTGCTTTTTCTGGAAGGCGTGGGGCTGCAGTACCAGAGCGTGCGGACCGATACCCTGGTGTTCCGCTTTCCTTCGGAGTTTGCGGCGAAAATCAAATACGAGGCGGGGCGCGCGGTGAATCCGTCGCCGCGGCCAAGCCCTGCGGGGGTCCCCCAGCCTTCCGTCTCCAGCCGCGGCGCGATTCCTTACGCGCGCATTGCCACCGAATTGCGGACGGCAGAAGCGATCCTGGAACGTGTACGCTGGGAGAGTCTGCCGATCCTGCACGCCGCCGAGGCCGGCGAGCCGCCGCGGACCGATCTCGAGAGGCAGCTTTGCCGCATCTGGTCGGACATGCTCGGCGTGCACCCGATCGGCATCGGCGACAACTTCTTCGACCTGGGCGGCCATTCTCTGCTCGCCGTGCAGTTGCTCTCGCGGCTGAAAGACGAGCTTGGGATCGAACTTTCGCTCGAAGTGGTGTAT
Source organism: Bryobacteraceae bacterium (assembly GCA_049514955.1). Lineage (GTDB taxonomy): Bacteria > Acidobacteriota > Terriglobia > Bryobacterales > Bryobacteraceae > Bog-159. Next base: position 3,087 of record JBEKUO010000718.1, on the reverse strand, counting down.
GGCGCGGACTTCACCGTGGCGGAGTTGGCCAAAGCTATCGAGCTGCGGGAGATTGAAATGGCCGGCGCCGATCAATATGCCGCCATGCTCGCTGAAGTGGAGAGCCTCACCGACGAAGAGGTGCGCGAGTTGCTGGCCAAGGAAAGCGGCGTGGCGCAGACACTCCTGCCTGCCGCGGAGGCACTCCTGCCTCCGCAAGACTAGCGTGAGCCCCAACCGATGCGCATTCTCCTAACCGCCAACGCATCCTACGTCCCCCCCCGTGGAGGCGCAACGCGCAGCAACCTGCTATGGCTGGAGAACCTCGCGCAAGCCGGTCACACCTGCCAGATAGTAGCCGCAGCGCTGCCGGAAAGCGCCGCCAAGCGTGAGCAACTATCCGACGAGGCTCCCAACTGGCAAACCCTAGCCCAAAGCGAAGGAGTCCGCGTACTGCGCCGCGGCAGAATCGACGTCTACGAAATCGCGGAACGCAACCGCCAGGCATCCATCCTCCGCCAACAGATACGCAAATTCCAACCTGATTGGGTGCTGGTCTCGTCCGAAGATCTCGGCCACGTGCTGCTCCGCGAAGCGCACCACGCGGCGCCGGGACGTGTGGTGTACCTGGCGCACACCCCGCAATTCTTCCCGTTCGGCCCGGCAAGCTGGAACCCGGACGCGCATGCCACAGATTTGGTTACCCGAGCGGCCGGCGTAGTAGCGATCGGTCAGCACACCGCCGCGTACATCAGACAGCATGCCGGATGCGCAGTCACCGTCATCCATCCGCCGATCTACGGCAACGGACCGTTTCCCAATCTAGCGTCGTTCGATAAGGGCCTTGTCACCATGGTCAATCCGTGCGCGCTCAAAGGCATTTCGATCTTTCTGGAGCTCGCAGATCGCTTCCCTTCGCACGGCTTCGGAGTCTTGCCCGGATGGGGCACCACCTCGGCCGACCGTGCCCCGCTCACGGCCCGTGCGAATATCACGATGCTGCCGAACTGCCGCACTATTGCAGAGTTCCTCGGCCGCTCGCGGATCCTGCTGATGCCGTCGCTTTGGTACGAGGGCTTCGGGCTGACGGTGATGGAAGCCATGTTGCACGGCATCCCGGTGATTTCCAGCGATACCGGCGGCCTGGTGGAAGCCAAGATGGGGACGCTCTTCGTCGCGCCTGTACCCGCTATCGAGCGGTTTGAGCCGGTGTTCGACGAACACTCGCTGCCGAAGCCGGTGATCGGGCCGGTGGACCTGGAGCCGTGGGCGAAGGCTCTCGACGCGCTGCTGACCGATCGCGCGCTATACGAGCATGTTTCGGCCGCTTCTCGCCATGCCGCGCTGCGATTCGTCAACCTGCTGGACGCCAGCCGCATGCGGGAGTACCTCGAGTCGCTCAGGCCTGGTGAAGCCGTGCCCGAGCCCCCCTCGCTGGCGAACCTCTCGCCCGAGAAGCGCGCCCTGCTGCTGCAGAAGATTCGCAGCCGGAGAGGCGTGCCTGCGGAGCCGCGCTGAATGCGCATCCTGCTGGCACAGAACTCGCTCTATTATCCGGCGTACGGCGGCGGCGATCGATCCAACCGGCTGCTGATGGAAGCGCTGACGGCACGGGGTCACGAATGCCGCGTGGTGTCGCGCATCAGCCGCTTCGGCGCGGCGGAGCACGAACAATACTTGCGCGACCTGGCCGCCCGCGGCGTTTCGCCGGTGCTTGGCGATGGCGGCGTTGTGGTGTTTCATCACGCGGGCGTCCAGGTACATGTCGTCACCCACCATCCCAATCTGCGCGCCTGCTTCTCGGCGCAGATCGCCGCATTCGCGCCCGATGTCATACTGACCTCCACGGACGATCCGGCGCAGGTTCTGCTGGAAGCCGCATTGCGTACGGACACGCACACAATCTACCTGGCGCGCGCCACGCTGGCCGTGCCCTTTGGTCCGGATTGCGCGTTCCCCAGCGCTGCGAAGACAGAGGTGCTGCGCCAGACTGATGCGATAGTGGGGGTGAGCCAGTACGTGGCCGATTACATCCGCAAGTGGAGCGGCATTCCAGCCGTGCACGTGCCGATCTCGTTGCTGGACCCGCCGCCCTACCCGGATGTCGGGCGCTTCGAAAACGAATTCGTCATGCTGGTCAATCCCTGCGCGGTGAAGGGAATTTCGATTTTCCTGGATCTGGCGGATCGCATGCCAGGCGTGCGATTTGCCGCCGTGCCCACCTGGGGAACCAACCAAGCCGATCGCACGGCGCTGGCCAGACGTCCCAATGTGACGCTGCTCGATCCGGTGGATAACGTCGATGAAATCCTGCGCCGCGCCCGCGTGCTGTTGGTTCCTTCGCTGTGGGCCGAAGCCCGGTCGCGCATCGTGGTGGAGGCCATGCTGCGGGGCGTGCCGGCGATCGCCAGCAACGTCGGCGGCATTCCAGAGGCCAAGCTGGGCGTAGACTATCTGCTGCCGGTGCGGCCTATCGAAAGATACCATCCGCAACTCGATGAGCAGATGGTGCCGGTGGCGGAAGTGCCGGCACAGGGTATCGGTCCGTGGCTGGCGGCGCTGGATCGGCTGCTTTCGGACCGCGCGCATTACGAGGCGCTATCGCGGGAATCGAGACAGGCGGCGCTGGCGTACGCCGCGGGTCTGAGCGTGGAGCCGTTCGAGGCGCTGCTGGAGCAGGTGATCGCGCGCCCCAGGGCGATGCACGCCGCCGCGGGCGGGCTGCAGCATTCCGCGCTCGACCGCTTGTCCCCGGACCGGCGTAAACTGCTGGCACTGCGGCTGCGCCGCATCTCCGGCGGCGGGCCCGGCACGCTGCGCCTGTTCTGTTTTCCGCATGCCGGAGGCGGCGCCACGGCGTTCAAGGGTTGGACGGAGCGTTTGCCGCGGTCGGTAATCGTATCGCCGATGCGCGCGCCCAAGCGGAACAACATGGCCGACCACGTTGCGGCGCTAGCCGCCGCCTGCGCGCCATATCTGGGCGATCCGTTTGCATTCTTCGGACACAGCATGGGCGCCGTGGTGGCCTTCGAGCTAGCGCGGTATCTGCGGCGTGGAAATCAACCCTTGCCGCGATTGCTGGTGGTCTCGGGCGCGCGCGCGCCGCAG
>JBEKUO010000717.1:0-3698 GCA_049514955.1 Bryobacteraceae bacterium | reverse complement strand
CGCGGGCGCCGGCCGCCCGCGCCTTCTCCAGCCAGGGAATGGCGGCGGCCACGTGCCCCGAGAGATACTCACTCTGCCCAATCATCCGGACTGTCTCCGGATACTTGGGGCTGCTTTCGGGTATGGCCGGCAGGGCTTGCTGGAGGGCTTTCGCCGCCGGCACATAGTCGTGCAGGCGATAGGCGATCAGCCCACGCAGGTACGCGACGCCGGGCGCCGCAGCGTCCGCGCCGGCCAGCGCCTCGCGGGCCTCCTGCAGCTTCCCGGCCGCGATCAGCGCTGTGGCGCGCGCGGTGGGACTTTCCGGCGCCTGCCAGAATAGCAGGCATATGAGCAGGTGTCCGACCATTACTGCGCCAGCTCCTTCTGGCCCTCTTCGGTTCGTCCGGCGCGCAGGAGCGTCTGCCCCAACAGGTGATGGGCCGACTGGCTCCGCGGGTCCATCTGAATCGCGTGACGTAAGGCCCGCTCGGCATCATCCAGGTCCCCGCGATTGAGATAAGCCTTGCCCAACAAAACGTAGGACCCGCTGAAATGCGGGTTCAGCCATATGGAGCGCTCCAGCCACGAGACCGCTTCATCCCAGGCGCTCCGCCGTGTGTACGCGTCGCCGAGCCGGTAATAGGCCATGGCGAAGCCGGGATTGATGTCGATCTCCTTCTGCAATTCGGCGACGGCCTGCGCCGCGTCTCCGCGCGCGAGCGCCACTTCTCCCAGAATGAAATGCGCCTGCGGGATGCGCGCGTCGAGCTCGAGCGCGCGTCGCGCCTCCTTTTCCGCACCCTGCGTCATTTGTTCGCGCAGCATCATCTCCGCAGTCATCAAGTGCGCCGCCGCGGAGCCGGGCGGAACCTGATAGACCGACGCAAAGGCTTGCAAGGCCCTTTCGTCCTGATGTTCTTGAAGGTTCGCGTTCCCCACCATGAATGTCGCGGCCAGCGCCCGCGACCCGCCCGCCGCGGCCTTCTCGAACCAGGGAACGGCGTCCGTGAATTTCTTTTGCAGGTAAAGGCTCTCGCCCAACAGGAAGGCGGATTCTTGATACTCCGCGCTTCCGGCCGTTTCTGTCTTCAGAGCCTCGCTGAACCGTTGCTCCGCATCGGCATAACGATGCTGGTTGAAGGCTTCGACCGCAGCCTGGTGGGCGCCTACCTGGAAGAGCAAGATGAGCAACGGTCCCGTCATCGCGGGTTCCCCTCCGCCGGATGCATCCGCTCGAGCCGGGCCTTGGCCGCCTGCAGATTGCGCCTGGCAACGTCGAGTTGCGGATCGATGCGGAGCGCGGTTTCGAACTCCGGCACGGCTTCCCGGAAGCGGCCGAGCCGCGCCAGCAAGGCGCCGAGGTCACTGTGAAGCACAGCATCGTTCTGCCGGATACGCAGTGACTCGCGCAGGCGTGCGGCAGCCTCGTCCAGATTGCCGGCGGCGGCCAACTTGTCCCCCCAGAGCCGCAACACTTCGCCCAAATGTTGCTGGGCTCCCGCGTCATCGGGAGTGTCCTCGAGCACTTTGCGGAACTCGGCCGCCCCCCGCTCCCACTGTTGCTGCGCCGCGAGCGCGCTCGCCAGGTTATAACGCGCGTTGGTATACCGCGGGTTCGCGAGCAGCGCCCGTTCAAAAAAACTCGTAGCGGCTTTGTTGTCGCCCGTGGAGAGCAGCGCAGCGCCCAGCGTGTTCAGCGCCACCGGCTTATCCGGCTGTGCCGCGACTGCGCCGCGCAGGTACGGGATCGCTTCCGCGGCATTCCCGCGAGCCAGCATCAGCGCGCCCAAATTGAACTGCGCCGTGAACTCGCCGGGATATTTGTCGAGCCGGTGGCGCATGATAGCTTCCTGAAGTTCCATGCGGCGGTCCTCGCCGCCGCGCGGCAGGACCTGCAACCAGAGGTGCGCCATTTCATCTGTGGCTTGGTTGCCGCCGCGCACGCGCTGTGGCGGGTGGTTTGGATTCCGCGGGTTGCCGTCCGAGTTGTCATAGTGGTAGCGCATGGAGACGACCGCGCCTTTCGGCAGGAACACGGGCTCCTTGTAGCGGTATACGGCCTGCCAGTTCGCGTCCCAATCCGGAATGCGGATCAACCATTTCCGGCTGCCATCGGGAAGCGTGGCGTAGCCTTCCAGCAGATGTCCCAGATAATGGGCGTGCGGGTAGACCGCCAGGATGTCCACGTCCATCGGCAGGATGAAGTCGTCGCTTACCGGAGAATCTTTGGCGCCGGCCGGAATATCGAGGGCGCCATCCTGCTCGATCTGCACTAACATGGGAAACTTGGTTCCGGGGCGATCCGTGAAATACAGCCCGACGGACGGCTGCACCAGTTCAGGTTTCCCCGTCGGCTGCATGTGCACATTCAGGACGAGGTCGGTGGCCGGGTCCGCGCGCCACGCCATGCCATCCGGCTCGACCCAGGGAGTGCCGCCGGGCTTCCAGAACAGGAAATGGCTGTCGGGATCGAACGTGTCCGCCTCAATGTTCAGGTCCATGCCGCCAAAACCGGCGCCGGGTGCCTTTTCCTGCATGCGCGCCGAGCGGGTGCGGTCGATGAGCACGTTGGCGTGATGCACGGCGCGGGCATTGCCCGGCCGGATCTTGATCGCCTTCACCCAGCGCGTGCCCGCCAGCTTGAGCGGCAGCACGAAATTCCAGTAATCGTCGGGACCGTCCGCGCGCAAACGATATGGGGCGGATGCCTCGACGACCAGGTCCGGCGCGCCAAGCTGCCATCCGGGAGTGAATGCGGGCATGGGCGGAGCGTCCGATGGGGTGCCGGCTTGGGCGCCTTGCTCGACCCACTGCTCGATGGTCCGGATCTGGTCGTCACTGAGGCGCCGCTCATCTTGAAAATCGCCGTGGCCCGGTTCGGGCAGCCAGGGCGGCATATAGCGCCGCTGGATTACGGAGACGATTTGGGGCCCACGCTTGCGCACGTCTTCATAGGTGAGCAGCGGAAAAGGCCCCGGCTCACCCGGACGATGGCACGGCGCGCAGGAATGATAAACGATGGGCGCGACGTGCTTGTAGAAGGTAATGGGCTCGGCCTGTGCGGCGCAGACTCCGACCGCCAACGCGGCAAACAGCCGGTGCATTGATTTATTATGGCAGCCTACTGCATTGGCCGCTAGAGCAGTAAAGCAATCGGCATCTTAACATACATGAATGAGCGCACAACTCTTGACGCATTGCGCGTTTTCGAAACCAACCAACAAGGGCCGGCAAGCCGCTTGCCGCATCGGCCTTATCTTAGCGACAAGAAGCGTATAGTCGCTTCACCCCGGATCGGCGCCGGCGCGAACGGCCAGGCGCATCAGGCCTGCTCAATTTGGCATGATTCCCGAAGCGCGCTGCGGCTTCTACTTCTGTCCGGATTCTGTTACAAAACTGCGACGACTCCAGAGAAGCATCCAATCGAAACGAATCGAGTTCCTTGGGGAACCGGTGCGGGCGAAATTCACTGCCTGGCCAAAATGGGATTTCAACTCGTTTGCTGCAAAGTAGATGTCTTATCGGTGGATCGCGTTGCACTTGCCATTCAGCTTTAGTTGAACGGTGTTGCATCGCTGCCGGCGAAGAAAGCTCTCCGAGGGAGGTTCGAACCGCGGCCATTGCGCCGTCCAGGCCGCCGATGCGAGCGAGCCGGTAATTAACGGACTGTTCTGGCGCGATTTCGAAGAATTCGCCGCGCCAAGAACTTTATAGAA
>JBEKUO010000716.1:0-3700 GCA_049514955.1 Bryobacteraceae bacterium | reverse complement strand
GGGCGCTCAGGGAAACCGGCAGTCCCAAAGCCAGAAAAGCAAGGTAGATCCAATTGCGCAGACTGAGACTGTATCTCATTACTTTCCCCAAATTGGCGTCACTCGCCAAGGTACCGCCACCGGATGCCCCCCAAGCCGACGCAACTCTGACCATGATACATCACCAAACGAGTCAGACTGGTCGATTCCGGTACTAGTATGATGTCCAAAGGACTAGCTCGAAAGTTCTGAAACCGATCGGGTTGGCAGGCGAAAGCGCGCGCCCCACCATTACGGGACCACATCCACGCCGATAGCATCGTGGTCCGACAGCGGCACGGCCCGCCCTTCACGCACATCGTGAATCACCAACGGGTTTTCGCAGCGCACGCCGCGGGTGGCGAACCAATCCAGCTTCACCGGGCAGCGGCCGCCGTGGTTGCGTAGCGCCCAGCGGATGAAATGGAAGCACCAGCCCGGCACCCAGTCGCGCAGGGCTTTGGTCGAGCGCAAGTCTTCCACGTCGTAGGCCACCGTGTGCTCGCCTAAACGGTTGCATGCGCGATAATCGAAGCCCCGTTCCTCCAGGAGCCGGAAGAGGTCCTTTTCGAAGCGCCGGTAGGGGTGCAGATAGTGGTTGCGGATCACGTTGTCCACGCCCATCGTCACGCGCAGCCAGAAGCCCAGGATGGCGTGCACGGCGTGCGAGGAATTGTAGGTGCTGGTGTTCCAGTCGCCGCCCAGCACCACCGCCTGCCGGCCATCGAGGCTATCCAGCAGATCCCGCAACTGCAGGTAACGGTGGCGCTGCGTGGAGTGCGCGTCGAGGTGCACCGAGACCGCCGTCGCCGTGAAGTTCGGAAAATAGATATCCGCCGCCACCGCCGCCTGCCGGCCGATGCGCTTCTCGCGCGAAGCCACGATGTCCACGCCGTTCTTTAGAAAAACCGGCCGCACATTGCCAATCGCGTAACGGCTCAGCAGCGCATTGCCGTGGAGGCCGAGTTCGTTGGCGCCGGGCAGATCGTACTCCACTCCCGATCCCTTCGTCAGGTTCAGATAACAGGGCACGAATGCGTAGTACATGCCGAGCGCGCAAGCCAGGTCCCGCGCCACGATGCGGTTGCTGGACCGCACCATCCCGGCGTCGGTTTCGGTCAGCAGCAGGACGTCGGCTTCGCGCAGATACGGGTGGTTGCGCAGGGCTTCCACCTGCCCGTCGAACTGGGTGCCGCGTTCCACGTTCCACGCCACGAAACGGTAGCGCGCGCGCGCCGGCGCCTCCGCTCGGCCGAAATCCCCAACTTCCGGCGTATCCAGCACGCGCCGGATGTCCGGTTCCAGGGCGCGGTATAACTCGAGGCCCCACAGCTCGGCGCTGGTCCGGCAAGCGGCGAGCGCCCGCACATGGGGGGCGATTCGCTCGCGAAGGATCTGATGGATTTCCTGGGTTCCGGCTGGGCGCACCTGATACGATTGTACGGGTTCCTCTGCCGGATGCGAAGCTCCCTATTTCAAAAGCTCGTGCTGGGCGTCGCGCTGCTCGCCGGGATCGAGATTGTGCTCCTGGAGGTCTTCCTCTCCGGGCCGCCGGGGGAGTTGCGCTGGCGCATTGTGGAGACCACTGTCCCGGTAGCGTTGCTGGCGGCCGCCGCCGGTTTCGTTTTTTCCCGCCGGCTCACGCGGCGCATGGCACGGTTACGAGTCTCGGTGGCTAGCCTGGGGACGGGACCGGCCCAAATTCCGCGGCCCGAATCCGCCGACGAGCTGGGCGCGCTGGCGGAGGCGCTCGGCCGCGCGGCGGCGCAGGTGAACGAGTTGGTGGACAAGGTGCGGCTGGAAGGCGCGCGCCGGGACGCCATCCTGACCGGGATGGTGGAAGGCGTGCTCGCGGTGGACCAGGAGCTGCGCGTAACTTTTTGTAATGCCGCGTTTGCCAGCGCGTTTGGCGTGCGCGGCCCGGCGCCTGCGGGTCTGCCGGTGCTGCGGCTGGTGCGCGATCCGGATTTCCTGACGATGCTGCGCACCGTGGTCGCTTCGGGGCAGGTGTTAAAGCAGCGTATGCATCTGACCGGCGCCGACGGCCGTTCCTTCGAAGTACAGGCGGCGCCGCTGGCCGGCGCGTCGAGCAGCGGCGCCATGGCCATTCTGCACGACATCACGGACCTGGAGCGGCTGGAGCGCGTGCGAAAGGATTTCGTGGCCAACGTTTCCCACGAGCTGCGCACGCCGTTGACCGCCATACGCGGCTATGCGGAAACGCTGCTGGACGGCGCGCTCGACGATCCGGAGCACCGCCGCAGGTTCGTCGAGATCATTCAATCGCATGCCATCCGGCTGAATAACATCGCTTCCGACCTGCTGGCGCTCTCGGAGCTGGAGTCCGGCCGGCCGCCCGTGGAGCCGGGTAAGCTCTCCGTTGTGGCCACTCTGGAGGCCGCCATGCGCACCGTGGAGTCCGAGGCGGAAATGCGGCAGGTCCACCTGAGCTGGGGTACGGTCGAGGACCTGGAGGTGATGGGCAATCGCATCAAGCTGGAGCAGGCCTTCGTCAACCTGTTGGACAACGCCGTCAAATTCAACCGGAAGGGCGGGGAAGTCTGGTTGGAGGCGCGCCGTGTGCCGGGCGGTAAGGTGGCGATTACCATCGCCGACAGCGGCATCGGGATTCCTTCGGAGGACCTGCCCCGTATCTTCGAACGATTCTACCGGGTGGACAAAGCCCGCTCGCGGGAAGTCGGCGGCACCGGCCTGGGTCTATCCATCGTCAAGCACGTCGTCGAGCAGATGAACGGCACAGTCTCGGTGGACAGCCAGTTGGGCAAGGGATCGAGGTTTAGCGTTTTACTGCCGGAAGCGTAGGCGCTGCGAGCAAAGCTCGCTGTGGGTGGTGGTTGGTGGCTGGTGCTTAGTGGCTTTGACTTGCCGGCCGCGACGAGCGATTTTTCCACAGGTCTTCGTAATCAGATCTTAATAATTCCGTCATCAACCCCTAATCGCGGCGCGTTACTCTGGGCGAGGCCGAATTGCGCCGGGTTTGTGCCCGCGCCAAAGCCCGAGTCATTCCGTGGCAGTTCGGCTAGTGCGAGCTTCCTCTGAGAAGAAGTTCGGGCTAGTGATTCCACATCTACAAGGAGCTTCAATGAATAGAAGAATACTTGTGACGCTTGGCGGAGTTCTGCTGCTTTGCGGTGTCCTCCGGGGACCCGCGCGCGCCCAGGAGTCCGCCCCAGCGAATCCGGAGATCGAGCGCTTGAAAGCGCAGCTTGCCGCGCAGCAGGAGCAGATCGACCAGCTTCGCCGCACTCTGGAAGATCAAAAGAAAACGTTGGATGACGCCACGCGGCCGAAGCCGAAGAGTCTCGGCGAAGTGGCCAGCAACACGCCCGTGCTTCCCCCGAGTGAGGCGGCGCCGGCGCTGCATCCGGGTTTGGCTGGCGCGCTGAGTCCGCAGGCTCCCGGTGAGGAGCCGGCCTCGCCGCTCCAGATCCACATCGGCACGGCGACCATCACGCCCATCGGGTTCATGGATCTCACCAGCGTGTTCCGTTCGGCGGACGAGGGTAGCGGCATCGGTAGCAGCTTTGGCAGTACGCCCTACAACAACGCGTCGACGGGCTTGGGGAAGTTGAGCGAGGAGCGCTTCAGCGCACAGAACTCGCGTATCGGCGCACGCATCGACGCGCTGGTGCATGGCACGAAAGTGCTCGCCTATTGGGAG
>JBEKUO010000715.1:0-4060 GCA_049514955.1 Bryobacteraceae bacterium | reverse complement strand
TTACCGCTGGCCCTTACGGGTCCAAACGATCAACGCCGAGAAGCGGCCGACAAAAGCCAGCCGGATCACCAGCATAAGGATCATAATTCGATCCCCCTTTCTGCTTCCAGTGGAGGCCCGGGGTTGCCCCGGGCTTTCTCGTTTGAAGCCCAAATGCTTCGCGCGAGAACCCGCACAGCCACCTTCCAGGAAAGGCTAATGAATAGTGGCCGGCGTGGCCAATCGTCACGCATTATTAAGGAACGTGATCGCGCGGCCAGACACGCTGCGCCAGTCTGCGCCGCATCCTCTTTTTCCACCTGGCGAAGTCTGCTATGATGCTGGAAGCGGGACCGATGTTTGTTACCGCTGGCCCTTACGGGTCCAAACGATCAACGCCGAGAAGCGGCCGACAAAAGCCAGCCGGATCACCAGCATAAGGATCATAATTCGATCCCCCTTTCTGCTTCCAGTGGAGGCCCGGGCGTTGCCCCCGGGCTTTCTCGTTTGAAGCCCAAATGCTTCGCGCGAGAACCCGCACAGCCACCTTCCAGGAAAGGCTAATGAATAGTGGCCGGCGTGGCCAATCCCCACCCGTATATTTGCGTCAGTCGAAGCGCACAACAAGGTTGCCACCACCTATCCCGATGCCGGAGAATAAGGGATCACAAGATTATGGCTAGAGAATACAGCCTGGCCCCCCGCGCCGTGCCCCGGGTGGAGACGCCCTTCCGAAAGATCGTCACGGAACTGCCGGTCCCCGCGTCACTGCCGATCCTGGAGCGTCTGCACGCCTGTGAGCCGGTGGCCATGCGGGGTCAGCCGCCGATTGTCTGGCATCGCGCCGAGGGATTCCAGGTATTCGATCCTTATGGCAACCAGTGGGTAGATTGGTCCTCCGGAGTGCTGATCGCCAATGCGGGCCACGGCCGGCAGGAGATCGTGGATGCCATCAACGCGCAAGCTTCCGCGCCTCTTCTCACGACTTATTGCTTCCCCAGCGAGATTCGCGCGCGTCTGGTCGAAAAGCTGGTCTCGATTCTGCCCGAGCCTTTGAAGAAGGTCTTCCTGGTCACGACTGGTTCGGAAACCGTGGAGTGCGCCATCAAGCTGTGCCGCACGCATGGCGTGAAATCGGGCGGCCGCTCCAAGAACGTGATCGTCTCCTTCGACAAGTCGTTCCACGGGCGCACGCTGGGCGCGCAGCAGGCCGGCGGCATCCCCGCCTTGAAGGAGTGGATCGTCAATCTGGATCGCGGATTCATCCAAGCGCCGTTTCCCGACGGCTACCGCACGCCCGATACGTCCTTCGATCTGTTCGAGCGCAGCCTGCACGAAAGCGGCATTGAGCCGCAGAACGTGGCGGGCGTCATTCTGGAGACCTACCAGGGCGGCAGCGCGGCGTTCGCGCCCGCCGCATACATGCACGACCTGCGCTCCTGGTGCAGCGGGCACAAAGCCTTGCTGGTGTGCGATGAGGTGCAGGCCGGGTTCGGCCGCACCGGCACGCTTTGGGGGTTCGAGCACTACGGCATCGTGCCTGACTTGGCTCTTTTTGGAAAGGGTATCTCCAGTTCCCTGCCCCTGGCGGCGGTGGCCGGCCGGCCCGACGTAATGGACCTGCAGCCAGCCGGCAGCATGACGTCCACGCATACCGGCAACCCTGTCTGCTGCGCGGCGGCGCTGGCCTCCATCGAACTCGTGCTACGCGAGAATCTAGCCGCGAACGCGCGACGCGTAGGCAGCGTACTGCACCAGAAGCTCGCGGCGCTCGAGTCCCGCACGCCGCAGATTGGCCGCGTCGATGGGAAGGGTCTGGTCGCCGGCGTGGCCTGCATCGTTCCCGGGACCAAAGAGCCTGACGGCGACTTGGCGTGGGAGGTGGTGCGCCGCTCGGTCGAAAAAGGCGTGCTGATGTTCAGTCCGGTGGGCCACGGAAGCGGCACGATCAAGATCTGCCCGCCGCTGGTGATCACCGAGGCGGCCCTGCTGGACAGCGTCGCCGCGCTCGAAGAGGCCTTTATCGAAGCCGTGAGCGAGCAGGCAGTGGCCGCCTGATGGTTCGCCCGCAGGTCTTGATCGTCGGCGGCGGTATGATCACGCACGATCAGCTTCTGCCGTCGCTCTATCACATGCAGCGGCAGGGCCGTGTGGGCGAGATCGCCGTGTGCGCATCGCGATTCAGCACGGTGCGGGATCTGGCCGCCGCCGAAACGCTGCGCCGCGCGTTCCCCGGCCAGTCCTTCCGCGCGTATCCCGATCGCGATGGCCCGCCCCAGCCCAACCTCTACCGGGAGGCCATCGCCGCATTGCCGCCGCGCCAGATCGTGGTGGTTGCGGTGCCGGACCAACTGCACTACGAAGTTGTCATGGCAGCGCTCGGTCACCATCAGCACGTCTTGTGCGTCAAACCGTTGGTGCTCGAATATCGCCAGGCGTTCGAGATCGAGCGCGAAGGGCGCGCCCGCACGCTGGTGGTCGCGGTGGAATATCACAAGCGCTTTGACGACCGCAGCCTGATGGCCCGCCGCAAATATCGCGAAGGCTGGTTCGGCGAGTTCCGCCTGGGCACGGCGCGCCTGTTCGAGAAATGGTATTATCGCCACTCCAATTTCCAGAACTGGATGACCGCGGAGCACTCCGACGCCTTCACCTATATCGGCTGCCATTACGTCGACCTGGTGCACTTCATCACCGGACTGCTGCCGGTGGCCGTGAGCGTTTACGGCGTTCGCGACCGGTTCCCCAACGGCACCGAAGGCTTCCTGTGGACCGACGCGCGCGTGATCTGGAACAATGGCGCCTGCCTGAATGTGCAAAACGGGCTCGGCTTTCCCGACGACGCGCCCGGCACCAACACACAAGGCATGATGCTTTACTGCAGCGGGAACGATAAAGGGGCGCTGTTGGCCCACTCGGACCAGTACCGCGGCCTGCAGTACAGCTATACGCGCAAGGCGGATGAGCCCGGCGCTACGATCTATGCCGAGCCCAGCCCCGACTATTTCCAGTACGTGGATCTCGGCGGCGAAGGACTGACGCCGGTGGGATACGGCTATCGCTCCGTCGAGTACATCGTGTCCTGCATATTACGTCTGGAGTCCGAGCCGGAAGACGGCCGCCGCGGGTTGCTCGACGAGTTCGATCATGCAGGCATCATGGCCACGCCGGCTAACAGCAGCTACAACGAACAGGTAATCGAGGCTGGGCGGCGCTCGATCTTAGATGGCGGACGGCAAGTGGGAATACCGTTTTGATACCGCGTTATACTGCGAACGATGCGCATTGCCGTGCCGATAGCCGCGCTTGCGGCGCTGCTGATTTCGTGTGGATCTGAACCAAAGCCGTCCCCTGCCGCTGCGCCCGAGAAGGCCGAGGCTCCCAAACCGCCGGATGAGTCGCGACGCTTCCCCGCAGTGAATTTGGTTGATACCCAGGTTATCGAGAACGCCCTCATGGGCAAGTCCTTCATGCCGGGCGGTACGCTGGCGAATTATCGAAAGGGCAAGACCGAGTACAGCATGTTCCTCGCCAAGCTACCTACCGCGACGGACGCCGCCCTCCTGCTGCTGAACTGGCAAAAAGCGCTCACGGGAGCCCGACTGATTCCTTCGTTTGGCGGCTACTTTGGTCAGGACGCCACAGGTCCGGTGTTCGTATTCTCCAAGGGCGCATGGATCGCAGGTATCGCAGGACTGCCGGAAAAGGAAGCGGACCTACAGGCTCGCACTCTGGCCGCGCATTTGGATTGAAGCAACGGAAAGGAGAATCGTGCCAGCAAGGAACCTGATGGATTTGACCGGACGCGTCGCGGTGGTGATCGGCGGAACTTCGGGAATTGGCCGCAAATTGGCTGGCGGCCTGGCTGAAGCGGGCGCCGCTGTGGCGCCCACGGGCCGGCGGGAACCAATGGTAGACGAAGCGTGCGTGGAGATCGAGCGCGCCGGTGGCAAAACGATGCGCCACACATGCGATATCGGCTCGCGCGAGTCCATCGACCGCTTTCGCGATGCAGTCCTCGCGGAGTTCGGTCAGGTTGATGTCTTATTAAACGCCGCGGGTCAGACCCTCAAGAAGCCGA
>JBEKUO010000714.1:0-3731 GCA_049514955.1 Bryobacteraceae bacterium | reverse complement strand
TGTGGAGCGTCCTGAAAGATGTCGTCGGCGCGGTTACCGGAAGCGGGGGCTCGGTGAAGCTGCGCAAGGGCCTGGTGATGGCGCAGGTGGCGTTTTCGTTTCTGCTGCTGGCGGGCGCCGGACTGTTCGTCAAGACGCTGGCGAACCTGAAGAACACCAATCCCGGGTTCAAGGACATCGACCGGCTGGTCACCTTTCAACTGGACGCGGCGCTCAATGGCTACTCCGTGCCGCGTTTGCAGGCCTTCTACAACCAGGTGCTGGACCGTGTCCGCGGGACGCCCGGCGTGCAAGCGGCCAGCTTCGCGTTTGTGGGAGTGCTGGCGGGCGGCGAGTGGGACTCCGGCATGTCCGTGGAAGGGCATACCAACAAGGATGGGGAAGACATGCAGGCCTTCATGAACGGCATATCGCCGGGCTACTGGAAGACCATGGGGGTAAGCCTGCTGGAAGGGCGCGATTTCGACCAGCGCGACACTGGACACCAGATCTCGGTGGCCATCGTGAACCGGGCTTTCGCCACGCACTACTTCGGCGACCGGAGCCCTATCGGCCGGCATATCGGATTCGGCGGCGGGCCACTAACCAAGCTACACATCGAGATTATCGGAGTGGTGGGGAATTCGCTTTACGAAGGCCCGCGCGAAGGCGTGCACCGGCAGGCTTTCATTCCTTTCAACCAGGCGGACTTTCCCGGTTCGGTTTCCTTTTACGTGCGCACGTCGTCGGATCCCGACCGGCTGTTCGCGGCGTTGCGCCGAAACGTGGCGGAGCTGGACCCAGCCATGCCGGTTTACCAGATGAAGACGCTTTCGCGGCAGCTTGACGAGACACTCAGCACCGAGCGGCTGATCGCGCTGCTTTCGGGCGCGTTCGGCATCCTGGCGACGCTGCTGGCGGCTATGGGGCTTTATGGCGTGATGGCGTTTGTGGTGGCGCGGCGGACGAAGGAGATAGGACTGCGCATGGCTCTGGGGGCGCAACGCGGCGAGGTGCTCTGGATGGTGATGAAGGAGGCGCTGGTGCTGGTCGCGGTGGGCCTGGCGGTAGGCGTGCCGGCGGCTTACATGCTGAGCCGTTATGTGAGCTCGCAGTTGTTCAGCGTGGCTCGCACAGATGTGTGGACCGCCGTATCGGCGCTGGCTATACTGTCTGCGGCCGCGGCTGGCGCGGGACTGCTTCCCGCGCGGCGGGCCAGCGGGATCGATCCGATTCGCGCGCTGCGGTACGAGTAAAGGCGCGTTCGCCAAGTTGGCAGGCCAAAAGGCCTGCCCCACCTCCCTTGGTTATCCCACCGGCCTCGTTCGACAGGCTGTAGGGTCTCGGACCGACGTCGCAGCCAGAGCATTCCGGAGCGAGACCGATGCGGCATCACGCGTTGCGGTACGAGTAAAGGCGCTGACGGAGAAATGAAGTTGGCAGGCCAAAGGGCCTGCCCCACCTGCCTTCCACTTTTTGTCTTCAGAAGAAAACTTGGATTTTTCCCTTGACTGTATTAGATAACTAGTACACTATATATCTAGATGACGATAGCGAGCGCCTACACCTTCCGCTTGGATCTGCACAGCGGCGTGCCGGTGTACCGGCAGATCATCGACCAGGTTTTGGGAGGCATGGCTTCCGGCAAGCTGCGGGTGGGCGATCAGCTTCCCACGGTGCGGCAGGCGGCCGTGGACCTGGCGATCAACCCGAACACGGTGGTGCGGGCCTATCGCGAGCTGGAAATCCGCGGCGTGCTCGAGACTCAGCAGGGGACGGGCACCTTCATCGCCCAGAAGAAAGTGCGGCAGGACGAGGTGGAGCGCCAACGGCGGCTGGCGCAGCTTGTGACCGAGTTTGTGGCGCGCGCCGGCAGCGCAGGATACACAGTCGAGGAATTAAAGGAGCAACTCAATGATCTACTGGCTGAGACAAAGAGCAAAAGATGACACGTTCGCCATCGGCGATAAGATGCCCGTGAGCAACATCGGCGCGGGGCTATTCGTGATTTGCGCGCTGGCGGGACTGGCGGGGGCCCGTTTGTTGAACAACCCGGCGCCGGCGATCGCGGGCGGGGTGATCGGCCTCTACCTGATGTTCGCGATCAAGGTGGCGGACCAATGGGAAAAGGTCGCGGTACTGCGGTTGGGGCGCTACCTGGGCCTGCGGGGGCCGGGCGTGTTCCACATCATTCCGATTGTGGATTCGCTGAGCCGTTTCGTGGATCAACGGGTGCGGGTGGCGAGCGTGACGGCGGAATCGGCGCTCACGCGCGATACGGTGCCGGTGAACGTGGACGCGATCGTGTTCTGGGTGGTGTGGAACGCTGAGAAGTGCATCCTGGAAGTGCAGGACTTCATCAACGCTATCACGCTCGGCGCGCAGACGGCGCTGCGGGAATCCATCGGACGGCACCAGCTTGCGCAGATGATCACGGAGCGGGAGACGCTGGGTCACGAATTGCAGCGCATCCTGGA
This sequence comes from Bryobacteraceae bacterium, assembly GCA_049514955.1. Lineage (GTDB taxonomy): Bacteria > Acidobacteriota > Terriglobia > Bryobacterales > Bryobacteraceae > Bog-159. The sequence goes on along the minus strand of JBEKUO010000714.1, from coordinate 1,275 downwards.
CGAGAAGACCAATCCGTGGGGCATCACGGTGCAATCGGTGGAGATCCGCGACGTGAAGATTCCGCACGAGCTGGAAGACATGATGTCGCGGCAGGCGCAGGCGGAGCGGGAGCGGCAGGCGCGCAACATACTGGGGCAGGCGGAGACGGAGGTCGCGGAGAAGTTTTCGCAGGCCGCGGCGACCTATCGGGATAACCCAGTGGCGCTGCACCTGCGCGCCATGAACATGCTTTACGAAGCGATCAAGGAGAAAGGCTCGATGGTAATTGTGCCGTCGTCGGCGGTTGAGACGATGGGGCTGGGCGGCATGTTGGGGACGGCCGCGTTGGGCGGCAGCAAGGCGACGTAGGAGGATTGCGATATGAAGCGTATTTTGCTTTTGGCCGTTGGTTGCGTTTGCCTGGCATTTGGAGCCGGCGACACGTCCGCAGTGGCTGGCGTGTGGCACGCTCAGGCGGATGGTGTTCCGGCGCTGGACATGACCATTTCGGACGAGGGCGGCGAGCTCACGGGCGCGATCGTGTTTTACCTGATTCGCCATAACGACGGGCAGCCGCCGCGGTCGTCCCCAGGAGGTCCCACACCCATGTTCAACATGAAGTTCGATGGTAGGGCGCTGGATTTTCGGGTGAGTCATCGCCGCGCGCACTTTCCCAGAACGGCTAATGATCCGCCGGTGAGCTTTCGGCTGAAGATCACCGGCCCGGATGAGGGCGCGTTGGTGCGCGAGGGAGACGAGAGTACAACACTTCGTATGGTGCGGGAGAAGGAGGCGACAGCCGAGCCAGGGGGCTCAGCGCGGGTCGGGGACCCGCCCCACATTAGCTCATCAGCCGGTCATCAGCCGCTTATGGAGCGCCCACGCTACAGGTCTACTAGGCCGAGGCTGAGATCATTAATGCCTCGTCTACCCGCCGCATACTCTGTCTGGACAAGGCGCCTTGCTTCTTGTGCAGTCGCAGCCGATCGACAGATCGAATCTGGTTGACGACGATCGCCGATCGTTTCGGCAAACCGCTCTCGGCGGGCTCTATTACGACTTCTCTGGGGAACGGCGGATCCGAGAACTGCGAACTGATCGCGACCACGATGGTGACGGGGCTGTACTGATTCGAGACGTCGTTCTGGATGACCACGGCTGGCCGCGTTTTCTGGATTTCATGTCCGAGGGCCGGATCGAACCGAACCAGATAGATCTCGCCGCGACGAGGGAACGCTACTACTTTCTTTTCCGGATCTGGGCGGTTTGCCATGCTTCCTCTTCCAAAGGAAACC
>JBEKUO010000713.1:0-4995 GCA_049514955.1 Bryobacteraceae bacterium | reverse complement strand
GACATATTGGTCGCCGGCTCAGTGGCTCCCCGCGCTAAGATCGTGGTCTACTACGCGCCATGGACGGAGGCGGGCTGGGTACAGGCAGTCACCCAGGCGATCCACGATACTGCGAACGCGCCCTCGGTGATCTCTATTAGCTGGGGCTATCCGGAGTTGCAGGCTAGGGGGGACCTGGCCTGGACGGAAGCCGCCATGGACAAACTCTCTGAATTGTTCCGGGAGGCCGCGCCCCTTGGAGTAACAATCTTCGCTTCTACTGGCGACCAGGGGTCGAGCTGCGCGGTGTCAGGTGGCAAGGCGCACGTCTTCTATCCGGCTTCCGATCCGTCGGTGACTGCATGCGGCGGCACGATGTTTCAGGACGGAATCGGATCTACCGAAGTCGTCTGGAATGACTGCCACGGGGGCGCCACCGGCGGAGGCGTGAGCAAGCACTTTGGACTGGCGCCATGGCAGGAGGGGATGCGCGTCCCGGCCCCCGCCGGTGCCAAAGGCGGCCGCGGCATTCCGGATGTTGCGGGTTACGCCGCGGGCTACTCGATTGTCTGCCAGGGCAGGCCATTGCGTGCTCCGGGCACTAGCGGAGTGGCCCCGCTTTGGGCCGGGTTAGTCGCTCTGCTGAACCAGAAATTGGGCCACAACGTGGGCTTTTTGAATCCGCATCTGTACACCGAAATAAACAAGGCGGGCGCCTTAAATGATATCGAGACCGGTGATAACGACGACGGTCACCAGGCACCGTTCTACAGCGCCGGGAAGGGGTGGGACGCTTGTACCGGCCTAGGCACGCCAGATGGCACTAAGATTTTGGCTGCTTTAACGTCTTTGCCTGGCTCGGCCGCAAGCTGAGGATCAGGTGCGCCTATACCGAGGATAATGTACGTCCCCAGCGTAGGCCATTCGTTTGCGGATTATTACCTATTCGCAACCATGCGGGACCTCCAAGTCGAGCTTGAAAGGCTCTGCTTCGGCAATTCCTCGGCGCCACACGGCCGGCTGGCAGCTTGCCCGAACCGTGGAACGCGGCCACGTCTGGCTGCACACCTACGCCTGATGCAACAAGTGCGCCGCCTCGCGGGAGCGCCGCCCGAACCGCTCGCAGAATTTCCGAAGGCGCGGATCGAGCGCGTGCGGGCGGCTTTTGGCTGCGACAGGCAAAATACGCGTTTTTTCAGACCACCCGCGTGGTACGCATTTTGCGACATTCGCGCTCACCCGGATCTACACCGCCAGTTTATGACTCGCCAGTGCCACCGTCACCACGTCCGAAGGAGACTTCGAATTCAGCCCTGTTGTCGCGTCGTGGTACTCGATTCGAAGCTGCTGTTGCGTCACGACCACCCGCAGGTAGCCATAATTTGGCGAATAGTTGTCGCATCGGAATTGGCCGATCGTGAATGGCGGCCGCGGCGGCGAAACCATCTTCCCGAAGGGCGCCTGCGAGCTGTGTCCTCCCATCCCCGCCACTACGTACGGAGTCTCCCGCCCACTCTCCAGCCGCGTGAATCTCTGGTAGTTGTGCGCATGCCCGGAAAGGATCGCATGGGGATGCACTCCCGTACTGTTGAAACACGTATCCATCTGCTTTAGCATTGCCGGACTGGATCCGTGGCGGCCCAGCACTTGCGGCGGATGGTGCACCGCCACGATTACCGCTCCCTGAAAATTGTCCGTCTTGATCTGGTTCAACTGGTTCGTCAGATAAGTGATCTGCTCGTCGCTCACCCGCGGGTATTTCCCGTTCTCGCTCGAGATCACTCCCGGATCTTCCAGCACGTTGCTGTAGAGCCCGATGATGCGCACGAACGGAGCATCGAAGGCGAAGTACACGCCCGGTTGAGTCATCGAAGTCCGGCTCAATCCTCCGGCCTCGGGCAGCCGCTGAAATCCACTTGAGCAAAATACCTTCTGGAATGCCTGCAGGCTACCGCTGGGATCGCTCGGGTAAACCTCGCCGTCGTGATTGCCGGGGATCGCAACGATCGGTGCGTTGTAATCGCGAAAGGGATCGAAAAACTGGTCGTAGTAATATTCATCTTCCCCGAAGTTGTACACCACGTCTCCCAGGTGGTAGAAGAACGACGGAATGTCCACCGCATTCGCCTCCTGCATGTCTCCGCACATCTTGTCCGCAACCTCCTGCACGGTTTTCGGTCCGCCGGTCGGGCCTGTATCGCCCACGGCGTGGAAGACGATCTGCTTCGCATTCGTGATCGCTACAACTTTGGCCTTTCCTTTCGACCCATAGACGTCGGCCAGCGACAGGAGCAGATTCTTCGGGACGCGCGGCGGCGGCACGCTCTGAATCAGTTGGTTCACGGTTTCCTTGTCCACTTCCTTGTAGTACTGCTCATCGGTTACCGCCTTCAGGAACTGCGTCGGATCCGGCGTGTACTTGGTTTCCCCAAAAAGCGGCTCGCTAACCCTGACCCCTGCTCGTCCCAGCCGCGCAGGGGGAGCGCCAAGCGCAGCCTTTCGTTTCGATACTGGCTGACTACCCTTCCGGGGAGGCTTCGTTTTCGGCATGTTTTTTTAGTCCTCTCTTCTTGATCTTTGAACTCTGAAACATCAGGAAAGTATATCGGAGATTCGGCGCATCGGTGCCCACCCAGAGGACCTCAATTGCTGAACGAAATCTTTGGGAGCCACCTTTGGCGCTGCGTTAGCCGGCTGTATCAGACAAGCCGGCGTCAACGGGATCATCCCAACGGCGATTAAGGGCAGTTTGGGGCCAAACATGCTCCGATATGTACATTTGATAGTGATTCCCGTGGCGGAATCGTTTCTGATCATCCAGAGAAACGTTCCGACTCCGAAAGCCTGATTGCCGCCACTCGCATCGCGCCCACCTGGTCTCGGGCTTCGTCGGCGCGCTCGCCGCACAATCCGCACGCAAGGATGTGTTCCTGCAAGCGCGGCGCATGCACGCCTTACGCACGGAGCATTACGCGTTGCAGGTGTTCCGTGCGAAGCCCTCGAGGTTGCCATGCATCAATGGACTGGAAGACATGATCCGCACGGCGAACGGCGATCCGGCGGGCCGCGACTCCGTCTTCGAAGCGCTTACGGAGACCGATGAACTTTGGAAGATGCCTTTGAGTGCGTAGGTTCACTTGGGTTTGGCGGCAGGCGCGCCGATCTCCTGTTCGATCGCCGCTAGCCGATACCGCTCCGCAAGAACATCGGCATCCGCCGACGCCTCGAACTCCTTGCCGCGGAAATCCGCGGCCAGCCGCCGCAACTGTCGGACGTACTCGGCGGCTTTTCTACGGGCAGCATCGTCCAGTCCAGCGCCGGCATCGTCCACTTCCGCGATCCGGTATTTCTCGAATTGATCCACCGTCGCCACCAGCTTGTTGCGCGCCTCCACGGCGGCCGGGCCGCGGGCCGCGAAGAACGCCCGATTGTCCGCCAGCAGCAGCGCGAGATCGTCACGAACCTTGGCGGTGGCCGCTCGCCAGCTCTCCAGTGGCGCATTCAGCGGCTCCGTTGGGCGCTGAAACGCGGTTGGCTTGGCCATGCTCGGCGAATCGTAGATCGCGTTGAACACCAGCTTGTAAGTGCCGTGCGATTGGCCCCGCCATTGCGGGCGGAAACCGAAAAGGTACACGCGCCCGTCGCCCTCGAAAACCTCGACCGCCGCGGCCTTCCCTTGGTGTCGAAGGCAGGCCCGCGTTCAAACATCACGATCGGCTCGCGCGGCATTCCCCACACCGCGGGATGATTCATGTCGCGCAGCTCCACGCGCAAAAGCGATCCAGAACAATAGAATTGATCGTTGTTCAGACCTTCCAGGACATTCGTTACAGGCAGCCCCAGGCTGGCGATCGCCATGAGGGACGCATTATTGAAGGCGATCAATGTTCCGCCGGCACGAACGAAGGCACGTAACGCATCCACGCCCGTTTCGCCGATGCCCCCGGCGTACTCCCCCGAGATGGTGCCGGGCGCAAAACCATCCATGATCTGCTTGGGGCCGGCATCCGGGATGATGATGGCGTCCAGGCGGTCGCGCAGGTGGCCGGCCTGTATGTCCCCGTTGCGGAGCGTCGCGGGCGCGAACCCGTAGTTTTCGAGAATCCAGCGCGTCCATCCCTCGTCAATGTTCCCGGTCCAGGAGCGGTACAGACCCACCCGCGGTTTCTTGGTGGCGACGGCATCTTGTGGCGCCTTCGCAATTGCCAGCGCTTGGACCGAATGTTTATGCGTGATTGCCGCCAGCCGCTCGCGATCCATGCCGGAGACGACGATTGCGCCCGGCTCAGACCCGCCAGGTGTCGCAATCTCAGATTTGGAAAAACTGACTTGGCCCCCACTCGAGAGAATCTCGTTGAGGGCCGCGAAAGTGGCATTCGGCTGGTGGCTCAACACGTATGTCGAACCCGTTCCCTGCACGCCGCCTGGCGGGGGCGTTACCTGCTCGATGGGCTTGAGACTGGCACGCTGGCTATCCGTCAATGGCTCAGATACAACAGCGACCTCCACGCCCATCTGCATCGGCAGCGTCCAACCGGCCACGTCGTAGGGGCGGATCGCCGGCCCGTTTGGAGACTGGCGCAGATCGGGATATTGCTGCGGTTCGAACAACTCCTTCACGAGCGGCGAGAACGGCTGATCCATAAGGATCACCCAAGCACCCTTGTATTCGCGGCCATTGGCGACGAAAGGCTGCTCGGCGCGATGCACCTCGATGCCATCGATCAGCAGCTTTTCCACCAGTGTTGCGGCGGTGGGAAGATCGCGCTGCTCCTGCGGGATCACGTAGGCGAAGGGTGGCTCCTTGCGAAACCGCTCGATGTTGTCGCGCGCCGCCTGATAGCGGTTGTAGAGCAGCGTTTCGCGATACTTCGCCGCCGTGTCGAGAACCGCCATGGACGCCCCTTCCATGTAGCGTACGGCGTCCGCCAGGCGCCACCAGCCACCTTTCCACGGACTGCTGTAGAACACGTCCGCTGTCAATTGCTGGCGGTCCTTCGGAAACTCGTCCACGGT
>JBEKUO010000712.1:0-6923 GCA_049514955.1 Bryobacteraceae bacterium | reverse complement strand
TGCCTTCGGAGCCGGTCAGCAGGCCTGTCAAATCGTAGCCCGGTGTGTCGAGCGCCTTACCGCCGGTGTTGACGACCGTGCCATCCGGCAGCACGAACTCAAGGCCCAGCACGTGATTGGTGGTGACGCCGTAGGCCAGGGTGTGCGGACCGCCGGCGTTCTCGGCCACGTTGCCGCCCATGGTGCAGGCGCGCTGGCTGGAGGGATCGGGCGCGTAGAAATAGCCCTGCCGCTCGACCGCCAGCGTGATATCGAGATTGACCACGCCGGGCTCGACCAGCGCGCGCTCGTTTTCGAGGTCGATCTCGAGAATGCGGTTCATGCGCGCGAAGCCCACGATGACGCCGCCCGCGCGCGGGATGGCGCCGCCGCTCAAGCCGGTTCCGGCGCCCCGGCCCACGATGGGTACGCCGTATTCCGCGGTGATCTTGACGATGGCTACGACATCGTCGGTGCCGCGCGGAAAGACAACCATCTCCGGACGGCTCTTTTCGACGCTGCCATCGTATTCGTAGAGGGCGAGATCTTCGGGACGGTCGAGGTATCCGCGGGGGCCCAGCAACGCGATCAGTTTTTGTTTGGCGCCTTGCGGGAGCATAGCCCCTATAGGAACGATTTTACGGCGTCCACCATGTCGGCCCAGTCAGTCGCTCCGACAATCTTCTGCACTACCTTGCCGTGGGCGTCGATGATGTAGGATTCGGGATACTTGAACGTCCCGTAATCGGCGCTGATGTTGGCGCCCGGATCGCGCGCCGTCAGGAAAGAAACATTGGCGCGGGAAAGAAAGGCTTGGTAGGCCTTGGGATCCTTATCCACGCTCACGCCGACCACCACCACGCCGGAGCCCGCCATTTCTTTCGAGAAGCGATCGAGCGAGGGCAACTCTTCGATGCAGGGCTGGCACCAGGTGGCCCAGAAATTCAGCACGAGCAGGCGCCCGCCAAAATGCGAGACGGACACGTTGCGGCCGTTGTCGGCGGTGAGGGTGAATTCCGGGGCGGTATCTCCCACGCCGATGATGCGCTCGTGTATGGAGGCATAGAGCACAAACACGAAAGCCGCCAGCAGCAGGACGATGCCGGCTTTGAGCAATTGATCGATTTTGACGCTGCGCATACCTGGAAACTATAATTTTAGTGTACTTTCAGATCGTTTGCTGCATCTAATAACTGTTCCGTGCTGATTACCCGCAAAGTCGAGTTCTCCGCTTCGCACGTCTGCCGCAATCCGGCGCTGACGGAAGAGGAGAATCGCGCGCTGTTCGGCGCGGCGGCCAACCCGCACGGACACGGCCATAATTACGTGCTGGAAGTCACGGTCGAGGGAACTCCGGATCCGGTTACTGGAATGGTGCTCGATCTGAAAGTGCTCAAAGACATTCTGAACCGGGAAGTAGTGGAGGCTTACGATCACCGCTTTTTGAACCATGAAGTGCCGCCTTTCGACCGCGTGATTCCCACGCCGGAAAATATCGCCATCGATATCTGGAACCGGCTGCGGCCGCATTTGAGCGATGGACGCGGCAAGCTGCACGGGGTCAGAGTTTACGAGACGCCGGACCTCTACGTCGACTATTTTGGAGAGGCGCAGTGATCCGGGTCACGCGCAGATACCGCTTTTCGGCTTCGCACCGGCTGCACGCAGCGGGCCTGGGCGACGCGGAAAATCGGGAACTGTACGGCAAGTGCAACAGCCCTTTCGGACACGGCCACAACTACGAGATGGAAGTGAGTGTGCGCGGACCGGTCGAGGAGCGCTCCGGCCACGCGGTGGATATCGAGGTGCTGGACGGCTTGGTGCGGCGCGAGGTGCTGGAGACGTTCGAGCATCGCAACCTCAACGAGGAGATCGCCGCGTTTCGAACGACCGTGCCGACCACCGAGAATCTGGCGCGAGAGGCCGTGCGGCGGTTAAAACAGAACTGGAGCGCCGTGTTTCCGGCGGGACCGCGCCTGGAAAAAGTGGCGATCGCCGAAACCAGCCGCAACGCTTTTGAAGTGTCTGCCCATGAAATCGAATAAAGCTACCGTAAAAGTGATGATTCCCCCGGCGGAGCAATCTATCGCACCGCACGTGAAGCAGATCCTGGAATGTCTGGGCGAGGATGCCCGGCGGGAAGGGCTGGCGCGCACTCCGGAGCGCGTGGAGCGGGCGCTGAAGTTCCTGACCAGCGGTTACGCGATGGATGTGAAGCAGGTCGTCAACGGCGCTCTGTTCGCCGTGAAGTACGACGAAATGGTCATTATGAAGGACATTGAGTTCTTCAGCATGTGCGAGCATCACCTGCTGCCGTTTTTCGGCAAGGTGCACGTGGCCTACATTCCGCGCAATCGTGTGATCGGGCTCAGCAAGCTGCCGCGCCTGGTGGACGTGTTCGCGCGGCGCTTACAGATTCAGGAGCGCATGACGCAGCAGATTGCGCAGACCATCCAGGAATTGATCGATCCGGTGGGGGTGGGGGTGATCTGCGAAGCGCGGCACTTCTGCATGATGATGCGCGGCGTGGAGAAGCAGCACTCGGGAGCGGTGACCAGCGCCATGCTAGGCGCGTTTCGCAACCGTAAAGAGACGCGCGACGAGTTCCTGCACCTGGTCAAGAACCAGAGTAACGGCTGAGTTCGCGACCTTCATGAAATCGACTGCGCGGCGCAGGCAATCCTGCCATGTGCCGCCAAGATTGGCCGCCCCACATTGCGGCAAGCCGCAAACAAGCCGAAAGCCGCCGGACGCCACCTAGAGGGTGGCCTGCAGCCGGGATTGGCTACCCCACGAAATCGTCGCGGTGCGCGAAGAGATTGATCGATAGTAGTGCAAGATGACACTGCTATTCATGACAGTTCCTTTAGACGGCGGGCGGCCGAATCCAGGACTCCCAGGACGCGGCCGTCCGCCCCTGTCCCTTATCGCCAGTGGCCCCGCACAAAATGGAATCTGCCACCGGGGCCCTGGACCCAGTGTGCCGGCACCCATACGGCGCGTGGCCTAGGGGGCCGCATCCAACGTCCCTGGACCCAGGCCCAGTTACCTCCGCGCCAGTCCCAGAATCCCTCCGTCCACACAAATCCGGGCCCGGGTGCGACGCCTACGACGGCGTAGCGCGGCTCGGGAGGCGGCACCCGGACATAAACACCGCCGCCGCAGGCGGCCAACGCGATCAGCGCCAGCGTGAATCGGCGGGGACATGGGCAAGCTCATACTGCGCCTGTTGCACAAGCCAGCTTTCGGCGCTGCCACCAAAGACTTTGGGCAGCCTTACGGCCATTTCGGGGGATATGCCGCGCTTCTCGTTCACCAGTTCCGACAATGTGGTGCGCGTCACGCCGAGGGCGGCAGCGGCATCCGTGATGTTCAATCCCAAAGGCTGTATGCACTGGCGCAGCACGAAGCCGCCGGGGTACGGTGGGTTCTTCATCGGCATGGTTTTATCCTCCATCAGTGGTAATCGACATAATTAACGTCCAGCGCGTCGCCGTCCGCAAAGCGGAAAACCACCCGCCAGTTGGCGCGTACCGTGATCGCCCGAAAACCTTTCAGCTCGCCCTTGAGCGGATGAAGCTTGAAGCCCGGCACATCTATATCGGCGAGAGCTCCGGCGGCGTCCAGGCGTACCAGAATGTCACGCACCTTTTGCAGATGTTCCCGACTGATCCCGCGCGGGTCGCCGTCCTCGTAAAGGCGTTTCAGTCCTTTGTGGCGAGTGAGACGATCATTCTGTTGCCGTAACGCGTAACGTAACGGCTGTCAAGCCAAGCCGTGCCGGTCGGGCCGGGCTGCGTTTCAGGGGAGGGTGCGCCAAAGGCCACACGGGTGTGCCGGATGTTTCCGGTGACGGAGCGGTTGTCAACGCGCCCCACCACTGAAGCACTCACCGCTGGAGAAAAGCGCCGCCGGAAGAATCAGCGCGTCGCGTTGATCAATGTCGAAACTCGGCCGTCCTCACCGGCGACGATCAAATCCGGTTGTGGCGCGCTCAGCACCCGGGCGGCCACGAGGGCAGCCGGTTGCCCGGCCACGTCATAGAGAGTTTCCGCATGAAATGCGCCTCCGCCGGCGCCTTGCAGCACGGAAGCCGAGTTGGCCATGATATTTGCGGCGGCGATATCCGGAATCCCATCGAGGTTGAAGTCCGCCACCGCCAACGACACGGGACAAGCGTCCACGCTGACGGGTGTGGGTGCGCCGAAGACGGCGCCGCTCGACCCCAGCAGGATCCAAACCACCGGCGATGTGCAGTCGCCCACGACCAGGTCCGTTATGCCGTCTCCATTCAAATCGGCCGCCGCCAGGCTGACCGGGTTCGAGCCCACGGCGATGTGGGCGTGCTCTTCGAACGTGCCATCGCCCACATTGAGGAAGATGGAGACACCGGCAACGTAAAGGGCAACCGCCAGATCCTGCCTGCCATCGCCATCGAAATCCGCCGCAACGAGCCGCAGCGGGTTGGGTCCGCTCGAGAAGGTAGTGCCCGTGCGGAACGTGCCGTCGCCATTGCCCAGTAGCACCGAGATGGTCCCGGCAGGCCCGTTGGCGCCCGCCAAGTCCAGGATGCCGTCGCCGTTGAAGTCGCCTGCCACGAAGCACGGCATCGGACCCGGAGAAATGTCGAAGATAGTGCAATTGGTCGAAAGGTCGTATACCGGGCCGGCGGTGAAGGTCCCGTTGCCGGCACCGAAGAACAGAAATACCTGAGTGGAGGTTCCGACTGCCAGATCCAGGTGACCGTCGCGATTGAAGTCTCGCACCAGTACAGCGGCCGCGCCTGGAACCGACAGCTCGGCCGAAGGGCTGAAAGTGCGGTTGCCGTTGCTCAGCAGCACGCCTACTGTGCCGGAGTTGGAACTTACGACTGCCAAGTCGCCCAGTCCGTCCCCATTAAAATCTCCGGTCGCAACATCAACGGGCAGGCCGGATACCGGGAAGGAAGGCGTGGGGGCCAGATGTCCACCCTCGTTGAGCAACACCGTGATATCCAGGTTTTCGAGACTGCCCAGGGCGATATCCGGCTTGCCGTCGCTATTGAAGTCGCCGGCTGCCACCAGGCCCGGAACATCGCCGGCGTGCAACGGGACAGGTGCTTGGAAGGTTCCGTCTCCGTTGCCCAACAGGACGCTGCCGGGCGTGACCAGATCGAGGTTGCCGTCGCCGTTAAAATCGGCGGCGGCCAGCGATTCGAGGCTGCATCCACCGTAGGGTGAACAGTTCGCGGGAAAATTCACGGCGGGTTGAAAGGTGCCGTCGCCGTTTCCCAGCAGCACGGAGACGTTATCGGAGTCCTTGTTGGCTACGGCCAAGTCCAGTTTGCCGTCTTTGTTGAAGTCCTGGATTACGACCTGGAACGGAATCGATCCGACGGTGTAGGTGGTGGGCGGCTGCAAAGTTCCATCGCCATTGCCGAGGAAGACCGATATTTTATTGCCGCCGTCGACCGACACCAAGTCCTGTTTTCCGTCTCCGTTCAGATCGGCCGCCGCGACGTTCTCGGGTGCAAACGCGCCGCGGGTGCCGGACACCACAAAATTTCCTGTGCCATCGCCCAACATCAGAAAAACCGTGTTGCCGGAGTTATCGGCCACCGCCAAGTCCAGGTTGCCATCGCCGTTGAAGTCGGCCGCCGCCAGCTTCCAAGGACCGATTCCCACTTGAAAAACGGTAGGCTTGCCGAAGGTGCCGTCGCCGTTGCCCGGCAGGAACACCACCTGGGTTCCGTTCGTGAGCTGGATGGCCGCGAGATCGATCTTGCCGTCGTTGTTGAAGTCGCCCGCAACCACCGAGTTGGTGGCAGTGCCGAAAACCGAGTAGGCCGGCGCGAATGCCTCCGTTTTCGTGGCCTTGTAAACGGCGATACCGCCGAAGTTAGCCACGACCAAGTTTGTTTGGCCGCTGTTCGTCAGGTCCGCCGAGATGATGGCTTCAGGCGTTCCGGGCACGGGGTAATCGCGCGCACCATGAAATTCGATGGCGGCGGCTTGGACCGATGGGAGCGTCAGGAACACTCCCGCTAGGACGGCGGCCAGCCGGTGTAAGCTTTGGTTCGTCTGTGACGGCATATCAACCCCTTTCGACTCCCGTGGCGCAGTAGTAGTGCGGACGATTCGGATCCCACGATCATCGGAACTCCGCATCTTACCGAATTGCGATCTGGCCATACAAGACGGAGAATTACGGTTAGCCAGCGTTGTGGGACCGTCTCGGCTACGGTATACGCTTGACCACCGAAGCTCCTCTGCCGCCGCCACCAAGCCCGCCTTTACCGGATTCTGCTCAATGTAATCTCGAATTCGATCAAACTCGTTGTCGGATCTGACCAGATGATCGTAGGTCTCTTCCTGCCAGAAAAGCGCACGCATCAATCGCCCCTGACGCCACGGGCTCCATAACACACCGCACACGCGCCGTGAGGCATGACTGCACCAGGTGGTGCGTGCCGCTGGGGCGGGTGACCTGGACTGTGCCGGTCGTGGCGCCAACTGAGCGAAGCTAAGGAATCACTCGGAACGGCAAGTTGCTTAAGAGCGTACCTTCCGGCGTCGTTACCTGGGCCTTGCCATTGCCGGCGCCGGGCGGCACCGTGGCAGTGATGAGTGTGTTCGAGACGACCGTGAACGCAGCCGCCGTGCCGTTAAATGCGACGCTCGTCGTGCCGGTCAGATGGGTGCCTAGAATCTTGACGGTAGCGCCCACCTGGCCGAAGCCGGGCAGGGTGGTCACGAACGGTCCAAGTCCCACAGATAATCTAAAGATCGAGCCGGCGGTCGGCCGCTCAAAGTCCGAGGTCACGCCATAGAAACTCCCGTCCGTGCCTTGTGTCAGGGCGCCGTAGGGATGCGAATTGCCGTTTGACGCGAAGCTGTAAAGGGCAGTCAGTTTGCCATCCAGGGTAATCGAAAAGATGGTGCCGCCGCCATTGACGCCGCCGTTTA
>JBEKUO010000711.1:0-5032 GCA_049514955.1 Bryobacteraceae bacterium | reverse complement strand
CCCTGCAATACCTGGAAATGCTGTAATCGGGCGGAAGTAACCAGTTGCTCCGTGGTGCGTGTCTTTCCGCTGCCCGGCTCACCCACCAGCATCCGCAAGCCGCCTTGTCCCTTCAGCGCGTCTTGCAGCGCGGATTGGAGTTGCCGCAGTTCCGGCTCGCGACCCACAAATATGCCGGATGCTATGCCCGAAAGAGACGTGGCGCGCTGGACCACGCGCTCCGCCAGCGCGGATTTGGAACCGGCAATACCCGCTAATATCTCTGCCACTTCGTCCGCACTCGGCGGGCGCTCGGTGGGCGATTTGGCTAGCAGCCGCAGAATCAGAGAGTCGACCTGGGCCGGTATCTCGGGATTGTGCCAGGTGGGCGCCACTGGCGGCGTGTTGATGTGTTGCCAGACGATGCCCACCAGGTTGTCACCCACGAAGGGCTGCCGCCCGGTCAGCATCTCATAAAGCACAATTCCCAGAGCATACAGGTCGCTGGCGGGTCCCGCTGCCCGGCCTTCTGCCTGTTCCGGCGAAATATAAGCGGGCGTGCCCACGAGCATGCCCTGCATGCTGATCTGGGACGAGTCCATACGCAGTGCGAGCCCGAAATCGCCTAGCTTGACCGTGCCCTCCTGCGTGAGCCAGATGTTGCTCGGCTTCAGATCGCGATGTACGATACCGGCCTTGTGCGCATGAGCCAGGGCGTGGCACACCTGGAGAGCGATTTGGATCGCCTCCTCCAAAGGCAGCCGGTGGCCTTCGCAGCCTTTTAGCAAGTCTGCCACCGTGCCGCCTTGCACGTACTGGCAGACGATGTAAGGCCGGCCAGCCTCGTCGCCGATGTCGTATATGGTGACTATATTGGGATGATCGCCTAACCGGCCCAGCGCCTCGGCCTCGCGCAACAGCCGCTCTTTACTGCTTACGTCGCCCCCGCCGGGTTTCAGGAGCGAGAGCACCACATCGCGATCGAGGCTGATATCCCGGGCCAGGAGCACGTGCTTCTGCCCTCCCTCCCCCAGCAGCCGTTTTACCTGGTATCGCCGTCCGGCAAATGTCTCGGGCAGCGGCGCGGCGAATGTTTGCGTATTGTCATTGAACTGCGGGCTGCTCATCGGATGCCGATCCCTTCCAACTTCCGCGGGTGGAACTATTGAGGCTCACTAAATAAGGTGACAGTTTCCTCCATCCAATAACAGGCACACGGCGGCGAGCCGAGCCGCGACCGTCATAGAGCGGACTTGTCGCTGTATCGTGTGAGCCTCTATAGTATACAGAAACTCGGGCGCTTGGGCCGTCTGGATAGTGTATACTTGCTTCGATTCCTTGATCCGCGCACAGGAGGATGGATGCCACGTGTAGTTCTAGTAAACCCAGCCGTATGTACCACCGGATACAGTTTCTTCACGCCCCGATGGCTTTACGTTCTGGCCGGCGCTACTCCAGCCGAGGTGTGCGGCGACCCCGTGCTGGTGGATGAGACGCTCACCAGATTCCATGCCGGCATGCTCGGACCTGGGGATATCGTGGGGATTGGCATCAGCAGTGGAAACTGCACCGCCGGTTACCGGGTCCTGCGGGAAGCGAAGACGCGGGGCGCGACGGTGATCATGGGTGGTATCCATTGCACCATATTTCCGGACGAACCGCTTCGCATGGGCGCGGATGCAGTCGTGACGGGGAACGGGGACACGATTTGGGGCCGAGTGGTCAACGACGCGTTGCGCGGCAAACTCCAATCGCGATATGACGGCGGCCGGGTTGCGGGCGAAGCCCTGCAAAAGGCGCGCTGGGACCTGATCGACCCGGGCAAGTACATGTTCGCCACGGTTCAGACGGTTGCGGGCTGCCCCGAGAACTGCTCGTTTTGTTCGGTATGGGTGACCGACGGACGCCAGCCCCGCCTGCGCCTAGCGGACAAGATTATCGAAGAGGTTATAGAATTGCACGGCCTGGGCTTCCGTCAGATCGCCTTCGCGGACGATAATTTCACTCCTGCGACCCTGGCACGCATCGCGCGTGAGCCCAGCGCGGAAAAAAAGCGGCAACTGGAGTTGGTTCGCGAACAGCGCCTGCGCTTCTTTGACGAATACGGCCGGCGTGTGCCGCGCGACGTCTTTGGCATGACGCAAATGACAGCCGAGGTGCTGTCGGATGAGGACTACCTGACGGCCATGCACGACAAGATGCGAATTCGCGCCGCGCTGATCGGCGTGGAGTCCTTTTCGGAGGAAGGCCTCGACGCTGCGAACAAGAAGTGGAATCCCGTCGGGCAAAAAATGGTCGACACGATCCGCGGGATACAGGATCACGGCATCCTCGTTCTCAGCTCCATCATATGCGGACTGGAATCGGACACTATCGACACCATCCGCGGTATGCGCCAATTTGCCATTGATTCGGGCACGCTACTGGCGCAGTTCACATTCTATAACCCGTTTCCGGGCACGAAGGATTATTACGAGCTCGTCAATGACCGGAAACACCGCGATAAACCGGGGTTCGTTCCCAAGCACCGGTTTGAGCTATTGCATGACGAGTTCTGGCTGAAGCCCCTCTCCCAGTTGGAGGTCATTCGTCATCCGGCGCTGCCGCGAGATCAATGGGCCGAGGAGAACCGGAGGTGCTGGGATGCCTTCTATTCCCTTCGTGAATCTATCCGGAGGGTTCGGCGCGGATGGGCTTCCAACTGGCCTCTAGGCGGGAAGATCACCTATATCTTCGCGTGCCTGGCTTTCCGTCAAGTCTACGCCGGCAACGGGCTTTCAGCCGATGCGGTGAATCGCCGGAAGCTGTCTTTTAGCACGAAATGGCTGATTCGCATGGGGGTCGCGGTCTACGGCCACTTCTTCCGTTATAAGAAGGTAGGCTTGCAGGTCTCCCTGGCGCCAACTCGGGCGGGAGGAGACCACGCTGCCGAGGCGGCGGACACGGGCTCGCTCTATCAGATCGGATCCCGATCGGTTGACAACTCTTGATGAGCTGCCGGTTTGAAGACGGCGTGTGCCGCATGCGCGGCGGTGCGCCGGTGGGACTCGCGAGGCAGGGCTTGCGAATCAGGAGTTAGAGGCGATCATGCCCCTCAGGTTCCGCTCGGGGATCTCGTTCAAGGCTCGCTCGAAGTCCTTCCTATTAAAGAGCTTCGCCCGCGTGGTTGCCCAATAGCGCCGGCACCGCATCGGCATGGATTACGCCGTATGATGGAGAGGACGACCGGCCGGCAAAATATTATGTCTAAGCGACTGTATTTCCGATCCCCGACTCGCCCGCGCCGACGAGTTTCACGATTTAAGGCCAACTCGTTTCCGACAAGCCAACGGTTGCCATTTACTTTCAGACACCAGCGGCCGGCGGCAACTGCGAGCTTGTCTCCGGCCAGGACTTTCCGGTCAATCCCGCAGGTCTCGGAACAGTGACTTCCAACAATGGTGGCCGTTCACCTTCACCAACTCGCAGCCACTCGCTGTGGCGAGCCCAGCCGTCTTATTTTTGTTGTACAAAATCCATGTGACGGCCTTTTCCCAAACGGCGCCTCTCCTACTGGCTTGAGAGTTGAGTTTTTCCCGACTTCTACGTTCCGATAGGCGGTCCGCACTTGCTCGCCGGCGCGAGTGTAGAGCGCTTGTCGGCACCCCCGCAAGCGTGTGGACAGGCCGTCGAGGGAGGGCGCCGGCAGGAGTGCCGACGCGGCACGCAAGAGTGCGTGCGCCACGCCCTGACCACGGAAGTCTGTGAGAAATGCGGGCTAACTTTGGTGTTGGCGCACCAGCCTCACCGTCAATGCCACGCGTGCACCTCCTCCGCGCCGATGTGGTTCCGGTTGCGGATTCACTGCGCCACGGCGCCCACCCGTGTCAGCAGAGCGGGTTAACATGGCGAAGCGATGCCCGCGTCCTAACTGTTTTTCTGTGTCCGATAACGCCGCTTAATGCCGCTGGGGGCCAGCGCTTAGACCCAGCGGCGCACTCAACTAATCACCGCTGCGAGAACACCTGTCGCAATCAAAGCTATCGCCCACACCAAGTCAAGATTGAACCATGCCCGGCGTAAGAGCGCCAGTCCCAATTTTTGGTACACAACAAGAGCGACCGCCGCGGTAAATGTGAGATAGCCGGCGGTGTGAACCAGCGTAGCCCAGATGCCCGTGAGCGGATCTTGATAACTGTGCACATGCATACTATGCTGTCCAGCGGAAGCCTGGACCGAACCAAGTCCCATTACCACGGGAAGCACCATCAGACCCGCGCCGTGAGCGGAAGCCATCAGAAACGACCAGGTCATCAACTCCCGAAACCCAACTTGCATGCCTCCCCAGGCGAAGTGCCGGCTGCGCACCAAGCGATAGACACCCATAGCCAGCAGGCTGCTTGCGACGGCGATCTTGACATAGCTCAGCGGTAGGACAATCTGTACCAGCCGAGCGAGAAGAATCACCACGCCGATGGCGATGGCATGGCCGCACGCAATAGGGGCAAGTGAACGCACCACGGCGCGCGCGCTCGATTCCTGCATCCCCAGAGCGACCGCAAAGAGCCACCCCATTCCGGGGTTGATACCGTGGTATGCCCCGAGCAGGAACAGAACCAGCCATCCCCAGGGGTGGCCGCCGGTCATGCGTAGCAATAGGAGTCGGAGGATGCGTCGCCACCTTCAAGGCGTACCTGGTGGCCGCGCAGGTCGCCGAACTCGACGAAGAAGTTTGGATCGAGCGCCATGCCGCCCTCGGGATGGGCGTCTAGCTTTACCATCCAACTCCGGATGCCCTCGGGATAGAACTGCGCGTCCCACGGCGCATAAAGCGAGTTGGTGAAATAGACGCGGCGGCCGTCGCGGCTGACCTCGACCATCTGCGGACCACCATTGAGCGCGGTGCCCGGCTGTTTGGGATGCGTCGCATGCCGCACGATCCCGCCGAGATGTAGGGAGCATGTCTTCCGCGGGCTGATAGGATCGGATAAGTCGTATTGATGAAAATCGACGGTCCCCCAACAGGAATTGTAGAGAAAGCGGTCGTCCTGCGAGAGATTGATGTCCGTGATCA
>JBEKUO010000710.1:0-3795 GCA_049514955.1 Bryobacteraceae bacterium | reverse complement strand
GCGTCAAGGCGCCGCAGGCCACCGGGTTGCCATTTGGCAAAGGCGCCACAACTCCGGCGAGAACGTCCTTAAAGCCCCGCGGAGCAATCCGGCTGCCACTGGCGTTGGCGTGCGAGACGGCCTCGCTGTCACTCTCCGCGGAAGCGTCGCGCAGCGGAGACCACGGTTCCTGGTTCCGCAAGTATTCCCGGGTCTGGCTTATCATGCGGTCTTCGGTCTCGTGCTGCCGGCGCGAACGCAGAAAACGGCGCAACAAAACGTGTGACAGGGGTATCAGTATCGTGCCCAGCACTCCAATTCCACCTAACACGAGAGTGTCGTGGCGGTTGAGGGCCATCGCTAGCCCCACCGCCGCCGTAAGCAAGAGCAACGTGCCATTGGCCAGGAGTTTGGATCTGTCCATCGCTGGTTCCGCCGATGCTGCATGCCAAGTCATTGAAAAGCTCCTTTGAAGCCGGGTTTGCCTTCAGTGCAATTCTACGTAATCTACAGAAAAATAGGGCGTTCCATGGGTACGGGTTAGCGTACCGGGCACTCTAACCGGTACCTGCTGCGCCGCTATCCGAGATCCCCAAGCGGTGCTCCCGCCGGCGCCCGATGAGAAGGCTCAGGCATAACCAATTTGGCCGGTGGACGATATGGCAGCCTTCGCCCTCCATGCTCCCGCCGGTCTGCCGCGTTTCACTCGTCCACTCTAATACGAGATCCTGTCGGCGCAAAAACTAACCGAACTAGCTGCTTTGACGGACGTAGTCCGGCGAGGTCGCGGTGCGCGGCGTATCCTTGGGCATCAGGATCCAGGCGACTACGTATGCCACGAAGCCTACACCCGCGCCGAACGCCAGCGCCAGCCAGACGATGCGGACCAGCAGCACTTCCACACCCAGATATCGCGCAAAGCCGGCACAGACGCCCGCGATCTTCTTGTTCTCGGTGTCCAGAGTCAGCCTGGGAGCCGTGTATGGATTCGCGGTGGCCTCCGCGAGTTTGGTTGGATGGCCGCACTGTGAACAATAGCGGACTTTGTCGTCGATTTCCACTCCGCAGCGCGTACAGAACATTGGTTTAACCTCGCTCACATAAAGATACGCCGAATCGATGCCGAGTGTTCCGGCGTTGTGGGGCGGGCTGCCCGCAGCCGCCTTTTAAGGCGGCTCTTTCCGGCCAAGCGCGAGCCGGCTGCCACCAGGATTGTCTGCCTTAGACAAGCATCCTGGAATGTGGCCCTTAGCGTAGCCGGCGGCGTCCCTGAGCCGCCTACCGAGCCGCGACCGTCGGGGAGCGGTTGTCAGCGGTGATGTCGCCGCAGGAGATTTGGGTAACCGTAGGCATACGGACACCGCCAACACTATATATATGGGTCGTAACCTAACTATCGCCACGCTTGCCCTGCTGAGCATGGCGGCCGTGTCCGCTCCGGCGCAGAACCCCGTCAGGCCATCCGCGGGTGGTGGCACCGTGACCGGCACGGTGAAGGATACCACGGGCGCCATCATTCCGGGCGCCACGGTGACGCTCACCGATGAAAACGCCAAGACGCAGCAAGCCCAGACCGGGGCTGATGGCGTGTATACGTTTCGCGGCGTTGCCCCGGGCACGTATTCGATTTCCGCCGCCTCCAAGGGCCTGGAGCAGTCGGGCGGCGTGGCGGTCGCGGTCACCACCGGACAAGTCGCGCGCGGCGACGTTACCATGAAGCTGGCGGAAGTGAAGCAGGAAGTCACGGTAGCCGAGGAGAATACCAGCCAGTTAGGGCTGCAACCTACGCAGAATGTCGATGCGCTGGTATTCAAAGGCGCCGATCTGCAGGCCCTGCCGGACGATCCCGACGATTTGCAGCAGGATCTCCAAGCCCTGGCGGGACCCTCCGCCGGCCCCAATGGCGGCGAAATCTTCATCGACGGCTTCTCCAGCGGCCGCCTGCCCCCGAAGGAATCCATCCGCGAGATTCGTATCAACCAGAATCCGTTTTCCGGTGAATACGACAAGCTGGGGTTTGGACGCATCGAAATCTTCACCAAGCCTGGTTCGGACAACTTCCATGGCACCGCTTCTTACGACATCAGCGACGGCGTCTGGAACGCGCTCAATCCGTTCATCACCTTCAGGCCGGCTCCTGGATTTAAGTCTCAGACTTACGGCGGCAACGTGAGCGGCCCGATCAACAAGCACGCCAGCTTTTTCCTGGATGTCGAAAGGCGGCAAATCGACGACAACGGCATTCTCAATGCCACCATTCTCGACCCGAACACATTTAACCCGGTGATCGACAGGGGATTTACCCCGACTCCGCAGCAGCGGACTACTGTCAGCCCGCGCGTAGACTGGGCCTTGAGCGGCAATAACACGCTAAGCGTGCGCTATTCCTACCTCGACACGCACCGCGACATCTGGGGTGTGGGCGGCTTCAGTCTTCCCGGCAACGGTTACAGCTACGTGCAATTGCAGCAACTGGCGCAGGTCACCGATACCGCCGTGCTTTCCCCCAACGTGGTTAACGAGACGCGCTTTCAATTCAACCATTACTTGACAGGGCAAACCGCGCAATCCGAGACTCCACAGGTGATCGTGCCGGGCGATTTTACAATGGGCGGCGCGGGCATCGGCCGCAACACGCAAACCGATGCCAACTACGAGTTTCAAAACTACACCACCGTGACGCACGGTAAGCACACCATTAAGTTCGGCGCGCGGACCAGAAACGATCTCCTCAACTACTTCACGCCGACCAACTTCAACGGCACGTTTACGTTTGCGTCCTTCACCGCTTATCAAGCCATGATTATGGCGGCGGGGACCTGCGCCAACGGCTGTGCCACGCTCCCGAATGGCGTGGGGCCCACGCAGTTTACCATCAATGAGGGCCAGCCTCTGGTGAGTTCCAACATGTTCGACCTGGGCGCATTCGTGCAGGACGACTGGCGCGCCGCGCCGGGCCTCACGCTAAGCGCCGGCCTGCGGTGGGAAGGCCAGACGAACATTCACGACTGGCACGATGCCGCCCCCCGATTCTCGTTTGCCTGGGCGCCAGGCCGTCCTGCGGCCAGGGGCACTCCCTCCACCGTGATCCGCGGCGGATTCGGCATGTTCTACATCCGGTATAACAATCTGTATCAGCTCTACACCGATGAGTATAACGGGATCAACCAGAAGACCTATGTGGTGAATAGTCCTACTTTCTTCTATCCGGATGGCGTGCCGGCCCCTGTTCTAGCCAACCTGACGTCTACGACGGCGCCCCTTCAATTCATCGCCGGTAACGATCTGCGCGCACCGTATCTGATTCAATCGGCGATGGGAGTTGAGCGGCAAGTAAATCGCAAGACGACGGTCGCCGTCAATGTGACGGACACGCGCGGGGTCCATCAATTCGTAACCAGCGATATTAGTCCGCCGGGGCCGGCAGAGATCTTTCAATTTCAATCGGCCGGCCTGTTGAAGCAGTTGCAAGTGATTACCCGGGTAAATAGCCAGATCGGAAGCCGCGTGACCGTGACAGGAGCTTATATCTGGAGCACGGCGCACAGCAACACGGATGGCGCCTTATGCGCTTCGCCGGTTGGCTGTGGCACATCCACCCCGGTGAACCCCAACGATCTGGATGCGGAGTGGAGCCGGGCAGCCCTGGCCGTTTCAAACCGGATGTTTTTGTTCGGCTCGGTCAGTGCGCCGTTGAAGATTCAGCTTTCTCCGTTCATAGTGGCATCGAGCGGCGTGCCCTTCAACATCACCACTGGCGGATCTTACTTGTATGACGACATAGCCGATGGGATACTCAACGCCCGGCCGGCTTTC
>JBEKUO010000709.1:0-3800 GCA_049514955.1 Bryobacteraceae bacterium | reverse complement strand
GGGGGCCCGGCGATTGTGGGCAACGTCTACCTCGAAGGCACTTGGAGTGAGATTTATCCGAACGTCAGCCAGGACGAAGCCGGGCTGAAAAAGCTGTTCACGCAATTCTCGTTCCCGGGCGGGATTTCAAGCCATGTTGCACCGACGACGCCGGGGTCGATTCACGAAGGCGGCGAACTGGGGTACTCGATCAGCCATGCCTTCGGGGCCGCATTCGACAACCCCGGTCTGATCGTCGCCTGCGTGGTCGGTGACGGTGAGGCGGAAACGGGGCCCTTGGCGACCGCGTGGCAATCCAACAAGTTTCTCGACCCCATCACCGACGGAGCCGTGCTGCCGATCCTGCACCTCAACGGCTACAAGATCAGCAACCCGACCGTCCTGGCCCGCATCGAGCACGAGGAATTGGACCAATTTCTACAAGGCTGCGGCTGGACGCCCTACTTTGTGGAGGGGGACGATCCGGAAACGATGCATCAACTCATGGCCACCACCTTGGACAACGCCATCGAGCGAATCCGGCAAATCCAAAAGAACGCGCGGACCAAGAACGACACCACGCGGCAGCGCTGGCCCATGATCGTTCTGCGGTCGCCCAAAGGCTGGACGGGACCGAAAGTAGTCGACGGCCTGCAAGTCGAGGGCACGTTCCGCGCGCACCAGGTACCGCTCCTGGTGGATTCCGATCACCCCGATCATGTCAAGCAGATTGAAAGCTGGATGAAAAGTTACCGGGCCGAGGAGCTATTCGATGAGAATGGCCGGCTTATGCCGGAATTGGCCGATCTGGCGCCGAAAGGCGACCGGCGCATGGGCGCAAATCCGCATGCCAACGGCGGCATTTTGCTGCACGATTTGCGCATGCCGGACTTCCACGCCCACGCGGTAAATGTTCCATCGCCTGGCGCCGTTGACGCCCAAGATACGCTCGTGCTGGGTAAGTTCCTGCGCGACGTCACCAAGCTCAATCAGGATGAGCGCAATTTCCGAATCTTCGGTCCGGACGAGACACTCTCGAATCTCTTGGGCGCGGTTTTTGAAGTGACCAACCGTCAATGGGACGCCCGCGAGGTGAGGAATGACGAATTCCTGGCGCCCGCCGGCCGCGTACTGGACTCGATGCTCAGCGAGCACCAATGCGAGGGTTGGCTGGAAGGATATCTGCTAACCGGGCGGCACGGATTGTTCAACAGCTATGAGGCGTTCATTCGCATTGTCGACTCGATGTTCAGCCAGCACGCCAAGTGGCTGAAGGTGACCTTGGAACTGCCCTGGCGCCGGAAGATCGCGTCGCTAAACTATTTGCTGGCCTCCCACGTCTGGCAGCAGGATCACAACGGCTTCACGCACCAAGATCCCGGTTTCATTGACCACGTGATCAACAAGAAGGCCGATATCGTGCGCGTTTACCTGCCGCCCGACGCCAACTGTCTGCTCTCGGTCTTCGATCACTGCCTGCGGAGCCGGCATTACGTCAACGTTGTGGTGGCGGGCAAACACGCCCTCCCGCAATGGCTGACCATGGACGCCGCCGTAGTGCATTGCACGGAAGGAATTGGGATCTGGCAATGGGCCAGCAACGACCAGGAGGGCGAGCCGGATGTCGTGATGGCCTGCTGCGGAGACACGCCCACGCTGGAGGTTCTGGCCGCCGTTTCCATTCTTCGCCAACATCTGCCCAATCTGAAGATCCGTGTGGTCAATGTCGTCGATCTGATGAAGCTGCAGTCCAAGAGCGAGCATCCACACGGATTGAGTGACACGGACTATGATTCGCTGTTCACCAAGGATAAGCACATTATCTTTGCCTTCCATGGATACCCCTGGCTCGTCCACCGGCTGACTTACCGCCGGACGAACCGCAACTTGCACGTCCGTGGCTACAAGGAAGAGGGTACGATCACCACCGCCTTCGACATGCGGGTACAGAATGACCTGGACCGGTTCCACCTGGTGCAGGACGTGATCGACCGGCTGCCGCATTTGGGATCCAAAGGCACCTACCTGAAACAAACGATGCAAGACAAGCTCATCGAGCACAAGCATTACATCGACAAGCATGGCGAAGACATGCCGGAAATTCGGAACTGGAAATGGAATCAGGGCGAAGCGCAGAAGGGTGTGTAAAATGGCGATTCAACTCAATGAAGAAAACGAGGGAAAGATTCTCGTTGTCCAGGTCGGCGGGAAGCTGGCAAAAACGGATTACGCGCACTTTGTGCCCGAGTTTGAGCGGCTGGTCCAGCAGCATGGAAAGCTGCGGGTGCTGTTCGACATGACCGGTTTCCACGGCTGGGAAGCCGGTGCCCTGTGGGAGGACATCAAGTTCGACGTCAAACACTTCGCCGACATCGAGCGGCTCGCGATGGTTGGGGAAGCCAAGTGGCAACAGGGCATGGCGGCGTTCTGCAAGCCGTTCACGAAGGCCACGATCCGATATTTCGACCACGCGCACGCCGCCGAGGCGCGGAAGTGGTTGGGCGAGGGCCAATGAGCGAGGGTAACTACGGTCACCCTGGAAACGAAGGGCCGGAGCACAGCCGCGCGCATCTTGGTCATCGTCCCTACTGGAAAGGGGCGCATCGCGATTGGCGTGTTTGGGTGGGCCTGTTTTTCTGTTTGGCGGCCATCATTATCTATGTGCTGAGCGAAGACCTGTCGTTCATGCCTAGCGGCCATCCGCGGCAGGCACAGGCAGACCCGGTCCGAAGATAGCGAACTCTATGTATCCTCTACGATTCGAGCCAATCTATCAGTACCGGCTGTGGGGCGGCCGGCGTTTGGCGGACCTACTCGCCGCGCCGCTGCCGGGCGACGGCCCTATCGGTGAAGCGTGGGTACTCAGCGACCGCGGCGACCATCCGAGCCAGGTTGCCAATGGATCGCTCAAAGGGCGGACCGTCGGCCAATTGCTGGAGCAGTTTCAGGAGCAACTGATGGGAAAGCTGGCCGGGCGTTTCCGTCGATTCCCGCTGCTGCTGAAGTTCCTCGACGCGCGTGAAATGCTCTCGGTCCAGGTGCATCCCTCCGATGCGCATAAGGATCTGCTGCCAGCCGGCGAGACCGGAAAGACCGAGGCATGGGTCGTGTTGGAGGCGGGGCCAGAAAGCGTCATCTATGCGGGTCTGAAGCCGGGTATCGACGCAGACGACCTACGGCGGGCGCTCGCCAGCGGGACGCTTGCGGACATCCTCGTGCCCCTCACTCCGAAGCCCGGCGACGGCGTCTTCATACCGGCTGGGACGGTTCACGCTCTGGGTGGCGGCATCGTGGTGTTCGAGGTTCAGCAGAACAGCGACGTGACGTTTCGCCTTTATGACTGGGAGCATGTCGATGCCAAGACAGGCCAGCCGCGGCCACTCCAAGTCGATCGGGCGCTTGCGTGCATCGATTTCGATCAGGGTGCGGCCCGTCTGGTGGCCCCCGTGGTGGAGGCGACGACGCCAGTGGAGCGCGAGAGACTCTTTCATTGTGAGCAGTTCCGGTTGTGGCGCCTGCGCGGACAATCGCCGTTTACCGTCGGCGCAGCAGGTGTGCCGCGCGTGCTGGTATGCATCGAAGGCGTGGGGCAAGTCGAGCACGGCGGCGCCACTTATGCGGCCGGAAAGGGCGACGTATGGCTCTTGCCGGCGGCGATCGGAGCGTGTACGTTTCAGCCACGCGGCGCGGTGAACGTGCTGGAAATCGAGATACCGGAATGAAAAAGCTGATTGTCTTCGATCTGGACGGTACACTCGCCGAAAGCAAAGCGTCTCTTGACTCTGAAATGTCGGCGTTGCTGCACAACCTTCTCGGAATCG
>JBEKUO010000708.1:0-3802 GCA_049514955.1 Bryobacteraceae bacterium | reverse complement strand
GCCGATCTGCGTGGTGGCGCAGGCGGATCTACCTAAAACGGAAAGCGCCGCAATGTGGTGTCTTTTTTGGCGGGCTCCGGCCCCGGCCCGTCCGAGAAATGGCCGGACTGCGCCGGTCCAAAATTCAATTCGGCTGATTCGAACGACAGCGGCCGGTCCGTGATCATTTCGATGGTGCTGCCCTTGGCCAGCACGGCATCCGGTCCGCGGGAAAGCAGAACGTACATCAAGCCGGCTGCGGCACCCGCGCCCGCGCCGATTCCCGCGCCCGTGCCCAAGCTGTGGGCGGCGCTGCCGGCGATCAGGCCGATCGAAGTGCCTGCCGCCGTAGCCTCGGCGACCGTACGCACATCGCCCGCCTTGTCGCCTTCGCTTCGGATCTTGCCCTCGCTCTTGTCGAGTTCCTCACCGCCCCGCCCGTCAATCCCGCCGACCCGCCCGCGGAAGTCCCGCGTTACCCCGTTGGGCAGCGTCAGTGAATCGAAGCGTAAGTACAACTCGCCGCGCCCCTTCACGCGTCCCGGGCGCTTCACTTCAGTCACCGTGCCCGCCACGAAGCTACCCGGCGGAATCACGATGCGGCCACCGACCAAGATCGGAAATACGGTCTCCAGATACACGCGGTCGCCCTCGGCCGAGTGCTTGGTGCTCACCGTGTTGATTAGGCCGAGCGGGATGCGCGTGCCGGGAGCGATCACGTAGTCGCCGGTCCCGGCCGGAGCCTGCACCGGCGGCTCTTCCGCGAGCGCCAAGCCGGCCGCCACCGAAAGCATTGCGAGAAGATATTTCAGCCCCATGCGCTAACTCCTGCTTCTATCTTAGCCCTACTAGTGGTTAAACGCACTGGGCACGGCGAAGTTGCGTCACTGTGCCGGCAGGATCAGGCCCGCCGGGCTCACCGCATCGCCCACTGCAACCTGCAGTTCGGGGTTGGCCGGTAATGGAGTGGGCAAACGGACATTCACCTGGTACAAGCCCGCGTAGCCGGGCGCCACCCCGGCGTACAGAATCAATCCCGGATCGATCGGCGCGCCTCCGATCCAAACGCCGAACTGGCCCATTTGGACCAGCCATTGCGCCGCCGTCGGCAGCATACCATCCTCCAGCGGCGGATCCGTGGCGCCCAATCCAGTCGCCCAAAGCATGACGATCTCACCCGCGCCCGCCGGCGCCTTGCTCGAAACCAGCGATCCGTTCAGGTGAGTGGCAATCGCCGCGCCCGCCGCGGTCTGGAACAGCGCCGGCGCCGCGCTCTGCAAAGTAACCTGCACGATCGGACCAACCATGCCCTGCCGGGTCACCCAGAAGTTGAAGTTGCCGGGCAGCAGCACGCTGGGGACGAGGAAATTGATTTGCGTGGGCGAGACGTAATAAAGGTAGGCCGGCCAGCCTTCCAGGTAAACCTCCACGTTGTCCATGGTCGTCGGCATGGTGCCGCCGGAAATGTCGTCCGGATGCAACGTGACCGTGTCCCAAGACAGATTCGTCCCGAAGACAGACCCGATGGTATTGGGCGCCAAGCCGGGCGTGAAGCTGGCGCCGTTCACCACACCAGCGGCGGTGTAGTTGGGAGCCTGGGCGCATAGACACGCTGCCAGGGCCAGCACGGAGAGCAATGTTTTCACGATAACACGTTAGTGGGCGAGGAATGTAAGAATATCAGAGTTTTTGGTCGTGAATGCCGGATCTGTGCAGCCACTCTCGCGCCACTGGGACGGATTCGAATAATCGGAAGTGCTCCCCGCTCTCTTCCGCCATCATCTCGTTGAACCTGCTGCTGAACCGGACACTGCCGGGAGGGCACACCACTGCGACCCGGATTCTGTAGGTCCGCAGCTTCTGCAGGATGGCGCCCGCCTCCCCTGAGCTCAAGTCGAAGAACCTCCCGGTCAGGTTTGGCGCGTACAGCAGGGCTGAGTCGACGCCGGCTGAGAAACAGGCCTCCACCACAAGGCCAGCATCTTCGACGCTGCGCATGAGCGGCCGGCCCGGCGGGCCCTCTACAAAGCGGACACCGGCTTCCTCGGTCACTGTCAATTCGGCCGGTGGCTGTCCAGGGTCGCTCATATCACCGTTGGTCCAGTATGCACGATGATAGAGCAAAGCAGGCGGCCTGGTTCTGAGATAATGAACCTCATAAATCAACAGGAAGCGCAAGATGACCGACTACCAGACTGACTACCAAAGCATCGAACAGCAACTCTCCGGGGCGCTCCGCCTTGACCGCCGACCCGTCGCCGTCACCTTCCAGGACAGCCCGCCGGCGGGGGTGTCCAAGTTCACCGGGACCACGCCCTCCGGATGCAGCTTCTGGCGGCTCGCCGCGGAAGGCCGGACCTTTTACACCGTGCCCAGCGACCACTACAACTGCCCGATTGGGAGCCACACCCACAACATTCCACTCCCGGAAGAACGCGCCCAGGAACTCGGCCAGACCCTGTCCCTCATGACCTCCATCGGCTATATCAAGATGGAGGAGATTCCTGGCATCCCCCGCCTGCCCCATACGCCGGGCGTGGCGATCTATGCGCCCCTCGCAGACACGCCGGTGGAACCCGACGTAGTGCTCGTCGCGGGCCGGCCCGGACGAGTGATGTTGCTCGCGGAGGCCGCTCTGGCCGCCGGCGCCGGTGCGCAGTCCCCGATGATTGGCCGTCCAACGTGTATGGCGATTCCCGCCGCCATGGCGAATGGCGTGGTGGTCAGCTCGGGCTGCATTGGCAACCGCGTCTACACGGACCTGGGGGAGGACGAGCTTTACGTCGTGATCCCCGGCCGGGATTTGGCGAAAGTCGTCGACTGCCTCCAGGCCATCGCCGCCGCGAACGCGCAACTGGCGGATTATCACCGCGGGCGGCGTCAGACGCTCGCCGCCGTATAGCCGTGGCGGGCTGGCCCCCGTGGTGCGCAAAGACCGCAGCCGGCCTCATCGACATCGAGCTTCCAGCACCGCGGGAGCGTTCCACGGAAATGCGGCTCTACCCGCGGCGGATAACCGGCACTCCCCGGACCAGAAATGCTGCTCACGTCTCATTCCGCCTCGGCCGCGACGTTTTATACTGCTGATGTGACCCCCTACGTCGTGCAACTGGACGACACCGAAATTAAGATGCTGCTGGTCGCCATCCGCCAGGTCCAGCATACCTTTACGATTGCCGAAGCGCAGAGCGCGGCCGCCGGCGAACCCCTCAAGGCCGATTACGAGGACTTACGGGAGGCCTACGAGCGGCTGCACCAGAAGTTAGCGGCCCTGCCCGGCACCAACGACCCAACCAAACCTTACATCCTGAAATGAAGCACTCGAACACGCAAACCACGAAGACCATCCTCGCCCTGCTGGCTGCCGCCGCCCTGGCGAGCGCCCAACCCGTCCGCCGCCCGCAAGCCGAGCCGTACCAGGCGCCCGATCCGCGCGAAATTCTGGGGCCCGCGCCCGCCGATCTGGGTCCATTCCTGGAACGCTATGCCACCGACCTACAGAACCTCAGAAGGTTCTACGATCTGCCGGCATCCGCCACTACCGACCGGGTAATGCGCCAGTTCTATCAGGCATGGCGCGCCTCGCTCGACCAGATCGATTTCAACAGCCTGGCGCAGGAGGCGCGCATCGATTATCTGCTGTTCCGCAACAAGCTGGACCACGAAATTCGCCAACTGGATCTGAATCGGCGGCGTTATTCGGAGATCTCGGAACTGGTCCCGTTCGCGGGCGCCATCGTCGAGCTCAAGGAAGCCCGGCAGCGCGTGGATCCCATGGATGCATCCGCGGCGGCCGCTACCGTCGACCGCATCGCCACGCAAG
>JBEKUO010000707.1:0-3805 GCA_049514955.1 Bryobacteraceae bacterium | reverse complement strand
GTACTGATCGTCCACCACCAGCAACTTCTCCACGCGGTGCTTGTGCAGAATGGCCTCGGCCTCCTCCAGCGTGGTGCCGACTGCCACGGTGATGAGATTCTCTTTCGTCATCACGTCCCGGATCGGCAGATCGGACCTGGTCTCGAAGCGCAGATCGCGGTTCGTCAGGATTCCCACCAGCCGGGGACCTTCGGTGACCGGCACTCCCGAGATGCGGTAGCGGCTCATCACTTCGCGAGCGTCGGAGATCTTCTTATCCGGGCCGATGGTGATGGGATCCACGATCATGCCGCTCTCACTGCGCTTGACGCGGTCCACTTCTTCGGCCTGGCGCTCGACGGACATGTTGCGGTGCACGATTCCAATGCCGCCCTGCTGCGCGAGCGCGATGGCCAGGTGCGATTCCGTCACCGTGTCCATGGCGGCGCTCACGATCGGAATATTCAGGGCGATCTTGCGGGTCAGGCAGGTGCGGGTATCGGCCTCGGCGGGCAGCACATCGCTGCGCGCGGGCTCCAGCAGGACGTCATCGAAAGTAAGGCCTTCAGGAATGCCGTCTTGGATCATAGGAGTGATCCCTACATCATAGCGTAGCTATGGCGTGGGCAAGTCCGCCAGCTTGACCTGACCTGACAATGATGCGCCGGGCGGGTCTTCACGCAGCGCTCAAAAAATTGTAGACTGGTTCTTTCGCACACCTGGAGAAATCGATCTGTATGCTTCAACCGAAGATCTTGGCTTTTGGCGTAGCTTTTACGATCGCCTTCTCGGCGGCACTTGCGGCGCCGAAAAAGGGAGACCCCGAAAAAGGGAAAGAGGTCTTCCAGCAGTGCACGCCCTGTCATAACGCCGATAGCGAGGAAAAGAAAATGGGGCCGGGGCTGAAGGGCCTCTTCAGCCACGAGAAGATGAACAACGGCAAGAAGCCCACGGAAGAGAACGTGCGGACCAAGGTCGACGAAGGCGGCAACGGCATGCCGGCCTACAAAGATATGCTGAGCGACGAGGAGAAGGACGACCTCATCGCATACTTGAAGACGCTGTAGCCGTTCGGCGCGGGTTTGCGCCTACTTCCGCAGCCGCACGACGTGCAGTTTCTCGACCATCCGCACGGATCGGGCGGGGCGTTTGTCGCTCGCGACCACCAGGCGTATCGGTCCCTGCTGCGCAGCCAACGGCTGGCCGTCGTGCCGATCGGCTACGATAACACGGGTCCCCGCCAACTCCGGGTCAAGCTCACCGAGGCTGAACACCACTTCATAGCCGTCGCGCGCCTCCACGAGTAGGTAGCCAGCCAGCGCTTTCCCGCGCATCTCTTTTCCGAAAGCCACGCCGGCCTTCTTCAGGATCTCTATGAGGGGAACGCCTTCGTAGGCGATCTTCGAGCCGTCCGGCTCCGCGAGATTTACCGTTTCGCGCGGCATCTTTGCGAGATCGGCGACCGTAAGCGTAAGCGGAGTGGCGACGTCGCCATCCACCGCCAGGCTGTCCGCGGTACCCGCAGCCGTTTGCGCTGCCAGAGAAGCGCAGCACATCGCGACGCCCAGCAGTCTGGTCCAAGAGGTCAGTTCGCTTTGCATAATCATGACGCGAATTGTCTAGTATACAGGACAGCATCCCGTTTGCAGAACACAACGCGAATGGGTAGTGCCTGAAAAGGTGCGTAGAAGTTTCGCCGGGGTTTGACCGGTGCGGGCGGGTGTGCATCAGAAAATCAGCGATATCTTCAGCGGGGCTGTACCGGCGCTCGCCATCCCCGGGTTGGCCGTAAACATCGTCAGCGCACCTTTCAGGCACTACCCGCGAATGGCCGAGCCCGCGGCTCAAGATGCGAGGCGGTCCCGAAGGCCGATGGC
Source organism: Bryobacteraceae bacterium (assembly GCA_049514955.1). Lineage (GTDB taxonomy): Bacteria > Acidobacteriota > Terriglobia > Bryobacterales > Bryobacteraceae > Bog-159. Next base: position 1,949 of record JBEKUO010000707.1, on the reverse strand, counting down.
GCGCCGGAACCCGCACGATTTAGCGAAAATATGAGGAATGCCCCATGTCGCAAGCTCTGTCGAGAACGTTCCGCACTCCCGCATTCGCGAACTGGCCGAAATCGCCATGTCGATGCAAGGCGTGCTGCGGCTATATTTCGGCGAATCGAACCTGCCCACGCCGGACTTCATCAAGCAGGCGGCCATAGACGCGCTGGCCGGCGGCTACACGTTCTATACCGAGAACGCCGGGCTGCCATCGTTGCGCCGCGCCATCGCGCGGCAGTACGCCGAATTACACAATGTGGAACTGGACCCCGATAGCGAGATTGTCGTTACAGCTTCCGGCGTGCAAGCCTTGAACGTAGGCATCCGCGCGGTGCTCGATCCTGGCGACGAGGTGCTGGTGCTGACGCCTGCGTGGCCCAATGGCTCGTCCAACGTGGCGATGGCCAACGCGGTCGCGCGGCAGATCCCGCATCCCCTGCGCGGCGACCGCTATGGTGTCGACTTCGACGCGCTGGAGGCAGCCGTCACGCCGCGCACGCGCCTGCTCCTGTACACCTCGCCTTCAAATCCGCTGGGCTGGGTGGCTACCGATGAAGAGCAGCAGGGTCTGCTGGATTTCTCGCGGCGGCACGGACTGTGGCTGCTCGCTGACGAAGTGTATGACAGGCTGTATTACGCGGGCGGCGCAGCGGGCGTGCCGGTTCCATCCATCCTCCGCAAGACCACGCGCGACGATGCGGTGATGGTGGCGCAGTCCTTCTCCAAGACCTATTGCATGACTGGCTGGCGCGTAGGCTGGCTGGTGGCGCGGCGCGATCTGGCGCACAAGGCTACGCAGTTGAACGAGTTCATTATTTCGCACGCTCCCAGCTTTGCGCAGAAAGCAGCCGAGACCGCCCTGGCGCACGGCGAAGCGGAACTGATCCGCATGCTGGGGCGCCTGAAGGAAAACCGCGATCTTTGCCTGGACGCGCTGAGCGCCATGCCCGGCGTGACGGTGCCCAAGCCCGATGGCGCGTTCTATCTTTTTCCGAAGATCGAAGGGCTCACGGATTCATTCGGTTTTTGCCGGAGGCTGCTGGAGGAATGCCGCGTGGGGCTGGCGCCCGGGGTGGCATTCGGCGCCGGTGGCGAGGGCTCCGTGCGCATCTGTTATGCAGCGGAACGCGCAATCCTGGAGCCGGCTATGGAGCGTCTGGCCCGTTTCCTGCGGCGGTAACTTAACTAAAGATGTCCTCCGCCCTCTCCCCTTACGCCGATTTAACGTGCAAACGCCACGCGATGTATGGTACATATATATTTGCGGCATTGGCGGGTTTCCTTACCTGCTTGTGCTTGGTCGTTTCGGCCTTTCCACTGAATCCCTCCCGGTAACCCGACGTTGACCAAGGCAGCCTGAACTGCCGTACGCTCCGGGTTGGAAGACCGGCACGCTTGCAATTTGGAGTACCCCATTCCCCATGGACAGCGATCGAAAGTATAGACAACCGGGTTACCAGGACTCGGATCGCTCGGATTTCAAGGGCCACCGTGGTGGCGACGAGCGGCCCCGGACTCCCGGACCCAAACCACCCATCGACGTAACCGGTCCGCGGCTGCCACGCCTGGTGCAGGCAGTGACGGCAGCCCGCTGCTTCAATTGTTCGACGCAACTGGCTAACGGGATCGACTGGAACGGCAACTGTCCGAAATGTAACACGCCGCTGCATTGCTGCAAGCAGTGCTCGCATTTCGAGCCGTCTACGCGGTTCCAGTGCCTGAAGCCGATTCCAGTTCGCATTCCGGTAAAGGACAAGGCCAACGAATGCACGTTGTTTTCGCCGCGCGTGACGGTGGCGCGCGACGGCAACGCGGCGGCGCCCCCTCCCCCGCCCGTCGAAGCGCCCACCTCGCCGGACGCGGCCCGCAACGCGTTCGACCGGCTCTTCAAGAAGTAGCCTTCAGGGCGTCTGTTCCGCATG
>JBEKUO010000706.1:0-3819 GCA_049514955.1 Bryobacteraceae bacterium | reverse complement strand
CTGCTTCCCCCTGGGCGGAATGCTGGGCGGTCTGCTGGCCGCCTCGGTGCTGCCGCGATTCGGGTGGCGGGGGCTCTACGTGATCGGCGGCGCTCTGCCGCTGCTCTTAGCGGTGGTCCTTTGGGCTCTCCTTCCCGAATCGCCGCGATTTCTGGTGCGCCGGCCCACGCTCTGGCCGCGGCTCGTCAGCCTGCTGACCAGGATGGGGCACGCCGTACCGGCGGGAGCCGCGTTTGAAGACCATGCCGAGGCCGGAAGCGCGGCACGTGCGTCGTTGCGGAGCTTATTCAACTCGGGGCTCGCTCGCGATACAGCGGGCCTGTGGATCGCTTTTTTCTGCAGCCTCGGATCCGTGTACCTGATTTTCGGCTGGCTGCCGGCGATGTTGACCTCACAGGGTCTGAATCTCGCCACAGCCAGCACCGGGCTGGCCTTCTACAATTTCGGCGGAGTGCTCGGCGTATTGGTGTGGGCCATGCTAGTGACTATTCTGGGGTCGCGCAGGCCTCTGCTCTCCGGCGCGCTGGCGTGTGCCGGGAGCGCGTTGGCGCTGCTGGTGGTCCCGATTCAGGCGCATGGCGATCACGTCCTGCTGATCGCATGCCTCGGGATCAACGGTCTGCTGGCCAACGCCGTCCAGACCTCTATGTACGCGCTGGCGGCGCACGTGTACCCCACCAGCGTTCGCGCCACCGGAGTTGCGTATGCGGCGACCATCGGGCGATTGGGGGGTCTGCTGAGTTCGCTGTTCGGTGCGTTCGTCATTCAGGCTGGGGCCAAGACTTACTGGTCTGTAGTGGCGATCGCAATGGTGTGCGCTTTCGCCGGCTTGGCCTGGGTGCGCAGTCATTACCCTGCGATGGGGAGACTCGAAACTGTTCTTGCCGGCGCGTCGACCGCTCAATGACGCAGAGCCATGCAGAGCCACGATAACGTTCCAAAGCGAGACGGTGAGTGTACAATATTACAAAGGTGGCTTCCGGCATGAGAATTCCCCAAAAGATATGCAGCCCTACGACGTCATCGTGATCGGTGGCGGCCCCGCCGGCTCTACCGCGGCCGCCGTGCTCGGCGCCAAAGGCCGGCGCGTGGTGGTCCTGGAGAAGAAGAAGTTTCCGCGCCATCACATGGGCTAGTCGTTGCTTCCGTATGGCTACTTCACGCTGGAACGTATCGGCGTGCTGGACCGCATGAAGGCCTCGCACTTCGTCCGAAAACACACTGAGCAGTTCGTGGGCGCCAGCGGACGCACTTCTGTGCCTTTCTGTTTTTCGCAACAACTCGCTCATGAAGCCCCGGCCACATGGCAGGTCCTGCGCAGTGAATTCGACCAACTAATGCTGGACAACGCGCGAGAGAGAGGAGCCGAGGTTATCGAAGAGATTACAGTACGAACTGATGTGCGTACGGGCTACTCTGGCTGCCCGGCAGCTTGCCCGAACCGCCGCGGAACGCGCCCGCGCCTGGTCCCTCGTCTGGCTGCGATAGAGCGAAAAACGTGTTTTTCAAGGCCCCCTGCGTGGTCCGGCATTTTGTGATATTCGCGAGTCTGCTCGCTTCGCTCTACTCGATGATCTTCGACAGTCTTTTGTACGCCCGGATCGCCGAGTTTTGAAACTCCCACGCTTCCTGGCCTGCGGGCGGCGCTCCCTTCCACTCCACTTGCCAGGCGAAGCCCTGCAGAAGCGGTCGTGCGATGATGCGCAAGGCATGCCCGGTGAAGTCCGGGTACTGTTGGGCGGCTTCGGCGAGAGCAAGGCGGGTTAGCTCAGGATCGATCTCAATCGATTTCATATCGACCGTCATACTGTCCTGAATCGAAACGAAGGATCACGTTCGATGCCACCCAGGGCACTCAAGAAGCAACTGGGTTCGCCCACTGAATTTCCGCCGGCGTGGATTGAGCGCCGCGGGCGGGTGGATTTGGCTCGTGTTAGCGCGAAAGGGCCCCCTTGGGTGTTTTGCAGTGACGCATTGCGTTGATCGCGGAATGGCATAAAATCGAAGATACAGGCAAATAGATTATGATTCGAAGACTGGTCCCCTGCGCTTTAGCCGTGCTTCTTTTCGCTGACGCGTATGCGGCGAGGCGTGGGTTCACGATCGAAGATCTTTATCGGCTTCGCCAAGTGAGAAACTTGGCGCTCTCGCCCGACGGCATGATGGTTGTCTTCACGGTGACCACCAGCGATCTCCCGAAGGCCCAAAGTGCCAGTCACATTTGGATTATGAGCGCCGAAGGCGGCGCCCCGCGCCAATTGACTATGCACGAAAAGGGTGAATCTGCGCCGGCGTTTTCCCCCGATGGAAAACAACTAGCGTTCATCTCCTCGCGCGACGGTGTGGCGAATGTCTACGTCCTTCCCCTGGATGGGGGCGAGGCGCACAAGCTCACGAACGTCTCCACTGGCGCCGCTGATCCGCTCTGGTCGCCCGACGGCAAGTGGATCGCTTTTTCGAGTGATATCTACCCCGAGTGCGGCGCCGACGACGCGTGCAACAAGAAGGTGGCAGACCACTGGAGCAAAGGCAAGCTGCAAGCCCACATGGCCGACTCGTTGCTCTACCGCCACTGGACCGACTGGAAAGACGGCAAGCGCACGCACGTGCTTCTGGCCGAAGTGGCCACCGGCAAAGTCCGCGACCTGACACCCGGCGATTTCGATGCGCCGCCGTTTCAATTGGGCGGTCCGCTGCAATACGACTTCTCGCCGGACAGCGCCGAGCTGGTTTTCGTCTCCAATCACGACGCGCAGCCTGCCTCATCGACCAACAACGACTTGTGGCTCGTGCCGGTCTCCGGCCCCGGCCAGCCGAAGAACATCACGGCGTCGAATCCGGCCTACGACGGCAATCCGCAATACTCGCCGGACGGCCGCTACATCGCCTATCGCCTGCAGAAACTGCCTGGATACGAGTCCGACCTCTTCCGGTTGGCCGTCTACGACCGCGCCGGCGGATCGTCGCGCGTTCTGACGGAGAGCTTCCGCAACTGGGTGGAAGAGTTCCACTGGGCCGCGGATTCGAAGTCGATCTACTTTTCCGCCCCGGTGGAAGGCGACGAGCCTATCTTTCAGCTCTCCTTGGATACGGGAAACGTGCGCCGCGTTCTGGTCGATAAAGCGATTACCGAATACGCGGTCTCGAAGGACGGACGGCGCATCATCTACGTGCGCAGCGCGGTTTCGGAGCCTCAGGAGATTTTCACTGCGAGCCTCGATGACGGCACCCGGCGCCGGATTTCGCGCTTCAACGACGCTGTGGTGAACGAGGTGGACCTGCCACCCGCAGAGCGCATGTGGTTCACGGGCGCCGGAGGCGCTAAGATCGAAACCTTCGTGGTGAAGCCGCACGACTTCACTCCGGGGAAGAAGTATCCACTCATCTTGAACGTCCATGGAGGACCGCAAATGCAGTGGTCGGACTCGTTCCGCGGCGATTGGCAGGTCTACCCCGGCGCCGGTTATGTCGTAGCCTTTCCCAACCCCCACGGGTCGACCGGCTATGGCCAAGATTTCACCGCCGAGATCTCGGGCGACTTCGGCGGCCAAGTCTTCGAAGATCTCATGAAGGTCGCCGACGAACTGGCCAAGCTGCCTTACGTAGACAGCAGCCGCATGGGTGCGATGGGGTGGTCCTATGGCGGGTACATGATGGACTGGTTCGAGGGCCACACGGATCGCTTCAGGGCGATCGTCTCGATGATGGGCCTGTTCGACCTGCCCGCGATGTACTTCGCCACCGAAGAGTTATGGTTCCCCGAATGGGACCTCAAGGGCCAACCGTGGAACTCGACGCATTACGAGAAGTTCTCCCCAT
>JBEKUO010000705.1:0-4600 GCA_049514955.1 Bryobacteraceae bacterium | reverse complement strand
GCCTCCGCACGCCGCAGCAGCAACTGATCAATCTGGTCGCCATCGAGCGAATCCAGATTCCACATCCGGAAAAAGTTGTAGAGCGGCTGATCGTAGGCGCGCGCTTCGTGAAAGAACGACGTCGCTCCGCCCACCAGCATGAACGTAGCGTCGTTCATCAGCGTGTCACGCAGCCGCGCATTCTCGGTGGTGTTGTTGATCTGGTCCAACACCATGTCCAGGCTGTCCACCAGCAACAGCAGTCGCTTCCCATGCTTGCGGCTCCAGTCCCGCAGGACGGCCAGGCCTGCATCGGCCAACGCCCCGTCCGGGAACTCTTTGGGCAGCGCTTCTGCGCGCGCCGCTAGTTTCGTATCGCCCACCTCGTACGCCAAGTGGCGGATGGCCGCCAGCCAGAAATCCGCCAGATCCGTGATGGCGTAAGATTCCTCCGGGAACCGCACCGGCTGCCACTTCTTGTGCAGATCGCCATCCAGCACAGCGAATCGCAGCATCAGCAGCATGGTGGTCTTGCCCATGCCCCGCGCGCCGATCAGCACCACATGCTGCACGCCCGCGCCCTTCGGTTGCCGCCGGACCAGGGCCAGCAGCTCCTTCAGCAGCGGCTCGCGGCCCACGAACGTCTGCTTGATTTCCGCGTCCGGCATCTGCTCAGGGTTGTAATAAAGTTCCATCTCAGCCCTCCATCCCGTAATGCCGCAGCCACCAGTCCCGCAGCAGCTTGCAGGAGAACTCGTACGCGCTCTGCCGGGCGTTGAATCCCACGTAGAAATCGTTTTCCAGATTCGCCATCAGGCCGTTGAACCGCTCGATATCCGCGCCATCGCATTCCCTCCGGTAGATCTGGTAGCACGCATCGCGTCTCAAGGCGCCTAGATTCGCGATCGTCCGCAGAATGGTCTTGGCAGCATTTTCGTCTTGCCTGTCGTAGTAGTCCCGCAGCCGGCCGTAGTAGTGGTCGAAGTAGGTCTTGCAGTCCACCCCCAGCACGGTGTCGCGATAAAGCGTCTCTACCGTGGCTGGCGTCGGCGCGATCCCAAGCTCCTTCGAGGCCTTCGCAATCTCCGAAAACATGATTTGCAGGAAATACGGCACACGCGTCCCGATGAGCTGTAGCACCTTCTTCCGTACTGCAGCCGGCAGCGGCGTGTCGTGCGATTCCGAAAGCGCCTGCAGAAAGCCATCCGCCACAGGCTCTGAAAACGGCTGCAACTTCAGATGTTCGAAGTCGTTCATGGACGCGCTTTCCCCGAGATTGCTAAGCACATTTCCGATACCGATCGATCCGGCCACTAGAAACCGCACGTTCTTGATGCGCGGCGATTGCCGGAACTGACGCAGCCACCGTAGCAAAAGGCGCGCGTCTTCGCGCCGCGCATCCAGGTGGGCCATCTCGTCGATCATCACGGCAAACTCGTCCAGCAGGAACACTACTTTCTCCGGACTTCCAGCGATGGCATCGAACAGTTCTTCGCCGCTGGTTTGCCACCGCGGCTGGATCTGCTCCTTGAGCTTCAGCTTCAGCTTGTGTACCTCGATCTCCTCGACATTGGACCGAAATCCCTGCCACACCTTTCGCGGCACGTAGCTGAGAGCGGACGCAATCTTCGAAAGGACATCGTCGCGCGAGAGTTGCACCACCAACGCCGTTAGCAGATCGGCGGGCTCCAGGAAGTGCTCGAGATCGCAATGCACCAGCCGGTAGTCCCATCGCGGCTCGTCGATGAGCCGGTACATCACGCTGGTTTTCCCGAAGCGACGCGGCGACGCTAGCAGGACATGGCCGAAACTGAGCTTTTCCCAAACCAGATCGACGAACGCTTCGCGTCCGTAGCAGTCGCTCCCCCGTACCGGAGGTCCGACAAAGTTACATGTCATGCAACAATTATGTCGCACAACAGGATTGTTGCGCAACAACGGCGTTGCATAAGGAAAAGCAGGTAGGCAGGCGTTTTCGCCTGCCTACCCGCTGTACCGCCTGCTAAACCTTTCCCCCACGCCTGCCGATAAACAGCATGGAGCCAATGCCAACGATTCTCGCGATCGTACCCGACACCCATAGCCAGGAGGTCATACGGACCCTGGATGCGCCGGGCTTCGAAGTGCTCTCGGCCGCCGGTCCGGACGAAGGCTGGGATCTGCTGCACCGCTCGCATCCGGACTTCATCCTCCTGGATGCCGCTCTGGCGAACGAAGGGAACCTGCTGGAACGGATCCTGGAGCTTGATCCGGGGGCGCAGGTGCTTCTGCTCACCGACGACTCCTCGGCCGGCGCCGCTCTGGAGGGCATCCGTCGGGGAGCGTGCGACTGCTTGCGCAAACCTCTCGCAACAGCCACCCTCGCCGCGCGCATTCAGAGTCTGCTGGACGAAGCACGCCGGCGCCGCGAAACGCTGGAGCTCGACGAAAAGCTGCTCGATACCTACCGTTTTCACGGCATGGTAGGCCGCAGCCCGCAGATGTTGGAGACATTTGCCCGCATTCGACGGGTGGCCCCGCATTACCGCATTGCGCTGATCAGCGGCGCCACGGGCACCGGCAAAGAACTGGTCGCACAGGCGCTGCACGCGCTCAGCCCGGTGGCCCATCGGCGCTTCGTCGTCTGCAACTGCTCGGCCATCGTCGAAACGCTCTTCGAGAGCGAACTCTTCGGCCACGTGAAGGGGGCGTTCACCGGCGCCACGCAGGATCGCGTCGGGCTGTTCGAATACGCGCAAGGCGGCACGGTCTTCCTCGACGAGATCTCCGATATGCCGCTCGCGACCCAGAGCAAGCTGCTGCGTGTCGTGCAAAATCAGGAACTGCAGCGGGTAGGCTCCTCGGAGGTGCGCAAAGTCGATGTGCGCGTCATTGCGGCCACCAACCGCGACATGCCGTCGCTGATCGCCGGGAACCTGTTCCGCCAGGACCTCTATTACCGGCTCTCCATGGTCGAACTGAAGCTGCCCGCGCTGGCCGATCGCAAGGAGGATTTGCCGCTGCTGGAGCGTCATTTCGTGCAGAAATTCGCCAGCGGCTACGGCAAGCTCATTCACGGCATTTCCCGCAGGGCGCAGGCGCTTCTCGCACGCCACGGCTGGCCGGGCAATGTGCGCGAGCTGGAAAACGTGCTGGGCCACGCCTGCATGATGACCGAATCGGAATTCGTCGATGTGCGCGATCTGCCCGAATCTCTGCGCCACGGAATTAGCGGCGCCGCCGCCACCGAGCCCGAGCTCGTGCCACTAGCCGAATTGGAACGCCGCTACACACAGCACGTGCTCGAGCGCGTCGGCGGCAACAAGCTGCAAGCTGCCCAAATCCTGGGGATCAGCCGCGCCACGCTGTACCGCATCCTGCGGGATGCCGCCCCCGCTCAGGGCAAGGCCCTCATCGATCTACTGGGCCGCCCGTCCGCGACGCCCCGGCTGCGGATTCAATGAGGTGGGGCAGGCGCTTCCGCCTGCCAACCCTTTTTGTTTATCGCCGCGTCAAATTCTCAAACAAAAACAGCCCGCTCTTGCCCGCCACCACGAAGTCCAGATCTCCATCCCCATCCAGATCCGCCACCGGGATCTGCATGCCGCCCCCCGTGCGCGTGCTGTAATCCACCACGTGCTTCACCCATTCGATCCGCTTGCCGCCATCCAGGCGCATGAATTCGTACCAGTAGATGCCCAGCGGCTCCCGCTCGCCCGGATCGTGCCCGTTGTGCGCCATATAGCGCTTGCCGGTGAGCAGATCCTTCTGCCCGTCGCCGTTCAAATCCACCAGCGTCATGGCATGCGCCTGCGACCAGCTTTCGTCGATGCACCGTCGGCGCCCTGCTCCAGCCAGAAGATGCCGTAATTGTGCGCCATGGAAGTCACGATATCGTTGCGGCCGTCGCCGTTGACATCGTAGACATAGAGGAAGCCGGTGTCGCCTAGGTCGAAATCCGGATGCCACTTCCACACGCCGTTGCGCGGATCTGGCGGCGCTTCGAACCAGCCTTTGGGGGTCAGAATGTCGTTGCGCCCGTCGCCGTTCACGTCCCCAACGCCGATGCCGTGGCCCCAACTCTTCGGGCTCACCACGTGCTTGACGAACTGGCCGTTTCTGGCTTCATACCAGGCAAGCGGCATATTCGTGTCCCCGAATTCCGGGAGCACCTCCTCGGCCTTGCCATCGTTGTCCAGATCCACCAGGAAGGCGAATTCCACGGGCGAACCGGTCTCGATCATGTGCTCCTTCCACTCGCCACCGCCGCGGCCCGGGTTCTCGCTCCAGAAGAGCCTGTGCGCGAACCACGAACAGCTCACGATATCGACATGCCCGTCGCCGTTCACATCCAGCGGCAGATCGCTGAAGTTGTCGATGTAGTTGTTGGTGTAGGGCAGCGAGCGGAACTTGTGCTTCGTCCATTTCGGGCCTTCGTACCAGTTCTCGCCGGAGACGATGTCCGGCTTGCCGTCGCCGTTGATATCGGCGATGGCGCAGCTTTCGTTGGCGCCCAGGTCGAGGGTGTGTTTCTCGAACGGGATGTCGGCGGGGCGGGTGGCGGAGCGCTGAGCAAGCAGGGCGAGGACTCCGGCCAGGGACAGGCATGCGGCGAACACGGCGATCATAGGGCGGGTCATGG
>JBEKUO010000704.1:0-3829 GCA_049514955.1 Bryobacteraceae bacterium | reverse complement strand
CCTGATTTCATATGAACTGGTGTGGAAAGGCTCACTGCTGTGCTTCTTCGCGCCCCAGTGTCTTCGCCAGATATTCCACGATCAGCTTCACCTCGGCGTCGGACGCCTGCGCTCCCCGAGCCACCATGGTCTCGACCACCGTATTCCATTCTGTGCCGCTCATCCGCTGGCTCGTCACCACTTCCGCCGAATGACAACCCGTCCCGCAAGTCTTCTCCACCAATGCCTGCGCCCCACCCGCCGGCAGCGCCGCGGGCCTGAACCCGCCGACTTTCGGCACCCCGCGCCTTGCCGCAGCGGCCGCGGCCACAGCCTTCGAAACCGAAACCGGTAACGGCTTCCGGTCCACATTGGGCAGTGCAAACGCGACCAGACTATTGCTTACCCCTCCGCCGAGAAACCCGCCACCCCCTGCGGCCATCAGCGCCACGTACTGCCGCGCATCTCTCCCCATGTAGGTAATTGGGCTGGTGTGTCCACTGGCCTCCAACTTCACTTCCCAAAGTAGCTTCCCGGTCCGTGAATCAAACGCCCGGAAGCGGGAATCATTCGTGGCCCCGATAAACACAAGACCGCCCGCCGTCGCGATGCTACCGCCGAGGTTCAGCGTTCCCGTATCGCGTACCCCAATCGCCTCCAGCGCATCAATCCTGCCCAACACCGACCGCCACGCAATGTCGCCCGAAGCGAGGTCGACTGCCACCAGTTCTCCAAACGGCGGATTCTGGCACGGTATGCGTGTCTCTCGATCCCAAAACCGTGCGTACGGCCCGTAGGCCGAGGTCCGCATGTACTCTGAACCCTGCTTCTCCAGGTGCCCCCACTGTCCCACGTTCATCACGTTCACAAACAACAGACCCAGTGAAGAATCAATCGACACTCCGCCCCAATTTCCTCCGCCGAGCGTGCTCGGAAAGAACAACGCGTTGTCTTCCCGCGGCAGCGGCGTGTACGGCTCGCCGATCTTCATCCGATTCGCTTCAAACAATTCCCTGCAAAACCGCGCATGTTCCGGCGACCGGTCATACATGTCCTCCAGGCGTAACGTGTTCTTCGCCAGCGGCGGAGGCTTCACGGGAAAAGGCTGCGTCTTCGAAGTCACTTCCCCTGGCACCGTCGTTTGGGGCACAGGCCGCTCTTCCATTCCGTATACCGGCTCCCCCGTCACGCGGTCGAACACGAACAATAAACCCATCTTGGTAATCTCCGCGACCGCCGGAATGACCCGCCCGGCGCGGCGAATATCGAACAACGCCGGCGGCGCGGCCAAGTCATAATCCCAAAGATCGTGGTGGACCAACTGTTGGTGCCACCTCCTTGTGCCCGTCCGGGCATCGAGCGCCACCAGAGAGTCTCCGTACAGGTCGTCTCCAACCCGATCGGCGCCATAAAAATCGGAGGTCGGTGAGCCCAGAGGCGCGTACACAATACCGCGCTGCACATCGATCGTGAAGAACCCCCACACATTGGTCCCCGATCGATTCTTCCACCCACCGGAAGGCCACGTTCCCGATTCCGGCTCTCCCGGCCGCGCCACTGTGTGAAAGGTCCACAGCAGCTTGCCCGTCTTCGCATCCCAGCCGCGAATATCCCCGTACGCGCCGGCACTCGGCGAGCCCTCGCCATTACTGCATCCCGTAATCACTACGTCCCCGAATACCGCAGGCGGCGACTGCAGCGCATACCTCCCTTCCTTCAGATCCCCCAGCACGCCTTTCCTGAGGTCCACCCGGCCCTCATCGCCAAATCCAGGTGCTGGCTTTCCGGTGGTCACGTCCAGCGCGAGCAGGAAGATCCCATTACCGGTGAACACGCGCGGGTGCAAGCTGCCCGCTCCCGGCCAATACGCCAGCCCGCGGAGAGCCACGGGCGCCGCGTCGTATTTCCAGAGCAACTCGCCCGTCTCCGGCACGAGCGCATACACGCCATCCGGACCCGTCACGTACATCACGCCGGCCACCACAACTGGCACGGCCTCCGATCCCGGCTTTCCCATGCGGAACGTCCACCCAAGCTTTAGCTGCTCGACGTTGCTCGTACTAATCTGCCGCAAAGACGAGTACCGCATCGCCCCTGGATCATTCCCGTAGGAAGGCCAATCCGTCTGAGCGAGACCGGCCACGGACAGCAGCAGCAATGCCGCGTATCGACTCACCCCACTACTCTATCCCGGATTACGCCTCCTGTAGATCGCCTTTCTGGCGTGGTCGCCGTAATGCCCTCGCGCGGTAGCTGGCATACCGTCGGCGGGAGGAGCGGCGCTCCTGCGGCAACGCCTTACGCAAGAAGCACGCCGCCTCGCGGGCGCGCCGGTCGGAGCGGTCGCAGAATTTGCGCCTGCGTGGAACAACACGGAAATACACAACTCTGGGTATGGCGCGCTCCGCACGGCGAAACTTCCGGCGGTCCGGAGCGACGTCTAGCCAGCCCTCGAAGCGCTTCTGGAGATGCTATTTCTCGGCGTCGATCTTTTCGATCACGATGGCTCTCGAGCCGCCGTGATTGTATATCTTGCCACTTGCCACTACTCTTTTTCCGGCGAATGGCAGCAACTTGTCATTCTGCCCCGTGGCGGGCATGGAGTCCGCAATCGGCCAGTAGATCTCACCGTTGCCGCTCAAAATTACGAGTGGCGAGCCGGCTTTAGCGCAAGCTTGCGCGCATTCGGCGCTGATGGGCTTCTTCAGGTTCTTGGTGAAAGTACAAGCGGAATCGATGACGTAGCCTTTTACCGTCGCTGTCTTTGCCTGAAAGCCGGTGAGCATCAGAACGCTCGCAACTGCGGCCACCACAAGACGAATTCGCATTATGTCCTCCAAGCCGGGATTTCCCATTTTTGGCCTCCCGGTGAGCCAAGTATACACCGGCTTGCTTTCAGATAGCCCTTGAGAACCGAGGAATTCTCAACGCCCATCTCTTTCGGTGAATCTCTCTGGCCGTGCGTTTACGGCGACGGCACCAAGCCGGCGCTGCACGGCGGCACGCTCCTCGCCGGCCGCATCGCGTTCCCCTGTCGGCTGGCGTGCCGTCTCCGCGGTGCAGCGCATCCTTTGATAGCCGCCGTGAACGACCCGGATCGGCAAGAGGCTGGCGGGGCGCGGAGTCATCGCGCGTGTGGGTCGCGGCAGTCCCCCGATGCGCTCAGAATCGTGCGGATGACCCTAGAAAGACCACTGGTGGATTGCTCGCCGGCAGAGAGCCCGTCTCCGCTTCACCGGCACTCGCAGACTAACCTTAGACTAACCTGCACTTCTCAGATGCCTGGCCAAAAAGGGACATTTCTCGTTTGCCTTGACATAGCGGTTTAACCGGCTTGGCGAACACCTGTGCGCCCGTGTATGATTTACCCAATGCCTTGGAGCATCAGCGCGTGGTTGGGGTGACCATCGCGCACTATCGAATTCTCGAGAAGCTTGGCAGCGGCGGGATGGGTGTCGTCTATAAAGCGGAGGACAACCGGCTCGGCCGTCTGGTCGCCTTGAAGTTTCTGCCGGAGGAATCGCCCGACGATGAGCGGGCCCGTGAACGCTTCAAGCGCGAGGCGCGCGCCGCCAGCGCCCTGAACCATCCGAACATCTGCACCATCCACGAGATCGGCGAGCAGGACGGGCGGATCTTTATCGTAATGGAGCTTCTGGAGGGCCAGACACTGAAGGGGCTGATGGCAGCCGGACCAATCGAGAGCGCGAAATTGCTCGATCTGGCGCTGCAGATGACGGACGCCCTGGACGCCGCGCACCAGAAGGGCATCCTGCATCGCGACCTGAAGCCGGCGAATGTCTTCGTCACCGGACCCGCCAGCGGGTACCCAGGACGCGTGAAGATTTTG
>JBEKUO010000703.1:0-3839 GCA_049514955.1 Bryobacteraceae bacterium | reverse complement strand
CCGGCGGTGATCAGCACGGTCTCGCCATCGAGATCGCGCCGTCTGCCGAACTCGGCATCTACCGCCGCGGCGATCTGCTCCGGCTCGGCCAGACGCCCCGGACCCACCATGCCGCAGGCCAGCTCGCCTTCTTCCGGATCCACGATGCGGTGGCCGCGCCGGCGCAGCGCTTCGAGGTTGCTTTGCGTCGCGGCGTGGCGCCACATGTTGGTGTTCATTGCCGGAGCCAGCACGACCGGCCCGGTGAAGGCCAGATACAGCGTGGACAGGAAATCGTCCGCCAGGCCGTGCGCGAACTTGGCCAGCAAATCGGCGGTGGCCGGCGCGACGACCAGGAGATCGTTCTCCTGCGCCACCGCGATGTGCTCGATGGCGCTGGACAAAGTCGCCTCCGGGTCGCTGGAGGAGAACAGGTCGTGGATGACCTTGCGACCGGTGAGCGCCGCGAAGGTTAACGGCCGGACGAATTCCTGCGCGGCAGCCGTCATCACGACTTGCACGGAGTGCCCCTGCTGCATCAGCAAACGGGCCAACTCGGCTGCCTTGTAGGCCGCGATGCCCCCGCCCACGCCCAGTACGATGTTCATCGTCGGCTTAGAGCACAGCCTCGGGAGCCGGCTGTTCCCCGGGCAACGTGACGCCCGGGATCTCGTATTTCACCAGCCCGCGCCGGACCTCTTCCATGGCGATGATGGTTGGCTTCTTGGAGGACGTGGGCAGCACCGGCCGGGCGCCGCCCTGCAACTGGCGGGCGCGCTTAGCGGCCACGATGATGAATCGGTAGGTGCTCTGTTCCGGGTCGTCCGGTATGGTGCAATGCGCGTTGTTGCGCGGAATCTTGTCTCCCATGTTTTCAAACATCCTTTACGCGAATTGTTTCAAACGTTTCCAGAATCGGACGGATCTGCTCTTCCATGCGTCCCCGCCGGACCCTCTCGGCGCGCACAATGGAGGCCAGGGTTTCGTCGGACTGGGCAAGCTCATTGTTGATCAACACGTAATCGTAGGCGCTGTAATTTCGAATCTCGTTGGCCGCGTCTCGCAACCGCCGCTCGATCACCGCGTCGGCATCTTCGCTGCGCGCGCGCAACCGTTGCTCCAGGATTTCGCGGGACGGGGCCAGAATGAAGATCGTAACCGCTTCCGGAATCTTACCCTTCAATTGTCGCGCACCTTGCACGTCGATGTCGAGTACCAGGTCCATGCCCTGCTCCCGGGCGCGCTCCAGCACCCCACCGTGTGTCCCGTAATAATTGCCAAAAACCTCGGCATGCTCCAGAAACTCGCCCAGGCCGATCCGCTTCTCGAATTCCGCGCGGGAGATGAAATGGTAGCTCTCGCCCTCCGTCTCGTGCCCCCGAGGCGCGCGGGTGGTATACGAGATCGAAAACATCAGCCCTGGCACACTCGCCAAAAGCCGCCGCACCAGGGTGGACTTCCCCGACCCCGACGGCGCGGAGATTATGAAGACGGTCGTCATTTCAAAATTAGCCGCAGATGCACGCAGATACACGCAGATGAACGCTCTTATCCGTGTGCATCTGCGTGCATCTGCGGCTGAATTCTTTCATTCCAGATTTAGCGACTGCTCCCGCATCTTATCGATTTCGGCCTTGGCCGCCAGCGTCAGGTCCGTGTCATTTTCAAAATTAGCCGCAGATACACGCAGATACACGCAGATAAACCTTCTTATCTGTGTGCATCTGCGTGCATCTGCGGCTGAATTCTTTCATTCCAGATTTAGCGACTGCTCCCGCATCTTATCGATTTCGGCCTTGGCCGCCAGCGCCAGGTCCGTGATGGTCAGGCCCAGGTCTCCCAGACCGCCGGTCTTCGACAGAATCGTGTTGGCCTCCCGGTTCATCTCCTGTAGCAGGAAATCCAGGCGCTTACCGATCTCCCCGCCGCTCGCCAACAGCTTCTCCAATTGCGCCGCGTGGGTCTTCAGGCGCATCAGCTCCTCGCTAACATCGCTGCGCTCGGCCAGCAGCGCGGCCTCCTGCGCCAGCCGCTGCGGTTCCAGGCCCGCGCCGCGCAACAACTCGCGCAGGCGCTCGTTCAGTCTCTTTTGGAAGGCGGGTGTGGCACGCGAGCGGATCTTCTCCATCCGCGACGCCAGTTCGCAGAGCGATGCGCACCGCTCACCCATCTCCGCCGACATGGCGGCGCCCTCCCGCTCACGGAAGCTATTGAGCAGGTCCAGCGCCTCTCCGGTAGCCTCGACCAGCGGTTGCTCCAGACTGGAGTCAAGATCTTCGGACTCGGCCACCTGGAGCATTCCGGGCACTCGCAGTGCCGCATTTAGATCGGGCTGGCTATCCCCGCCGAACTGGCTGGCCGCCTCCCGAAACGCTTGCAGATAGGCCGCCAGCAAAGGCCGGTTCAAGCTGGAGGAGTCGGCCGCCGCAGTCCGGTTGAGCTGCACATGGATTTGCAGGTGGCCGCGCGCAACCTTCGTCTTGACGGCGCTGCGTATGGCCGCTTCGAACGCATCCAGCTCCGCGGCCATGTGGAAGTGCATGTCCAGACCGCGGTGGTTGACGCTCTTAATGCTGACGAGGATCTCCCCGCCGGGCACGCTTTTCCGCACACGTGCGAAACCGGTCATGCTGCGCGCACTCACAGGTCCATCACGCTCCCGGCTTCCACGAACTGCAGTTCGTGCAACCTCTGGTAAATGCCGCCGCCATTTACCAGTTCCTCGTGCGTGCCCACTTCGAAGATGCCGCCGCGCTCGAGCACCACGATCTTGTCCGCCCGGCGTATGGTCGAGAGCCGGTGCGCGATCACAATTACCGTGCGGCCCGCCATCAGATTGCCCAGCGCGCGCTGCACCAGCAGCTCCGATTCGGTGTCCAGATGCGAGGTAGCTTCGTCCAGGATCAGGATGGGGGCATTCTTCAGCAAGGCGCGCGCGATGGCGATGCGCTGCCGCTGTCCCCCGCTCAGTTTCACGCCGCGCTCGCCGATGATGGTGCTGTAACCATCCGGCAGTAGGCTGATGAATTCGTCCGCCAGCGCGGATTGCGCCGCCTCGCGGATCTCTTTGAGAGGCGTGCCAGGCCGGCCATAGGCGATGTTGTTGGCGGCCGTGTCGTTGAACAGGAAGGTATCCTGCGCCACGATCCCGATCATCGACCGCAGCGACGCCAGATCGAAATCGCGCACATCCCGTCCGTCGATCCGCACCACACCTGAAGTCACGTCGTAGAAGCGCGGCACCAGATTCACCAGGGTGGTCTTCCCCGCCCCGCTGGGTCCCGCCAGCGCGACCACCTCGCCGGCTTTTACTTCCAGATCCAAATTCTTCAATTGGAATCCGTTGGGGGAAAGCGGATAGCGGAAGCTGACATTTTCGAACCGGATGGAATCCGCGAAGCGCTCCAGCTTCATGGCGCCGGGCTTCTCCTGGATCTCCTCGGCGTGCTCCAGGTACTCGAAGACCTTTTGCGACGCGCCGATGGCCTGCTCGAAAATGTTATGAATGCCCGTGAGGCGCTTCACCGGCTCGTACATCATCAACAGCGCGATGACGAAGCTGGTAAACTCGCCCGCGGTGAGCTGATGGGCCTTGATCTGCGTGCGCGCGTAGGTCAACAGTCCCACGATGGTGAGCGCGCCGAAGAGCTCGATCAAGGGCGAAGCCAGCGCCTGTTGGCGCACGTACCGCAGGTTGGTCTTAAGCAGCCGCTGCGCGGTCGCGCGGAACCGCCGCGATTCGTACTGCTCGGCGCCAAACGCCTTCACCACCTGGTGCCCGCTGAGCGTCTCCTGCAGGATCTCGTTCAATTCGGCGGTGTGATCCTGCGAGCGGCGGCTGGTCCTTCGAATCCGGCGGC
>JBEKUO010000702.1:0-3839 GCA_049514955.1 Bryobacteraceae bacterium | reverse complement strand
ACGGTCACCGGTGCTGGATTCGTCAACGGCAGTTTCTACACCTATTGGAACAACAACTACCGCGCCAGCACGGTGGTCAGCTCGACTCAGGCGACCGTTCAACTGAGTGCGGGAGACCTTGCCAACGCCGGCTCGCAATTGCTTCAAGTCAGCAACTTCACGTCGTCTTGCGGAGCCTACGCCTACACGCAAGTGCTCGTAAAGAACAGCCAGGGAACGCCCCGACTGAAGATCACCAAGACACACCAGGGTAATTTCACTAAGGGGCAGACCAATGCCACTTACACGGTGACTGTCAACAATCCGGCTACCAGCACAGGACCCACAAAGGGCACGGTAACTGTTACCGACACGATACCGTCCGGCCTGACTCTGGTTTCCATGGCGGGCACGGGATGGACTTGCACGGCCAACTCCTGCAACCGCTCGGATGCGCTCGCGGTGGGCAAAGCGTATCCGGCCATCACGGTGACAGTGGATGTCTCGGCGACGTCCCCGGCAAGCGTTACGAACACCGTAGCCGTATCCGGCGGCGATTCGCCTGCGGCCAGCGCCTCCAATCCCACCACCGTCAACTGATACCGTCCCATATATACACCTCTCCTAGGTGCTGGTATCGGAAGATACGCTCATCCTCTGACCCTCCCGATAGCGACGCCGCCGCATTGTGTGTTTATCTTCTTGAAAACGAGACATATATGCCAGCTACTATCATTAGTAAAACTGATATTTAAATACCACCAAATTCCTATTGCCTAATATTTCAAGGCTTGATACACTGAAGTCTCCCCCGGAAAAGCAAATGCCCGAGCCCCCGTCTAGCCCCGGCCTTCCTCCCGCACAGGGACTGTACGATCCCCGCTTCGAGCATGATGCCTGCGGCATCGGCTTCGTAGCCAGCATTCCCGGCCTCAAGTCCCACGACATCATCCTCAAGGGCATCCAGGTGCTCATCAATCTGACGCATCGCGGGGCCTGCGGTTGCGATCCGGAAACCGGCGATGGCGCCGGCATCCTCATTCAGATCCCGCACAAGTTCTTTGCCCGCGAGTGCGCCGCATTGGGTTTCACCCTGCCGCCCGAAGGCGAATACGGCGTCGGCATGACCTTCCTGCCTGTGGAACCGCACCAGCGTCTGTCGTGCGAAGGCATCCTGGAGCGCATCGTCCGCGAGGAAGGGCTCACTGTGCTCGGCTGGCGCGACACCCCGGTCGACGGCGACGCCATCGGCCGAATCGCGCGCGGCTCGCAACCTTATATCCAGCAGCTCTTCATCGGCTGCCCCCAGTGTCCCGATCCCGACGCCCTCGAGCGCAAGCTCTATATCGTCCGCAAACGCGCCGAAGCCGAAGTAGCCCGCTCCAGCATGCCCAACAAGGGCGACTTCTACCTGCCCTCGCTTTCCGCCCGCACCATCGTTTACAAGGGCCTGCTGCTGGCGCCGCAGATCGCGAATTTCTACGGCGAGCTGTCCGACCCAGACTTAATGAGCGCGCTCTGCCTGGTGCACCAGCGCTTCTCCACCAATACTTTCCCCACCTGGCAGCTTGCCCACCCCTTCCGCTATGTGGCCCACAACGGCGAAATCAATACGCTCAAGGGCAACGTGAACTGGATGCACGCCCGCCAGTCGGTGCTGGCTTCGCCTCTCTTTGGGGGCGACATCAAGAAGTTGTTTCCGATCGTGCAACCTGGCGGCAGCGATTCGGCGAACTTCGACAATGCGCTGGAGCTGCTCTTCCAGGCCGGCCGCGAGTTGCCCCACGCCATGGCCATGCTCATCCCGGAAGCCTGGGCCAGCAACCCGCACATGGATCCGCGCAAGCGGGCTTTTTACGAATACCACGCTTCCTTGATGGAGCCCTGGGACGGTCCCGCCGCCATCGCCTTCACCGACGGGCGCGTGATCGGCGCCACGCTCGATCGCAACGGCCTGCGCCCCGCCCGCTACCTGGTCACGCACGATGACTTGGTCATCATGTCGTCGGAAACCGGCGTGCTCCCTGTGAAACCGGAGAACGTCAAGAAGAAAGGCCGCCTGCAGCCGGGCAAGATGTTTCTGGTAGACACCGTCGCTGGCCGCATCGTCTCCGACAAGGAACTCAAGGCGCGGCTGTATTCACGCCAGCCCTACGCCGAGTGGCTCTCCCAAAACCAGATCACGCTCGATCACTTGCAAGAGCCGCCCCGCCAGCACATCACCGATCACGACACCATCCTCTGCCGCCAGCGGGCCTTCGGTTACACCGACGAAGATCTTAGAATGATCCTGGGACCCATGGCTGAAAAGGGCGAAGAACCCGTCGGCTCCATGGGGACCGACACGCCGCTGGCGTGCCTCTCCGACCGGCCGCAGCCGCTGTTCCACTACTTCAAACAGCTTTTCGCCCAGGTCACCAACCCGCCCATCGATCCCATCCGCGAAGAGATGGTGATGTCGCTCATCAGCTACATCGGGACCGAGCGCAACATCCTCGATGAGACCCCTCAGCATTGCCATACGCTCAAGCTGCCGCATCCCATCCTCACCAACCGCGATCTGGAAAAGCTGCGCCGCGTCTCGCAGGGCGATTTCCTGGCCACCACGCTGCCCACCCTGTTCCCGGCCGCCGACGGCGAAAAGGGCCTGGAACGGGCGCTCGATCAGCTCTGCCGCCGCGCTTCTCTGGCCATCAAGTCGGGATACAGCCTCCTGATCCTCTCCGACCGCGGCCTCGATCAAGACGATGCGCCGATCCCCAGCCTGCTGGCGCTCACCGCCGTGCACAACCACCTGGTACGCGAGGAGACCCGCACGCAGGTGGCTTTGATTATCGAATCCGGCGAGCCGCGCGAGATCATGCATTTCGCCCTGCTGATCGGCTACGGCGCCAGCGCCGTCAATCCCTACCTGGCCATCGAAACGCTGGAGGACATGGCTAAGCGCGGCAACTTGTCCGGCGATCTCACGTTCGAAAAGGCCCTGGCACATTTCACCAAGGCCGTCAATAAAGGCCTGCTGAAGACTTTTTCGAAGATGGGCATCTCCACGCTGCAAAGCTATCGCGGCGCGCAGGTGTTCGAGGCCATCGGGTTGAACAAAGCGCTGGTCGACAAGTATTTCACCGGCACCGCTTCGCGCATCGAAGGCGTCGGGCTGGACGTGCTGTCGCGCGAGGCGCAGATGAAACACTCACTCGCCTTCCAGCCCATTACCGATTCCGATACCGAACTGCCGGTGGGCGGCAATTATCAGTACCGCGTCCGCGGCGAGTATCACTTGTTGAATCCGCTCACTGTAAGCAAGCTCCAGCATGCCGTGCGGCAGCAGAACTTTCAGACCTTTCAGGAATACACGGACCTGATCGACAACCAGAATCGCCAGTTGTGTACACTGCGCGGCTTGATGGAAGTCAAGAAATCCGATCGTCCCGTTGCGATCGAGGAAGTGGAGCCGGCCACGGAGATCGTGAAACGCTTCGCCACCGGCGCGATGTCCTTCGGCTCCATCTCGAAAGAAGCCCACGAGACCCTGGCCATCGCCATGAACCGCATCGGCGGCAAGTCCAACACGGGCGAGGGCGGCGAGGACGAAGCCCGCTTCGCCCGTGATGGCAACGGCGACTGGCGCCGCAGCGCCATCAAGCAGGTGGCTTCGGCGCGCTTCGGCGTCACCACGAATTACCTGGTCAACGCCGACGAACTGCAGATCAAGATGGCGCAGGGCGCCAAGCCTGGCGAAGGCGGCCAGCTTCCCGGCCACAAAGTCGATGACTTCATCGCACGCGTGCGCCACTCCATCCCCGGCGTCGGACTCATTTCGCCGCCGCCGCACCACGATATCTACTCCATAGAAGATC
>JBEKUO010000701.1:0-3840 GCA_049514955.1 Bryobacteraceae bacterium | reverse complement strand
GCGCCGACCTGTCTCCGACTGCGTTCATCAACCGGGAGGCGACCACCCCTTACAGCCTTAACCTGGGCGTGTTTCAGAGCGTGAATCCTATAGATGCGGCCCAGCCCCAGGGCCGAACATTAAAGACCTACGACATCCAGGATAACGCGAGCTACATTTTGGGCCGGCATGATATTCAGTTCGGTTTTCAGGCCCAGCTCATCCGGATCGCGAGTTATCTGCAAAATAACTCTCTGCCGACTCTCTATTTGGGACTGGACGGTTCCGGTTCGTTAGCCGATATCGAGGGCATATTGTCTGGTTCCTTTTATTTGATCGCTCAGCACTTTTTCCCGGTCAATAGCTCGGGAACCTTCGGCGCCGTACCGGATAATAATTATCTAAGCCTGAACAACTACGCGGCATACGTCCAAGACACGTGGAAGGTAAACCGCAGGCTGGTGCTCATTGCGGGGCTGCGCTACGAGCACTATTCGACTTTGAGCGATGACCAGGGCTTGTTCTACACGCCGCAGATCGTGAACGGAGATTTAGCCGCAACGTTTTCCGCTCCGAACCCCGTGTACAATCCTCAAGGCGGCGGCTTTTACCCGAGCATGAATAATGTCGGCCCCAGTATAGGCCTCGCCTTTGATCCCTCCGGCAGTGGGAAAACAGTCTTCCGCGCGGCTTATGGGATCGGGTATGTGAATGACGATTTCGTAGAGTCGCTGCGCTATACTCTGGCTGCGAATGAGTATTATCTCGGCAACTCCGTGAACGCGGTCAGTGGCACGCTTTCACCGGGTACCCTTGAAAACCTGAGCTCTTTAGTCGCTGTTCCGTCTGGTGGAAGCGGCGTTTCGAGATCCGGTTCTAACGTTCTTGGATTAATCGACCCGCGGCTGCGTGCTCCGTACGTTCAGCAGTGGTCGGCGGGCGTTCAACGGGAGATGAGAGGCTTCCTGCTCGATATGCGCTATGTTGGAAACCACGCGGTGAGGCTGCTGCGAGAGGACGAGCTATACGCTGGCAATAACACGGCGTATTACATGTCCAACTCTAGCGCTTCGACGTACAATGCGTTACAGTTTGACGTCTCGCGGCGGCTTCGCCGGGATGTGCAATTTCAGGCCAATTACACATTCGCGAAGGCGCTCACCGATTCGAATACGTTCACTTCGATAGGCGCCGCCCCCTATCGCGACCCAGACAATCACAGCTTGGATAAAGGACCGGCCGTCTTCGATGTCCGGAACGCATTCAAGATCAATTTGACCTACGATCTGCCGTTTGGACGCGGCCGTCTATCGTCAATGCCTTTGCGTGGCTTATTGGGCGGCTGGAGCGTCAGCGCCATCGCCGTCGCGCAGTCCGGTGAGCCGTTCTCCATCTACAGTGGAATTTGCGACCCGGGGTGCCAGACGGCTACGACCTTGGCCGGCGGCAGCGTTCTGTCCCAGATCGTTTCCTTTTACATGACGGGCAATGGCCCCAGCATCATCAACACGCAGGCGCCTCGCCCGGTCTTCTTTGCTTCGGCGCTCGGTTCGCCGGGGGGACTGGGCCTGCGCAGTTTCTACGGACCGTCCACCTTTGACCTCGATTTGGGTATCCAGAAGCAATTCCGTATCACCGAACGGCAGAGCTTCGAGCTACGTGGTGTAGCAATCAACGCTTTGAACCACCCCTCCTTCGGATTCAATAATCAGTTTGTCAACGACTCCTGCTCCTCGGCGACCGTTTGCGTGCCGAATCCCTCTTTTGGCCAGAGTGCGTACACGGTCTACTCGCCTCGAACCGTGCAACTCTCGGCTTACTACCGCTTCTGAGCGCCTGGTGCCATGACCTTCCAAGCACACGGAATTACGCACGTCGGGCGCGTCCGGACCGACAACCAGGATCGCATCCTGATGCTCCCCGCGCTCGGTTGCTTCGCGGTGTGGGACGGCATGGGCGGGCAGCGCGCCGGCGATGTGGCTGCCGAGACCGGACTGACCGTGTTCGGGAGCTATATCGAGTCCTCCCACGACCCGTCGGAAGTGACTTGGCCATTCGGCTACAATGTCAATTTCTCGCTCGGCGCCAACCGTTTGATCACCAGCATTCGCTTGGCGAACCGGCAAGTGTCCACGCGCTCCGATCAGGACTTGAAGTTGGCCGGCATGGGCACCACGGTGGCCGCCGTGCTCTCGGAAGGCGATCGCGTAACTATCGCCAACGTGGGTGACAGCCGCGTTTACCGCTTGCGCGGGGGCGTGCTGGAACAACTCAGCGTGGACGACACCATGGCGGCGCTGATGGTCAGCAAGGGAGTGATCACGCCGGAAAGCGTGCCGGCGCATCCTATGCGCGGAGTCCTGATGCAGGCCGTCGGTTTGCATGGCGAGGTGGACCCCCACGTTCGCGAGGAGGCTGCGCAGAGCGGCGACTTGATCCTGATTTGCAGCGATGGGCTTTACGGCGCGGTCGATGCCGCGGCGATTACCGCCGCATTGCAGCGCACCGCAACGGTTGCCGAGCGCACGCAGGATCTGATCGATCGCGCATTAAGTGCGGGCGCGTCCGATAACGTGTCGGTGATTCTGATCGAGTTCACCCCATAGCGTGGTGCCTAGTTGACAGACGAAAGCGTCTGTCCCACCCCGCTGCTGAAAGCTTTGCAGGCCATGTACTGCCGGGCGCGTGGGGAGGCGCTTTCGCCTGCCAACCCAACCGATTTCACGCGCCGCCAAAGGACCAGCCCTACGCCTGCGATACAATAACCTTTAATGCCCCAGCGGGAATCCATGCTCGCCCCGCCGGCTCCTTTTGCGCCGCAGTTGCTTTCCAGGCTGGCCGAACTGGACAAGGCCGTGCAATCGGCGATCCGGGGGAAGCCCGAAGTCGTTCGCCTTTCGCTGGTCTGCCTGCTGGCGCGCGGCCATCTGCTGATCGAAGATGTCCCGGGCGTCGGCAAGACTACTCTGGCTCAGGCGTTGGCGCGCGCGGTAGCCTGCGGCTTTCACCGCCTGCAATTCACCAGCGACATGCTGCCCAGCGACGTGCTCGGCGTGACCATCTACAACGCCCATTCCGAGGCGTTCGAATTCAAGCCTGGACCCGTCTTCACCAATTTCCTGCTGGCCGACGAGATCAATCGCACCACGCCTAAAACGCAATCGGCGCTGCTGGAAGCCATGAACGAAGGACAGGTGACCATCGACGGCCGTCCGCATCCGTTGCCGCGCCCGTTCATGGTAATCGCTACGCAGAATCCGGTCGAGCACCATGGCACCTACCCGCTGCCGGAGTCCCAGATGGATCGCTTCCTCATGCGGCTGCGCATCGGCTATCCGGACGCGGCCAGCGAGCGCGAAATTCTGCGCAACTTCGAAATGGCCACCGCCGAC
Source organism: Bryobacteraceae bacterium (assembly GCA_049514955.1). Classification (GTDB taxonomy): domain Bacteria; phylum Acidobacteriota; class Terriglobia; order Bryobacterales; family Bryobacteraceae; genus Bog-159. Next base: position 469 of record JBEKUO010000701.1, on the reverse strand, counting down.
AGCGTGCGTCCCGTGCTTTCCGGCGACGACATTATACGGCTGCAGGCGGGTGTGCAGCGCGTGGTGGTGGAGGAGTCGCTGGTCGATTACATGCTGGCCATCGTGGAAAAAACGCGCGCCCACGAGTCGCTCACGCTGGGAGTCAGCCCGCGTGCCTCGCAGGCGCTCTTCCGCGCGGTGCAGGCGCTGGCGCTGCTCGAAGGCCGCGAGTACGCCATTCCGGACGACGTAAAGCGCCTGGCGACACCGGTCTTCGGCCATCGCGTGGTGGTGAATACGCGCACCGCGCTGGCCCAGCGGCGCTCTGACCTGGGCGACCGCATCATTGAAGAGATACTCAGCCTGACCGGCGTGCCGCTGTAGCCGCTCCGCCAATCCATATGAAGACTGCCATCATCGGCCTGCCCATGGTAGGCAAGACCTCTCTGTTCACCATCCTCACTGGCGCGCACCAGGAGACCCGCATCGG
>JBEKUO010000700.1:0-3848 GCA_049514955.1 Bryobacteraceae bacterium | reverse complement strand
TCGGTTTGCAACGAACTGGACGCGTTGAAGAATTGCGAGTGCTGCTCCTGCACGGGCGCAACCCCCGGCGCGAGGGTCAAAAGGCTTTGGAAGTTGCGATTCGCGCTGATCAAGGGAGCGTTGGCGAGGACGGTCCTCTCAATCTCCTCGCCCGTGGCGGCGGTATCGGTCTGGAGCAGCGCGGGCGCACCAGTCACCTCGACCGTCTCGCTGATACTGCCTGGAGTCAACTGAGTATCGACCCGGGTCGTGGTGTCCACCAGCAGCGTGATGTCGCGCCGCGTTTCCCTTTTAAATCCGCTGGCTTCGATGGATACCGCATAGACCCCGGGCGGCAGATCCGAAACGGTCCAGTTCCCGCTTTCGTTCGTCTGCGCCGTGCGAACGACACCCGTCTGGGTTTCTGCGATGGTGACTTTGGCATTCGGCACCACGGCGCCGGAAACGTCCGTAACCGTGCCGAGCAAGGTTGCGTTGACAGCCTGCGACCAGGCAGCTCCGGCTCCCAGCACTGCAACGCAGAGCGCCGCAAAGATCAAACGTAGATCCTTCATGGTTAACCTCCCAATCAAATCCGGTTCACAATTCGCGGAAACGAGACACGCAAATTAAATATAGGGAAGTATAGGCGCGTTCGTGGACCCTAGGAAGTTTTGTCAAGTTAATTTAACGCCAGGAAGCCGGGGAACAATGTTACTCTTCGACGACCTCGATCGCGTTGATGAGAGCGTAGTTGGCTACCGGAACAAATGCGAGATCGATCTTGCCCAGCGGTGAAGCCGGTATGTGGCGGAACACCCGCATCACGGCTCGGTTGGCAACGCCCCCTGCCTCCCTCAGAATGTCGTAGTTTTTCAGGAGCGTGGTTCCGTTGCAGTAGACGTCGAAAACGCGGCTGCCTATCCCGCCATTCGAATTCGGCGGCGTAAACCACGTTTCCGCAAAATACAGGATGACGGTGTACCGTCCGTCTTCGACGACCGGGACCGAGTAGCTGAAATGGCCAAATCGTTGCCAGTGATACAACCCAACGTCAAGAGTGCCGTCGATGGGCACGGCACGGGTGGATTTCCGGCCGCCAGCGGCCCACTGGTCGGGCGTCCAGACCTGGCCGAGGTGGTCATAAAAGACGCTATCCCGCTCAGTCAGCCGGATCGGGCGCATTTTGCCCGGAATACCCGGCACGATTTCGATCGCGTTCACAAAGCATGGACCCGGGCCTTGAAACGTCAGGTGCAGGTAGCCGTCTTTGGCGGGCGAGATATCCTTAAATATCTTCATCGTGGCGGCATTCACTCCACCTGCATCGGAGGCCACGTCCAAAGTCGAAACGGGCCTGCCGTTGACTGCAATGTTCACGCTACGCAATGCCTCGCTCACCACGCCAGTCTCCGCAAAATACAGGTGGAGTTCGTAATTATCGGGGCGTAGGGGAATGGCGTACGAAAACTGCCCCTCGCGACCGTTTTGAAACAAATCCGGATCCCGAGTGCGCTGAATTGGCGCGACGGGGCGCCGAAAAGTTGTACCGCCGGTGAAATATCGGTCGGGCAGCCAGGTCCGGCCGGCGGTGTCGATATAGCTTTCCTTCCGGTCGCCTGCTGCGATGCGGATTTCCTCGATCTGCGCCTGAACGATTGGGCGCGCGACTCCGGGAGTCTTGACGCCACCGACAGCGCCCGTTAACCCGAGTACTGCCAGTGGGCGGTGCGTGGCAGCCCATCCGCATGCCAGCACTGCAACGGCCAGTCCAACCGCGAGCCATTTCCATTTGTGTAGGATCGGCTTGGCCAAACTCAACCTTGATTTCGGCGCGTGCCATCCTCCCGTTACGGGCGGCTGAGCTACGCTCCGCAGCATGAATTCCGGGGCGTACTGCCCATTGGGAATAACAATCTGAATCTGGTGATCGCGCCCGGCGCCCGCATAGTACTCCTTAAGACGTTTTCGAAGGAGGTGAGTGTCTACCCGAACTATGGCGTCTTGCTGCGGGTCGAATTGGCTATCGCGGGCGAGGACGTCAAGCGCGATGCTGTATTCCGTGATCTCCCCAGCCATCCCCGCAAGTTGCTTATCCGACAGGTACTTGAGGAGGCGGGAAAGTTTCGGCGAGCGCCGGAAGGCTGCGGATGACAGAACCGCCCCCAGTTCGGCTCTGCATTGATCGTCAGCGGGCAAGCCCGAACCGACCCCCGCCGACGTTGTGGAGGCCATGCTTGAAAGATTCTATCACGGCCGGGTGCTGGAGTTTAACGTCTTTTTAACGTAGGTCTCCACCTTTTTAACATCTTCCCAACCGAGTAGCGCCATCAGCGGGTGCCACATAAGCCTGGCGTTATCCCGCGTTATTTCTGGCGTCAATGCTGGCGTTGGCTCGCGTTATTCCGTCAGTTCCACCGTAGAATTCGCAGGCGTCATGGGCTTGCGCGACTACTGCGCCTGCATCACCAGCGCGGGCCCGTGTCGTCGTACCGCTCAGCCCGCTCTAGAGGGCAGTAAGATTTCTAGGCGGCTGGCGGGCTGGTTCTGATGCCGGCCCTCCTCCTTCCCTCCCTGCGCAGATCGCCCCAGCGTGCTTTCCAGTTTCTCCCACATTCGCATCTGCTCCCGCCAGTCCCAACGCTGGGCCATCCCGCGCAGCATCCGCTCATTGACTCCCGCCCAGGCCGGCCAGGAAGCCACGGCATTTCTAGCTTTGCGGGCACTCCAGACGGGAGCGATCCGCAAGCGGCTGTCGTCATCGGCAAGAACGGCCCGGACGCGCGCCAACCGGACTCTCCGGGCTGGTTTTTCGGACTTGCTTCCGGGCGCCCACAGAGTGTCCATGGAACGGTAGTCAGTAACCAGAGAACCGGAGACCGTCATGGACGAATGGATATATACGGAAATCGCGAGACTGCGGAGCCTGCGCGTCCAGGAGTTGCGCGCGCGCTACCGCGAAGTGTTTGGGGAAGATACCCGTACGGCGCACAAGAGCGCTACGCTCCGGAATTGAACCAGCGGGTGCGGCGGGAACTGAAACCCACGGGCGGTTCCTGGCGCGTGGATGAAACCTACGTGTGCGTCGGCGGGCAATGGACCTATCTCTATCGAGCGGTGGATTCCACGGGGGCCACCATTGACTTCTACCTGTCGGAACAACGGGATGCCGCTGCGGCCAGGCCGAAGGGAGATGTGGCCGGGCAGGTGCTGTTCATTCATCAGATCCTCGGGCTGCGGGCTGCCTAACGAACTGACTGACAAAGCAACTCAATCGGCTCCCGCTACCAAAACCCCAGTTGCAACACTTCCTTCGAAACTTCACTAGGCTTTCGTATACAATTAATCCTACATGTCACCAAACTCACGAAAGTAGGAAACGAAATGCCAGACCAGGGACTAAGAATCCTGATCAAAGCCAAACTGCCCAAGGACGCATCGTTCCGGCTGAGCGCGACCGGTTCGCAGCTCCAGCCCTTGTTGCCAGCGAGCGCGCCGGGCGGCGATGACGCGCAATGGCACATCGCCGATGCTCCCTCCGCGGAGAATGTGTCGGACCTTTGGGACTTGTGCCACCGGTTGCAAAAGCAAGGCATGGGCGTTGCCGGCGGACCGGACGTAGAGTTTGCAGAGCCGGATCTCCTACAGGAATGGGTTTACGAGCGTCCGGCTGCGGTCGAAGACCAGGAGTTCGGCGCGACATCCATCGAACCTTGCCAGGCACCCAATCCACCGGACCGGCGCTATCCAGTGACCTGAAACAAGACGCCGTCTTCCTGGGCGAGGAACGGATTGAAGATCCCACCGCTCTGGGTGACGCCGTAAAGGTTCCCATTGGGAGCCTGAACCAGACTGGGAGAGCAGCCATG
>JBEKUO010000699.1:0-3849 GCA_049514955.1 Bryobacteraceae bacterium | reverse complement strand
GGAACTGATCCGCGCGATGGGTGGGCTGCACCGCTTCATGTCATGGCCGCGCGCCATCCTGACCGATTCCGGTGGATTTCAGGTGTTCAGCCTCAGCGGCCTGCGCCAGATCACCGACGGGGGCGTCGTCTTTCAATCCCACCTGAACGGCGACACCCACACGTTTACGCCGGAATCCACAGTGGATGCGCAACTGGCCTTCGGCAGCGACATCCTCATGGTTTTGGACGAATGTCCCGGTTACCCCGTAAGCCACGAGTTCGCGCGAGCGGCCATGGAACGCACGGTCGGCTGGGCACGTGCCGCGTGCGCACATTTTGAAAAGCGGCGCAGCGAGCTAGCCACCCGCCACGCCCTGTTTCCCATCGTGCAAGGCTCCATGTTCGCGGATCTGCGGCGCGCCTGCGCCACCGAGCTCGTGGAACTGGATGCCGACGGTTACGCGATCGGCGGGTTGTCGGTGGGCGAGCCGCGGCCTTTGAGCCTGGAGATGGTGGAGACCACCGAGGCGCTGCTGCCACGTAGCCGACCGCGCTACGCCATGGGCGTGGGCATGCCGGAGGAGTTGCCCGAATACGTGGCGCGCGGCGTGGACATGATGGATTGCGTGCTGCCCTCACGCAACGCCCGCAACGGCTGCCTGTTCACCTCCGCGGGCGCCGTGCGCATCAAGCAGGCCCGCTACAAGGACGATCCCCGGCCGCTCGACCCGAAATGCGCGTGCTATACCTGCACCAGCTTTTCCCGCGCCTATCTGCGGCACCTGTATCAAGCCGGGGAAATCCTGTACGCCATGCTCGCCACGCTGCACAACGTCACCCGCTACCTTGACATCATGCGTGCCATCAGGCACGCTATACTATCTGGTGGATACCCTGAATACTTACGAACCGTGCGCTCCGCGCCGGTTGAAATCGAGTAGTTTGCCAACGTGGTCCTAAATCTGATTTTCCAAACATCGTCCCCAGGCTCGTCCATGCTGGGCTTCCTGCCCATTCTCCTGATCTTCGGGATTTTCTACTTTCTCCTGTTCCTTCCCATGCAGCGCCAGAAGAAACAGCAGCAGAAGATGTTGACCTCCTTGCAGAATGGGAATGTAGTGCAAACCAGCGGCGGCATTGTCGGGACTATCATTTCGATCGGCGAGGACGAAACGCTGGTGATAAGGGTGAAGCCGGACAATATCAAGCTGCAGGTGGCCCGCAGCGCGGTCTCCAGCCTGGTCTCCGGCGAAGCGAAGAAATAAGAAGTACAATAGTTTACCATCAAGGCATTTTCCTCATGCGAAAAAATGTGACGGGCAGAACCGTGGTCATCGTTGTGACGATACTGGTGTGCGTTTTCGGCATCATAGGCTTTCCGAAGTCCAAAGACGCGCTGGTGGATAACCTGCGCCACAATATCCGGCTGGGACTGGACCTGAAAGGCGGCAGCCACCTGATCTACCAGGTGCAGGTGCAGGACGCCGTCAAGACGGAGGCCGATCAGACTATCGAGCGGATGAAAGAAGAGATGCGCAAGCAGACGATCGATTACGCCGGCATCGACCGCAACGATCCCGCCAGCGTGGAAGACGCCGACAAGATCGAAATCACGGTTAAGGGCGTGCCGGTGGCGAAGACCACGGCTTTCCGCAATCTGGTGTCGGAGCGCTTCGGACAATGGGTCCTCACCCCGGTGAACGCCACCGATTACCGGCTGAATATGCGGCCCTCGGAACTGGTCACGCTAAAGCGGGATACTGTGGATCGCTCGATTCAGACGATCAGCAACCGGATCAATCAGCTCGGCCTGACAGAGCCTACTGTTCAGCAGTACGGCCAGGCCGGTACGGATTTCGAGTTTTTGGTGGAGCTTCCGGGAGTGGACGATCCGGGGCGCGTGAAAGAGATCATGCAGACCACCGCTCAACTGGAGATCGACGACGTAAAGGACGGCCCGTATGCCAGCCGCGAGGCGGCCCTGGCGCAGAAAGGCGGCATCCTGCCGTTGAACACCAAGCTGGTGCGGCAGGCGCCGGAGGGCGACCGGGGTGAGGCGTGGTTCCTGGTGAGCAAGACCGCCGTGGTGAAGGGAACGGATCTGCGCAATGCGCGAGCAGGCCAGGACGAGTTCCGCAAGTGGGAGACAAATTTCACGCTTAGCCCGGACGCCGGCAAGCGCTTCGCCCGCTATACCGAGTCGAACATCGGAAACCGGCTGGCGGTGGTGATGGATAATCAGATTCGCAGCGTGGCCACCATTCAGAGCCGCATCGAGGACAGTGGCCGTATCACGAACATCGGCAGCGAGCAGGAGGCTTCCGACCTGGCGCTGGTGCTGCGGGCGGGCGCCCTTCCGGCGACCATCCAACCCATGCAGGAACGCTCGGTCGGGCCGTCGCTGGGCGCCGATTCGATCCATGCGGGCATCGTGGCGGGCCTGGCCGGCCTGGCGGCGGTGATCGTGGTGATGCTGGTCTACTACAAGCGCAGCGGCGTCAATGCGGTGTTGGCGCTGTTCCTGAACACGGTCATCCTGATGGCCGCCCTGTCCTACTTCAAAGCCACCCTGACCCTTCCGGGTATCGCCGGAGTCATCTTGACCATCGGTATGGCGGTGGATAGCAACGTTCTGATTTTCGAACGCATCCGGGAGGAGTTGCGGGCGGGCAAGGCCATCGTTTCGGCGGTGGATGCCGGCTTCGGCAAAGCCTGGTGGACGATCGTCGATACGCACGTCACCACGATCGTTTCCTGCGCTTTCCTGTTTATCTTCGGAGAAGGGCCGGTGCGGGGCTTTGCCGTCACCCTGGTGATCGGCCTGATCGCAAACGTATTCACGGCGGTGTTTGTGTCGAAGGTGATCTTCGACTACGAGTTGTCCGGAAGGCGGCAACTGGCCGAGTTGAGTATATAATGATGTCGCGGCAGGGCGCCGGCAGGAGTGCCGGCGGGCAGGCAAGAGTGCCTGCGCCACGACGGATGGAACAATTATGAAAAGTCCGGTGTCAAAGTGATGTTAAGCACCGGTATGGCGTTTCTCGATGCAAATTTTTAAGAACACAAATTTCGACTTTCTGGGCTGGAAATGGCCCTTTATCGGCGCCTCCCTGGTGCTTTCCGTGGCGGGGCTTACGAGTATCCTGCTGCATGGCGGGCTGCGGTACGGAATCGATTTCAAAGAAGGCACGCAGATGACCGTGAAGTGGAACGGCGCGCCTCCGGAAGATAAGATCCGGACCGCGTTGTCCAAGTCCGGCAAGATCAGCGGCGAGATCAGCGTGCAGCCGTTCACCAGTATCGGGGCGGAGAACGAGGTGGTCATCGGCACCGAGCGCATGTCCGAGGGACAGATGAATCTCGCCCGCAAAGCCATGCAGGACACCCTGGAGACCACTTTCGGCCAGCCCCAGAGCGGCAAGCTGGACTTCAACAACGCGGGCGTCAACGAACTGCTGGACAGCCTGACCGTGCCGTTGCAACAGGCCGGCATTCAATTGTCCGACCAGCAGCTCAAGCAAATCGCCGCGGACATGCTGAATTTCCGCAACACGCCGCCGCGTTCCGGCTTGATTGCCAGCTTCGATCAACTGTCCGCGGTGCCGGGGGTAAACTCTGCTATTATTAGCGTTCTAAAACAGCAATGCTACCTGGCTCCGTTTTCGATCCTGCAGGTCGAGATGGTCGGTCCCAAGGTGGGCGCCGAGTTGCGCACCAAAGCGGTGTTGGCGACCCTTTACGCGCTGGGTGGAATGTTGGTATATATAGCGTTTCGGTTCGAGTGGATCTACGGGGTGGCGGCGGTGGTCGCCTGCTTCCACGATACGATCATCACCATAGGGCTGTTTTCGATCTTCAACAAGGAGAT
>JBEKUO010000698.1:0-3859 GCA_049514955.1 Bryobacteraceae bacterium | reverse complement strand
GTCCGACGCGCCCGCCGATCGGCGTTGGGCAATGTACTGCCGCACCTGCGCCGAGCCGAATCGCGACGCCAGCAGACTGCCCAACACCGGTTCGATGTGAGCCTTGTAGCGCCACGCGACGTGCCCGGCATCGCGCAGCTTGCGCAACTGATTATCCTCCACCACCAGCGCGCATAGATCCGCGATAGTGGCGCGCTCCGGCCCTACGCGCCGGCCTGCCGCGATTTCGCCGATGCGCTGCTTTAGTAGATTCTCCGCGTCCGCCTTCTCAGTGAAGCCGGTGGGTTCCGGGACTTTAAGCCCGCGGACAAAATACTGAATCCACCAGACTTTCCCGCGCTGGTAGACGGTGCCGCTACCTCGTTTTCGCATGGCCCTCATGTTTACTCACTGTCTTGCCGAGTTCAAGCCAGTCATCGAGATCCTGGCGATCAAGCTGAACGCGGCCGTCCCGCCGCACGCAAGGGATAGCTTTCTTGGCGATCAGGTGCCGAAGCGCGGAAGGAGTGCGCCCGATGTACTCGGCCGCGGCCGGCACGTCCAGCAACCGGCTTTTGTTGCGTTCTTGCGCAGCAGTTAACCGCTGGAACACTCGCTCAGCGATGGCGTCGGCGAGCGCATCCAGATTTTGATTGCCGGTACTTGTCATCGAGCTACCCATGCATTGGATCTGTGGCCCTGAAGACCATGCGTCGCGGAACCCCCGCGCGAACTTCGAGGTGCTCGATGGTCCCGTTGTGGAAGGCATCCAGCATCGAAAACAGTCGGCAGATCTCGCTGCAAAGCACGAAATCGTTCAAGGCCATTTCAGGACGCGGATCTTCGTCGGTTTCGAGCTTCAGATCGAAGACAAGTTGAGCGTTCTGATCGAACACCGGCTCCCGGTCGCGTACCGCAAGGCCGCAGATTTTTCCAAAGCCCAGCCGCTGACAGGTGCGGATGAACAACTGGCGCGCCGCAGATATTTCGGAGAATCGCAATTCAGCCATATCTTCCTCAGGGTCGTTGGCAGCCGGCCAGACGCAAAAACGGCTGCTGATGCAAGATCACGCTATCCGTGGAATAGCGTCTTGTCGTTCCACGGTATTCGCGGAATACAGATTCTTATACTTAGTACAGAGAGCGGGCGCGGCCTGCTGCTGCCTGTCAGTTTCCTTTGCTGGAACACAATCTTTCCCTCCGCTGCCGCTTCCGCAACTCAACTTCAGCCGCGATTTCCTGCTGCATCTGCCGGCCCGCAGTCTGCGCGAGTTCCCAAAGCTGATGAGAATTGGGTGTCACGATGTACGTCGCTGACTTGCGGTCCAGGGACGCCGACGGGACGCCCGCCGGCAGAACCAGAAATCCGACCTCGCCCAGCTCAACCAAGCCCTTCCGGATGGCGTTGTGCGATTGCACGCCGCTAAAACGCGCCAGCGTGCGATAGGCCATCTGGACCCGCAGTGTTTCGTCAAGCGGCCGGTCCTTCTCGCCGAATTCAAGCAGCACCCCTGCGATGGCCTGTGCGGGCGCCGAAAGCCTCGCCCACAGCCCGGAGCGGATTAGCAGCCCCAGGCCGCGCTCGTACCCAACCCGATAACTCCGCTCGTTCCCGTCCGCGAGCCGCTTGCGCGCCGGTATAGACGGTACCGTAAAGCGTTCGGCGATCCACAGTGCGGCGTCTGCCGGCCCGACACCACGGACATCCACAACCAGGTCGATGACGCCCATCGGTTTGCTGTCACATCCGAAGCATTTCACCGTGTTGTTGCTGGCCCGAATTCCCACGGAGGCAGTCCGATCCCCATGTTGGTGGCGCTCGGGATGCCAACAATGGATCTTGCTGGCGCCGTCGAGCCGTAATTCCAGCGTGCGGGCCACTTCCGCGATCGGCAGCTCCCGATTGATGAAGCGCATGTCGGGAATGCCAGACCCTTTGGGCATGCCGGCATCAGTTTGGTGCTGCGGATCCCTGCGCCACTGGCCGATAGCCGCCGGTAGCAAGCCATTGCTCAACCCACCGCACATCAATCCGCCGGCGATTTCCTACCAGCACGGAGGGAATGCTACCGCGCCTCACCAATTGCCAGGCCAGCCAGTACTTCAGGCCCGTTGCCCGAGCGAACTGGGGAATCGTCAGAAGTTCAGTTGCTATCTGCATACGTCTTTGTGCTCCAATATCTTCCGGGCCGCGACGATCACGCCAGCATCGTTGCGGACGCGCCGCGTAAAACAGCTCGCTGCAAGTGGCCGAATCGGTGAGCATTCTTCTGCGCGCCTAAGATGCCGAATGCGGCTGGGGCTGCCAATGCCAACGTAGAGACCACTCACTGCCTTGCGAAGGGCCTCTGAAGGAGAGAGCATGCAGACCATCTCCCTCCCGCAGCGAAGTTGAATCGGCCTTGTATTCACGCGGAGAAGATCGATAAGGCTTTGTCCATGAATGTCCATGCACACCTCCGGCCGGATGAGCCTTTTCTAGCCTCAGGCGCTGGCGTGTAGCCAACCGTGAAGTTCCAAAGGAAAACTCCAAGATTCGCTAAAACATAGTATGGCTTTTATGTTCTTCGATTAAAATAGGTCAAGATTTCGTCGATACGAGAAACCTTCGACCTATTTCAGAGCGGATTTAGTCGATTCCATGCGCTTGACAGCCCGATAGCATTGATCAACCATTAGCTTCCGGGCTTTAGGGCTTGCGGACCTGAATTCTTTGCCATAGCATTCGGCGGCTAACTTGTTGCTGCCGGGACCGGGACGTCCCAAGCTGATCCATATCTCATGAACCCTTTGCGTACTTGATTTACGCGGTCTGCCAGGTCGGCCTGGAGGTGGATTGAGAACGCCAGACGGAACCTTCAGGCCCATTTCTGCAAAAAGTTCCGGCAGGCGGGAAATGAACCCTTCCCGTGTTTGCATCGTGGCCGCGATATGCAGAATCCGCTCATAGCCTTTAGCCGATATGGCTTGAATATCTTGGAATGCCCTCAAGGCTTCGGGCGAGAACTCCCAGTTCCAGTCCTTGCCGAGCCTCCCCATCAAGGCACCAACGTTCATTACATTTGCAGATCGATTTGCATCGGCTGGGATCGCTGCCACCCGTTCCGGGTGCTGGGGAGGCGCTGCCGCCTCGAGCCCTTCCGTAGGTCCTGGTGGGTTCGAGGAACCAGGCTGCGACCTGGGTGTCACGGCAGGCTGAGTCTTGGTCGTCGTAGCCTTGATTCTTTGCCGCTTCAGCCTGAGCACGCCTTTTTTCAGGGCTGTATTCATGGCTTTCTCGATTTCGAGATGCCAGGGCACCCCTCCTCCTTCCTCCGCAATGCTCAACCTTACCGAGCGCAACTGCAGCTCACCACGAATACCGGAAATGGCGCCTCCGGCCATTTGCTTAGCAGCCGTTTGAAGATCTAGCTCTGCCCGCCGGTCGGATGGCACGCCGTATAACGTGAACGCCTCTACAAGAGCCTTCGCCTTGGCGCGGATCATCTCTCGCACGTGCTCCGCCTCAAGCAGGACTAGAAAAGGCAGGTAGCCTCCACTGTTGCCCGTAAGCCGAACTTGGGCCGACAGTCGTTTCCGCTTTTCTGCATGCTCCACGATAATGTCATCGGTGGCTACCGCGAATGCTTCGGCGGCGAATTTCTCGATTTCGGGTCTAGATGGATGGCTCAACGAATCGCCCCTTCTGCGATTCCCTGGGTGGAAGCGCCGCCAACCGGGCAGGGTTCCCCGGCTTGTCGCCCCGTCGAGCTAGGCGGTGTTAGCGCCGGTTGGAAGCGACCGCATTAGCGCCGGAAAAACGCCCGCACAGGCCGCCGGTTTCGTTGTCGGCAGACACGCTGGCGCAGTCGTCAGCAGGGAAACGCCGGCGATGAATGCG
>JBEKUO010000697.1:0-3873 GCA_049514955.1 Bryobacteraceae bacterium | reverse complement strand
CTCTCGCAGTACGAAGAGCACACTGCCGCGCTCCTGGCGAACGAACTGCGCAAGTCAGGCTACACCGTCACCGAACACGTCGGCAGGTATGCGGACGGGCAAGGCGCCTACGGCGTAGTCGCCATTCTCAAGAACGGCGCCGGCCCCATGGTCTTGCTGCGTACGGAAATGGATGCGTTGCCAGTCGAGGAAAAGACGGGCTTACCCTTCGCCAGCCAGGTGCACACCAAAAACGACGCCGGCGAGACGGTAGGGGTGATGCACGCCTGTGGGCACGACCTCCACATGGCCTGCTTCCTGGGGACCGCGCGCACGCTCGCCGGCATCAAGGACCGCTGGCACGGCACGCTGTTGCTTATCGGCCAGCCCGCCGAGGAGCGCATCGGCGGCGCGCGCGCCATGCTCGCCGATGGCCTCTATGCGCGTTTCGGGAAGCCCGACTACTGCATCGCGCAGCACGACGATCCGAGCATCGCCGCGGGCAACGTGGGGGTGGTCGCGGGACCGCTGCTGGCCAGCTCGACCTCAGTGGACGTGATCATTCGCGGCGTCGGCGGCCACGGCGCGCACCCGGATGCCACCAAGGATCCCATCGTAGTTGCGGCGCAGTTCGTGCTAGCGCTGCAGACCATCGTCAGCCGGCAGACCGCGCCGCAGGACCCGGCGGTGGTCACGGTGGGCTCCATTCACGGCGGCACCAAACACAACATCATTCCCGACGAAGTGAAGCTCGAAATCTCCACGCGCGCCTTCAGTGAGAACGTGCGCCAGAACATCCTGGCGTCCATCGAGCGAATCGCGCGCGGCGTGGCGCTGGCGGCGGGCATCCCGGAGGATCGCGCCCCTATCGTGACCGTGGACCCGGACCACGCCCCGGTCACTTACAACGATCCCGAGCTGGCCAGGCGGCTGAAAGAGGCCCTCCGCGTGTCGCTTGGCGGCGACCACGTGCTGGATTCCAAGCCTGAGATGGCCAGCGAGGATTTTGGATTGTTCGGCCTCGAAGGGCGACAGATTCCCGTGTTCATGCTGCGCCTCGGCGCCGCGGACCCGGAGAAACTCAAGGAGAGCCTGCGCACCGGAAAACCTCTGCCGTCGCTTCATTCCAGCCTCTTTTTCCCGATGGTCGAGCCCGCCATACGCACGGGCGTGATCGCCATGACGTCGTCGGTCCTGGAATTGATGGCCAAATAGCCGCTGCGCGCGGAGCGGATGCCGAACACAGCCCCGCCCCTGGCTCTGCCCCTGGCGCCGAAAGCGCGCCTATAATCTAAGTAGATGCCCAACGCCGCAGAGTACGGCGAGCTTCTGAGACGGCTGCGGGAAGACATCGCGTATCGCAGGATCGCGAGCGGCATGCGGTGTCTGGAAGCCAACCGGGGCCTCCTCGATGCGCTCGCCCCCGTGCACCGAAGTGCCGGCGTCCTGTTAGGGTACGTGGCACAGTGGGTCGATATCGGATATGAAGGCCCACAACTGATCAAATGTTTGCTGGCGCGTTTTCCAAAGGATTCGCGCGCCGGCCTGCCGCTGCTCGATTACCTGCATTTGCGGATGGCGGAAGGCCTGGTAGCCATGGCCGAGGAAGAATTCGAGCAGGCTATCCGGCATTTCGAATTCGTCGAGTCGGTCGAAGAAGAAGTCCGGGATCGCGAAATGCTGGCGATCTCGAATTTCTGGATCGGGCGGTGCTTACGCAGTCAAGGCCGGTACGATGACGCTCTCAGCTTCACCGTGAAGGCCCGTGGATTGGCCCGAGATCTGGGCTACGACAAAATGGCCGCCGTCATGCAAGTTCTGGAAAGCTGGCTGGCGTTCCAGAAAGGAAAACTGCAGGAGGCGGCTCGCACACTGCAAGAAGCCGAAGCCGCTCTAAGCGAGACGGACGATTACGTCAACCGTGGCAATATCCAGTCCGCTTATGGCCGGATCGCCCGGCGCGAGGGCCGCCACGATCGCGCTCTGGAGTACTTCGCGAAGGCCATGGAAGAGTATGCCATGCGGAATCCGCGGCACCCGAACATGGCGCGGTCGCTGGTGAACATGGCTTCGTCCGAGCGGCTGATCTGCCTGCAATTGCGCAAGAAACTGGATGCCGCCGCGGCCAGCCGTAAAAACCTCGCCGGCCGGGACCACGCGGCCGCCGCCGATACCGCGCAGCAGCGAACGCGGTTAGCGCGGTTGCGAGAGCAGGCCCTCGAGCAACTGGAGACCGCCCGGTCGATCTACCAGAGCCAGGACAACCACCGGGGGATGGGCGCGGTCCACATTCTTCGCGGATTTCTCTGCCTGGACAGCGGCGAACTGGATGCGGCCGCGACGGAAGCTTCGCATGCGTTCCAATTGGGGGAGCCGAAGGCCGACTACATCCTGATGGCGCGCGCGCGAATCTTGCAGTCGATCGTGGAGAATGCCAAGTTCGACGAGCAAATCGAAGAGGCGTCGGGCACGAACCGGCATGCGCAACTGGCGCACGATTTCGCCCGCGACGCGGTGGAGTTTGCCAAGCACACCCAGAACCGCCGGCTGCTGGCGCGCGCCTATGTCTGTCAAGGCATGACCTTCGTGAACGATTTCTTCGATAACGTGGAAGGCGCCCGCAAGTGCTGCGACGACGCGGCGGGCTTGCTGAAACCGCAAGGACCCGATTATATTTGGGACGACCTGCAGGACCTGAAGGCCCGGATTCTGCGACGCGGACCCGTCGACACGGTGTTGCGCGAGTGGTCCCAGGGACTCGTCGGCGATAAGACGTTCCAACAGATTACCGAAGACTTCGCGCACATTATCATTCCCAAGGTCTGGGAGCGCGAGGACCGCAAGGTCTCACGGGTGGCTGCGCGCCTCTCCATTTCACCCAAGAAGGTGCGCAGGGTGCTGCGCGCGGCCGGATTACTGGACGGCAAGGAATAGCAGGGTGGGGCGGGCGGTGCGCCTGGCGAACCGTGGCTGGTGGTTAGTGGCTGGTGGATGGTGGTCATGTCGGCTGTGGCGCGGCCACATGGAGATCGGCCGTCGGCCCGCCCTGCGCCACGACAGCCAAAGGGATACAATCGACTGGTGAGCCACGTCGCTGGCGCGGCCCGCATGGCGCCGGCCCCGGCGGCCGGGAGGGCGTTGGCAGGCTTTCTGCTCTCGGGATTCCTCTTTGCGCTCCTGGGCGCTGTCTTGCCGGCCTGGGGCTACCATCGGGACCCGCCCGAGTTCGTCACCATCGGCAATTACTTCCTCAGCCTGGCTGTAGGGGTGATCGCGTCGGTCTGGTTGTCGGCCCGGATTCTCTCGGGCCAGAGCCTGCGCTTTCTGCTCGTGTTCGCCTGCTCCCTGGGCTGCGCCGGGCTGCTGTCGCTGGCTCTGGTGACGCCGCTAGCGCACTGGCTTTGGCGCGTTCCGGGCCTCGTAGTGATCGGCTTGGCCGTCGGGCTGCTCAATACCGGGCTGTTCCACGGTATCGCCGCGGCCTACTCGCGCGAGACCGCCCGCACCGTGGGTCTGGGCGGCATCTACTACGGTCTGGGCTGCCTGGCCGTTACGCTGTTGGTCGCCGGGACCTTTTACGCCTACACGGTGCCGTCGATCGAGATTCTGATGGCGATCGCGCCCGGATTCTTCGCCGGTCTATATGCGCGGACCGCCCCCGCGGTGACCACCTCTGTGGTTCAGCCGGACATACGACAGGTCTTCCGCGATTTTCGCAGCCTGTGCGCGGTGCTCTTCGCGCTGCTGTTATTCTTCCAGTTCGGCAATGAGTGGTCGATCGCCGGATGGTTGCCGCTGTTTCTGGTGCGGCGCCTCGGCATGAGCCCGCCAGCGTCGCTCTGGATGCTGGCGCTGTATTGGGCAGCACTCCTGGTCGGGCGGGTGGCTGTCGTT